>NZ_JAMMKR010000005.1:100953-407211 GCF_051703725.1 Salmonella sp. NW645 | reverse complement strand
GGTAAGCAGAGTTTTTGAAATGTAAGGCCTTTGAATAAGACAAAAGGCTGCCTCATCGCTAACTTTGCAACAGTGCCATTTTTTCCACCATTTCTGGCGTTATTTCCGGTTTTTACTGAGATCTCTCCCACTGACGTATCATTTGGTCCACCCGAAACAGGTTGGCCAGGGTGAATAACATCGCCAGTTGGTTATCGTTTTTCAGCAGCCCCTTGTATCTGGCTTTCACGAAGCCGAACTGCCGCTTGATGATGCGAAACGGGTGCTCCACCTTGGCACGGATGCTGGCTTTCATGTATTCGATGTTGATGGCCGTTTTGTTCTTGCGCGGATGCTGCTTCAAGGTTTTTACCTTGCCGGGACGCTCGGCGATCAGCCAGTCCACATCCACCTCGGCCAGCTCCTCGCGCTGTGGCGCTCCTTGGTAGCCGGCATCGGCTGAGACAAATTGCTCCTCTCCATGAAGCAGATTACCCAGCTGATTGAGGTCATGCTCGTTGGCCGCGGTGGTGACTAGGCTGTGGGTCAGGCCACTCTTGGCATCGACACCAATGTGGGCCTTCATGCCAAAGTGCCACTGATTGCCTTTCTTGGTCTGATGCATCTCCGGATCGCGTTGCTGCTCTTTGTTCTTGGTAGAGCTGGGTGCCTCAATGATGGTGGCATCCACCAAAGTGCCTTGGGTCATAATGACGCCTGCTTCGGCCAGCCAGCGATTGATGGTCTTGAACAATTGACGGGCCAGTTGATGCTGCTCGAGCAGGTGGCGGAAATTCATGATGGTGGTGCGATCCGGCAGGGCGCTATCCAGGGATAATCGGGCAAACAGGCGCATGGAGGCGATTTCGTACAGGGCATCTTCCATGGCACCGTCGCTCAGGTTGTACCAATGCTGCATGCAGTGAATACGCAGCATGGTCTCCAGCGGATAGGGCCGTCGGCCATTGCCCGCCTTGGGATAAAACGGCTCGATGACAGCGGTCATATTCTGCCATGGCAGAATCTGCTCCATGCGGGAGAGGAAAATCTCTTTTCGGGTCTGACGGCGCTTAGTGCTGAATTCACTATCGGCGAAGGTGAGTTGATGGCTCATGATGTCCCTCTGGGATGCGCTCCGGATGAATATGATGATCTCATATCAGGAACTTGTTCGCACCTTCCTTAACTGTTATGTCTTATTAAGTTTAGTGATATCAATTGGTTATGTTTTTTTCAATTAGTTATTTTTGCTTGCTAAACATGCACACCACTTTATATGAAAAAGATCTTTACTCATCTTCCCCATGAAAAGGAGGCCATACAGTTGTTTTTCGGGAAAGGATTAGAAGGGTGATGACATATTCATACTGTTCTGAATGTATTTTCATTTCACGCACTGAAGCGTCTTTATCTGCATGAGGGAACCAAATTGATGCAGGGATCTTCATTCCTGCTCTTTCCATTGAAATGTTCTGGTTTGCAGCAATCGATCCTTCTGGAATACTTACCACATTGCGTTGTGTGCGAAAGAAGGCTCCGTTATGGCGAGCTGCGGGACTGGAAAAGGCCCATTTCATGTACCCGTCACGAGATAAAATGAATACGGCATTTTCTTCAGTGCATTCAAGCCATTTTAATGCAGCTGCTGTCAGCGATACTCCATAACGAATCGCATACTGACTTAATACGTCAATATCAACGTCTGGCGTCAACTGTTTTCGGAAGTCATTGAATGGCATCAGTAAATAAGAAGCAAATAAATCTGCTTCTGATTCAATATTTTTATCTTCCCAGGATAACATATCATCACTGCTACATCTGAACTCATCACGAATTAGACGATGAAGTATGTAATGTCCCAGTTCATGTGCCTGAGTGAATCGAATTCTACCAGGGGATGTTAAACCGTTATTGTAAAGTAGCATCCAACGGCTGCGAGATTCATTGGCCATTAATGCACCATCAAATCCTTTGATGTCAACGGGTTCTATTTTTACTATAGGGTCAGCCCATTTGAACAACTCTGCCGCCTCCAGAGACAATTCCTCAACATTAACAGGAAATCGTTCTGTGCCGTGAATCTCACTGAAAGTATCGCAAATTTTTGTTAGCCGAATAGCTGCTTTTTGAGGCGTCCATATCTCTTGTTCTTGCATAACTAGAAGTCCTTTTTAAAGGTGTCCAATATTTTTCTTAACTGTGCTTTCGCTTCAGGTTCAAGATTTTTATAGCCACGAAAGAAAGCATCATCAAGATGTCTTTCTTCTGGTTCTCGAAGATCATCTTCTAAAAAGAAACTAGTCCCAACTCCCAGTGCATCTGCCAGGGCAGTTAGCTTTTCTGCCGAAGGACGTTGAGACTCGCGATTTTCCAGTTCCCATAGATAGCTTTTACTGAGTCCAGCCATGTCAGCGAGTTTTTCCAGTGTTAATCCACGCTGTTTACGCAAATCGCGCAGTTTTTCGCCAAGACGGGTTGCCATTGTTATATCTCCTCTTTCATCTCTTTCATCATTGTACCACTATTCCGAACAAAAAGTTTGACAAGTATGAAAAATGCACTCATTCTTATAAAAAGTTCGCTATACCGAACTTTGTGGCCGACGAAAATGAACATGACATGTCGTCCGGCTTGGATAGAGTGAAGACTTCTAGTGAGGATGAGATGTCAACAGAACATGTCGACCATAAAACTATAGCGCGATTTGCCGAAGATAAGGTAAATCTTCCAAAAGTAAAGGCTGATGAATTCAGGGAACAGGCCAAGCGATTACAGAACAAACTGGAAGGGTATCTTTCTGATCATCCAGACTTTTCATTAAAGCGAATGATTCCATCAGGTAGTCTGGCTAAAGGAACTGCTCTTCGTTCGTTAAACGATATCGATGTGGCTGTGTATATCAGTGGATCTGATGCACCACAGGATTTACGTGAGTTACTTGACTATCTTGCTGATAGATTGCGTAAAGCATTTCCCAACTTTAGTCCTGATCAGGTTAAGCCCCAGACATACTCAGTAACGGTTTCCTTCCGGGGCTCTGGCTTAGATGTCGATATTGTCCCTGTATTGTATTCGGGGTTACCTGACTGGCGAGGTCATTTGATAAGCCAGGAAGATGGCTCACTCCTTGAAACCAGCATTCCTCTGCACCTTGATTTCATCAAGGCCCGTAAGCGTGCTGCCCCGAAGCATTTTGCTCAGGTTGTTCGTTTAGCTAAATATTGGGCTCGTTTGATGAAGCAAGAGCGACCGAATTTTCGCTTTAAATCTTTCATGATTGAATTGATTCTTGCAAAATTACTTGATAATGGCGTGGATTTTTCGAATTATCCGGAAGCTTTACAGACATTTTTTACCTATCTGGTGAGCACTGAATTACGTGAACGTATTGTCTTCGAGGATAATTATCCTGCGTCAAAAATAGGCAAGTTGTCAGACTTAGTGCAAATTATCGATCCCGTTAATCCTGTTAATAATGTTGCTCGTTTATATACGCAGTCTAATGTGGACGCCATTATTGACGCTGCAATGGATGCCGGTGACGCTATCGATGCTGCATTCTATGCACCAACCAAGCAATTAACCATAACCTATTGGCAGAAAGTTTTCGGTTCTTCATTCCAGGGGTGAAATCATTATGTCTTCTTATAGTTATACGGTAGCAGAGACACAAACTTTCAGCGTAACCCACGCTCGTCACATGGCCGCTAAAGTTGCAACTGACTTGCGGCGGATGCAGCGTTTTTATGGTTACCCCAGTGATGCCGACATTGAAGCATACGAAGAAGAATTGGTTGTGATTCTTAAGGCTGGATATTTGGGTGAGGTCTCTTATGGTTTTCAGAAAAATAATAACTGGATCGAGCCGACCCTTCGATATACCGCAGGCGACTTGCTTGGTTCAGGAACAGATGACGATCCCGGAAAAATCCGCCAAGGAAAAGATGTATCGGGTGCATCCTTCTACAGTTTTATGACTTATAGCTCGAAATATCTGAATGCTACTCAATCGGAAAAAGATACTGCTTTGAAAGATCTACCATTCAAACGGGTAGGTGCCCAGTCTCCAGGGATTAATGGCTACCTCGAAAATGATAAGACTTACTCGGCCGGTGGTCGCTCCCTCACTCGCACTAGCGTAAGGAATTTTGTATGAACGTAAAACCATCACTTGATGAATTGTTTGAGCGGCGTATTAACTTCCCTGATTTTGAGCCTCAGGAGCGTCTGGCTCGTTTAGTTGGTCTTGATGAACACAAAGATCGATTATCAAAAATATTAGGCTTGCTTGTAAATCCTTATGGGATTCAGGAATGGGCCAAAAAATATCATCCAGATGCTCGTGCGGCTGTTGATACAGTACTCAGACGGCCACCTTTAGTTGTATTGGCTGGGGACGTGGGCTCAGGTAAAACAGAACTGGCGGAAACCATTGGTGATGCTGTTGCCCGGCAGGAAGATATTGATATTACGTTGTATCCTTTGAGCCTTGCTACTCGAGGGCAGGGTAGAGTTGGCGAAATGACTCAGCTGGTTTCAGCTGCATTTGATTACACCATTGAGGCCGCAGATAAATTAAAAAACACGAATGGAAAAGCTCGTGGTGCGGTTTTGCTGTTGATTGATGAAGCTGATGCATTGGCTCAATCCCGGGAAAATGCTCAGATGCACCATGAGGATCGTGCTGGTGTAAACGCTTTTATTCGCGGAATAGACCGGATCGCCAATCAGAAACTACCAGCGGCAGTTCTTATGTGTACTAACCGGCTGAAAGCTCTCGATCCGGCCGTCCAGCGTCGTGCTGCTGAAGTTTTAACTTTTTCCAGGCCAAATGATGAACAACGACACTATTTATTGCATTCAAAACTTACGGGGTTGGGATTAAATTCTACGGCGATAGAAGAATTAGTCAGGTTAACCGGTCCAAGGGACACGAATTCGCCGGGATTTACTTTCTCAGATATTACCCAGCGGCTAATACCATCAATAATTCTTACGGCCTACCCATATAGCGCAGTGTCAGTCCATTCAGCACTGCAGGTAGTCAATAAAATGACACCAACACCTGCATTTATTGACCGCTAATAATATAGTAAAGATAAATGCCCAAAAATAGTATTATGGGCCATACATACTTATGCAACGTATGAGTATTACTGAATAAAGGAATCTATTATGTCAGATTGGTCACTTTCTCAACTATTTGCTTCGTTACATGAAGATATTCAACTTCGACTGGGAACTGCACGTAAAGCTTTCCATCATCCAGGGGCTAAAGGGGATGCCAGTGAAGGAGTATGGATTGAAATGCTCGATACATATCTTCCCAAACGCTACCAGGCAGCTAATGCTTTTGTAGTTGATAGTTTGGGTAATTTTAGTGATCAGATTGATGTGGTCGTTTTTGACAGGCAGTACTCACCATTTATTTTTAAATTTAATGATCAAATAATTGTTCCAGCAGAAAGTGTCTATGCGGTTTTTGAAGCGAAGCAATCAGCGTCAGCAGAGCTTGTTGCTTATGCACAGCGAAAAGTTGCAAGTGTCCGCAGACTTCATCGTACCAGCCTTCCAATTCCACATGCTGGCGGGACATATCCAGCAAAACCACTCATTCCAATTTTGGGAGGGTTACTTACTTTTGAAAGTGACTGGAGTCCTGCATTGGGGGGGGCGTTCGACAAAGCTCTCAATGGGGATTTATCAGATGGACGACTTGATATGGGCTGTGTTGCATCACATGGGCATTTTTACTTCAATAACATTGATGGAAAATTCAATTTTGAACCAGGAAATAAGCCAGCTACTGCTTTTCTTTTCAGGCTTATTGCACAGCTTCAATTTAGTGGCACTGTGCCAATGATTGACATTGATGCCTATGGAAAATGGTTAGCTAACTGAGTACTGGTTTGTTTTTTTATTTATTTCGAGAAGGTTTATTTTTTAGATTGTAATTCAGCATTTCATTGATGGTTGCCTGTTTTGATATTCGAAGCTGAAGTTGTTGGATCTCATCCTGTAAAACTTTGTTTTTGGCATTTGCATCCTTTAACTTTTCACGTAATGCTGCCCGAGAACGCCGGGGAATATTATCTGCTATCCTCCTGATTTCATCTGCAATATCTGGATAGTAGTTCTGAATCAATGAAGTGCTCTCTTATTCCTCGCCAAGTGGTAGTTCTAACGGATATAGCAGCGGCGGTGGAGGCAGCTCCAGTAGCACCAGACCACGTTGGTCACGGGCGGGATCATCTGTGATTTATACCCCTGCGGAAGTGCGCACTCACACGCCAGCCCGTGAAAACGTTGAGAGGCGGGCCTCTGTCCCTGATTTACGAGATGTTTTTCTGTGCCATGCCTGGGACGATCGCAAGGACGCAGCCAAAGAGCTTCATGACCAGCTTGAGATGAACGGGGTCTCAGTCTGGTTTAGCGAAAAAGATGTTTTACTTGGTGCAACATTGCTGCGCGAAATCGATGAAGGATTGGCAAAATCACGCGTAGGGATTGTTCTGGTGACCCCTGCGCTACTAAAACGGCTCGCAGGAGAAGGGATTGCGGATAAAGAGCTATCGGCCCTTCTGGCACGAGACCTTCTTGTCCCTATCGTTCATAACACAACATATGAAGATCTTCGCGAAGTCAGTCCGTTACTTGGTTCGCGCAGCGGTTTGAGCACAGCTGAAGATTCAATGGCCAATATTGCCAGCAAACTAGCGGAGCTGGTAACAATCTAGCGTTGACATTAATCCCCGCAGGAACGCATGCTTTGATATCGATATGCTCGCATGGACAGATACTGCTCCGGCGAGCGTAGTTAAAATAGCAATCTATTGAACAACAGAACGATTTGTCCTCAGGTAAGGATGCATATGTCAGGTTTTCAGGAATGGTTACTGAGTAAGGCAACGGGCAATTATTTCCTGTACATCAAACGCTTGTCAGCAAATGATACTGGTGCAACAGGCGGTCATCAGGTCGGACTGTATATTCCTTCAGGTATTGTTGCAGAGCTGTTTCCCTCGATAGATAACACTAAGGAACAAAACCCCTCGGTTTTCCTCAATGCAACCTATTCCTCGCATGTTTGCAGTGATAGTGAAGCTCGCGCGATTTATTATAACGGCAGCTTTTTCGGTAAAACCCGAAATGAAAAGCGTATAACGCGCTGGGGGCCAGGGAGTCCGCTTCAGGATCCTGAAAACACAGGTGGATTGTCCATTCTGGCCTTTGAGCACGAGCCCGGAAGTGACAGTAAGAACGTTGATGTGTGGGTTTGCAAAAATCCTGACGAAGAGGACATTGTCGAATCCATTCTTGGCGAAATTATCCCTGGCGCGCTGAGGTTTGGTCCCGCAAAAGAAATTTTAGGGGGATTAGCTCTTCAGCCAAAAACAACCCGGAAGAAATACAAAATTCCAGAGCCCTGGGAGACCGCATTCCCATCTGGCTCCGAAATAATTAAATACGCTGCGGACTACTTTTCAAAGGGCTGTGCAGACCCAGACGAGCAACTCATCGATCGCAGGCGTGTAGAATATGATATTTTCCTCCTTGTAGAGGAAATGCATGTCCTTGATATCATTAAGAAGGGATTTAACTCGGTTGATGACTTTATCGCGCTGGCTAATTCAGTCAGTAACCGCAGAAAATCCCGGGCAGGGAAATCACTGGAGCTACATCTTGAACAACTTTTCCTTGAACATGGTCTTACTCAGTTCGCGACACAGTCCGTGACTGAAGGGAATAAAAAACCAGACTTCCTTTTTCCATCTTCTGATGCATACCATGACAAAGCATTTCCGGACGAAAAACTCCATATGCTTGCGGTAAAAACGACATGCAAGGATCGGTGGAGACAAGTGTTGAATGAAGCAGACAGGATACAAAACATCCATCTCTTTACGCTTCAGGAAGGAGTGTCATTGGCGCAATTTAAAGAAATGCAGCAAGAACGGGTCACACTGGTTGTTCCCTCTTCCCTGCACAAAAAATACCCTGAAGCTGTTCGTCCAGAATTGATGACTCTGGGACATTTTATTGCCAGGCTGATCGGCATCTACGCTGCATAAAGACGAAAGAAGGCCTCAGGCACGGCACCTGAGGCCTTTCATTATTTGGTTTTTGCTTTGTTTGTACGCACAGCAACAGCTTTACCAATGTAAGGTTCAAGCAATCTGGCAACAGCTTCAAATACAGGAACAACGACAGAGTTCCCAAACTGACGATAAGACTGGGTATCAGAAACAGGGATCCTGAACGGTTTGCCACCGACTTTTTCAAACCCCATTAGGCGGGCACATTCATGAGGCGTCAACCTTCGTGGCCGCCGGCTTTGGTTTTCTTCGTCGCGGAAATCTAATTCCCCTTTCGCTTTATCCCAACCTCTGTCAATCAGTATTTCAGAGCCATCTTTGTGGTAGCGTGCAGAGAGAGTTCTGGCCACACTATTCACATTCGTAGGATCAACGAGTCCGAACCCAAAACCATTGCCTTTCGCGGCATGTTTCTTGGCATAGTTATACAGGTATTCCCAGAGTTTCGGAGTCAAAATATATTTACTGTCAACTGCAGGATCCAGTAACTCTCCAAATGTTGGACGATTTTGTGGGTAGAATTTATGAATGTTGCGAAGGGTAAATCCATCGTGAATTTTAAGATCTCGGCGGAAACCGACTAATACAATTCGCTCTCTGTGCTGAGGTAAGAAATTTTTCCCGTCAATAATTTTAGGATCATCAGAACCTGAGACACCGGCATCAGCAACTTCGTAACCGAGCTCATCCAGTGTTTCCATGATAACTTTAAAGGTTTTTCCTTTATCGTGACTTTTCAGGTTCTTAACGTTCTCAAGGACGAAAATCGCCGGTTTTTTGGCTTTAATAATACGCGCAACATCAAAGAAAAGCGTCCCCTGAGCTTCACATTCAAACCCATGAGCTCTTCCTAATGAATTTTTTTTGCTGACACCTGCGAGGCTAAAAGGCTGGCAGGGGAATCCTGCCAACAGCACATCATGATCAGGAATTTCTTTGTCAATATGCTTATAGGCAGCTGTTTCCGACAAGTCTTCTCTGTCACTCAGAGTGACTTCACGAATGTCGAGGTTAAATTTATGTTCCAGCTCATCGTTAAACCAGTTAGCCTTGTAAGTTCGTACAGCCTCTTTGTTCCATTCACTGGTGAAAACACAATGACCGCCAATTTCTTCGAACCCTTTGCGAATACCGCCGATGCCCGCGAATAAATCGATAAAACGAAATGCGTAGTCAGGGTGATGCTTCGGAGGTTCTGGCAGCATTTTCCTGAGTAGAATTTCCTCAGCAGAGGTCAATGATTTTGGCCCACACTTTCCGTTAATCCACCGGTTTATCGTTTCCCTGCTCCAGTCATTATTGCCTACTTTCCTGAGCAGTTCTGCCACGTATTTTTGATCATAAATTTCAAGAACTTTTGCAATCAGCTCTTTGTCTTTTTCTTGCTGCAGTTTTTCTTCTTCTTCGGATTTCTGCAGGAGATCCTGCGCAAGCAATTCAAATTCAGACATAGCACCTCCAGTGGGTCTCATTGGTGACACCATATCACTCATTTGACCCAGATAAAATAAATTTATCTGGATATTTAACCAGTGGTTGAGATTTGTTCGCTTTTTTGGCTCCCCATCGAACCATAAACAAACATCTGTTTTGCAACACCGGGGGTCTGCAGTTCAGCACTCCACATTTTCCAGTCACGCACCATCGCATTGAGAATTGTAATAAATTTTCGAATGCATGCTGTGAGTGCGACTTTTTTTACCTTGCCTCGTTCAAGTAGCCCCTGATAGTAATGCTTCATTTTAGGATTGAACCGTACAACAGAAAGCACAGCCATAAACAAAATGGATCGAAGGCCAGCTCTTCCCACCCCAGATAACCCGACGGCCTTTCATTCGACCACTGTCTCTGTCATAAGGGGCAACCTCAACCAGCGCAGCAATTTGCCTCCTGCTGAGCTGTCCAAGTTCTGGCAGTATCTCGGCGGCTGGCCTGTTCGTCTGAGTTCACGGCACTTCAGGCAGCATAATCACATCCACACGCTCCCGTCCGGGAGCGTTTTTTATTGCTAACTGAAAACCACGTCCTGTGGGCGTGGTCATCAACAAGCTTTGGCTCTGCCTTATTGTCTTTGGATTTAAAGCTAACAGAACTGGCAGAGACTTCTTTTTAGGGTTTTTAGTACACCCCTATGGGGTGCAATCAAAGCCACCTTCTATGAAGGTGGATTTTTACTTCTGAAGCAGGGTATCTGGTTTTTTATCGCAGTTAACGCCTCCCGCTGCCAGTCTGACTTCTTATACGCAGCTGCCGGAGAGCCCCATGACCTGGAAAAACACAGCCGAGCAAAACGCCATCATTGAGTGGAAGGGCACTCATCTTGTGGTAAACGCTTTTGCCGGCACAGGAAAAACCACCACGTTAGTTAGCTACGCTGAAGCCAATCCGGAAAGCAGGATGCTTTACCTTGCCTACAACCGCGCTGTGCGGGATGAAGCTGAACGCAGGTTCCCCTATAACGTAGAGTGTAAAACGTCACATCAGCTGGCATGGGCACGGTTCGGCAAGCATTTCCGTGACCGGCTGACAGCCAGTCTGCGCATTACGGATGTGGCCAGAAAGCTCAACACCCGCCACTGGCCGCTGGCCAGACTGGCACTCAGCGGGCTGAACATGTTCCTCTGCAGTGCAGACCCCGAGCCAGGGCTGATACACCTGCCGTCTGAGGATGATCGCCACGGTCTTGATGCAGGTAAAATTCTGGGGGCAATCCAGATCCTCTGGTATGAAATGAGTCGTACTGATTCAGTCTTTCCCGTTACACACGATACCTACCTCAAAATGTTCCAGCTTTCTCAGCCTGACCTGTCAAAACGCTGGGACACCATCCTCTTCGATGAGGCGCAGGACGCCAATCCGGTGACCAGTGCGTTTGTACTGAATCAGCCCTGCCGGGTTATCCTGGTCGGCGACCGTTACCAGCAGATTTACCGGTTTCGCGGGGCGGATAACGCGCTCAATGCCCGGCAACTGGCGCAGGCAGATCGGTTGTGGCTGACAGCGAGTTTTCGGTTTGGCCCTGAGGTGGCGCGTGTGGCCAACATCCTGCTTGAACGTGCCGGAGAGGAAAAGCGCGTGGCAGGTAACGGGGGGCAGGATGCTGTCGTCAGCGACCTTCCTGCAGGGGCTGAGCACATTACTGTACTGAGCCGGACGGTGTCCGGCGTGATCGGCAGTGCCCTGACGGCGAGCCTTATGGAGAAAAAGGTCTTCTGGGTCGGGGGGATTGAAGGCTACAAAACGGAGGAGCTGGAAGACCTGTACTGGTTTTCCGCCGATATGCCTGAAAAGATGCAGTCCCCGCGCCTCAGCCGGGACTACCGGGATTTTGATGAGTACTGCTCAATAGCCAAAGCCACCCAGGACGTGGAGATGAACCAGTCCATTCGTCTGCTGGATGACTTTTTCCCCCTTCCGCAAAAGCTGGCCATTATGCGTCGTCAGGTCGTCAGTCATGAAAAAGAGGCTCAGGTCACGGTTTCAACCGCCCACCGTAGCAAGGGGCTCGAATGGTCGGTGGTAATGCTGAGTGAGGATTTCACCGACATTACCGATCCGCTTCTTTCGCAGGAAGAGCGGCAGGATGAGACTAACCTGTTGTACGTGGCTGTCACCCGGGCAAGAAAGACGCTCGTTCTGAACGAACTGATGCGCTGGCTCAGCGAAGCCGGCGAGGGCGATGATGAGAACGATGCCGTTATGCCCGACGACACGGGAGAAATTTCCGGGACTGAATAACTGGTTTTTTATGGTGTGGCGCAGGGAGGATCATAACACTGAGCAGCCCTGTACCAGGAGAACATCATGCTCAGCAGAATCCGGACCCTGAGGTCTCTGTTTTCAAAAGGCGAACCAGAAGCAGTACATCATATATCCACAGTCACGCCTGTCGGCTACCACGCCCCACGTGGTGCCGGTATGCTGTGCGCCAGCCCGCTACGAAAAACCTGCCTGCAGCAGATATGGGAGAACTGCTCTCTGCCCGCAGACATCTATCAGCGTCTCTATTTAGCGCCTCTTAATGGTTTATTAGCCAGGGTACAGAATGTGCCGGCCACGCAGAAGGGAAGGTGGTCACAGTCAGACGGCTTCGGCGATCTTACGCTGCAGTTCACGACCTGTGCGGTCAGGCTGGCAAAAGGGTATATGTTTCCACCCGGCGCGGCACCAGAAGAGCAGGCAGAACAGAATGTGATGTGGAATGCGGTGATTTTCTGGTCGGCGCTGTTCTGGCACCTGCCTCTTCTTGCGACTCTGGAGGGGGAGTTGCTTGACGGTAAAAGCTGGCTTCCGGGAATGACCATTCCGGACTCACCTTACCGTTTTCGGTTCCGGGAGGCTGAGAACGCATCAGCGTTTGCTGCCCTTGCCGCCGGGCAACTTATGCCGACAGAGGCGACGGGCTGGCTGGCAGAGAATCCCGAAGCACTGTGCAACCTTGCCGGCGCACTCTGGAATCAGCATCCGGGCATGCCATTGATACGCGGCCTGATGAAGCAAGCCGCTGAAAAAGTGGAATCGCCTTCGCTGGGGATATCAGGGGCAAATGAGAAAGTTGATACTCTCGCAGAGCCGGCCCTTTCAGTTTCGCGAACGTCGTCTGATCGAGAGACCGAATTACAACCCTCATCAGAAGCAAAACTTAAAACGGCATTGCCAGAAATTGCAGATTTGCAGGGAACTCTACTTGCATCTTCTATTGCACCGGTGCCGATGGCTGATGACGGCAATCTCGTCAGCAATGAAAAGGCAGGCGAGATTACGGAATGTGATCCAAATGAAACAGAAATGGCTGATACAGAGATGCTGCTAAGCCTTTTCAGTGCAATATCAGTGCCTGATATGACCGGGACTGAAGCATGTGATGAAGATTCTTCAGTCAATGCCAGAGCAGAAAATGAGCCAGAATTTTCCCCCCTTAATGAAATATCCCCTGAAGCTGATAAGCATGAGATAAATCAGACAGCAGCAGAAAACTCTTTCCCCGAACCTGATACTGAGGATAACATCCCATTACACTCTGTTAACATTGATATGCAAAAAACAGTGAAAAAAGAACAGGCTGGCACTGAATTTCTCAGGTGGCTTTCTGAGGGGATCAAGAGCAAGCGAATCGATATTAATCAGCCTGATTCGAGAGCGCATGCAGTTGCAGGGTTCATCTTTCTCCGGGTACCGGACATATTTTATCTTTACATCAGAGAAAGCGGATCAGAGCTGAGCAGGGATTCCCTACAGCAGGAATTTGAGAAGCTGCATATTCACAGGGTGCGCCGGGGAGAGCGTTTTATTAAAGCAAAACTGTACCATTCGCCCGGTAAAGAAGGCACGTTTAGACCTGTAAGTGGATATCTTGTCAAGACTACACACCTTTTCAGAGGGGCGTCTTCCCCTGAAGACAGCGGGCTTCTGTCTTTCCTTTGAAGGAGGGGCAGTCCATGGGGCCCTTAAGGGCAGCTTGATATAGAAAAAGGAAATGCTGTATGTCTGACAAAAACCATCATACGACATGGGAAGAATTGCTTGAGGAGTACTTCTTCGCCCGAAACCTGCGTGCTGCAACAGAATGGAGCTATACGAAGGTTGTAAAGGGGTTCCTGAAATTCATGGGTGCAGGCAAAACTCCATTAATGGTTACTCATCATGAAATACTGAGATGGCGGCGACATGTACTCAGAGAAAAGCAACAATCGGCGCAGACCTGGAACAATAAAATTGCACATCTCAGGGCCCTCTATAACTATGCGATGGAAAGTGGTTTATTGCCTGAGGGTAGAAATCCTTTCAACAATTGCACCGTACAGCGGGACAGAAAGAAAAAGCGCACGTTAACCCGCTCTCAGCTAACCCGCCTTTATCTGATAATGCAGCAGGCTGAAATTGAATCCAACAGGAGAATTTTCGGACGTGGCGGGCGGAGTGCGCTTTACCCGGTCTGGTT
The DNA here is from genome assembly GCF_051703725.1 of Salmonella sp. NW645. Taxonomy (NCBI): domain Bacteria; kingdom Pseudomonadati; phylum Pseudomonadota; class Gammaproteobacteria; order Enterobacterales; family Enterobacteriaceae; genus Salmonella; species Salmonella sp. NW645. The sequence continues at coordinate 393,195 of NZ_JAMMKR010000005.1, read as the reverse complement.
CTGGATAACCGTCCTGGATACGCTCAGATATACGGGAATGAGACAAAATCAACTGCTGCATGTTCAGCTCAGGGACGTCAATCTGACAGAGGGCTATATAGACCTGCGCCTGGAAGGAAGTAAAACGCACAGGGAATGGCGCGTTCCCGTTGTCAGGCAGCTGCGTTTGCGGTTGCAGCTTCTCCTGTCACGGGCAACAGAAGCTGGAGCCGGGCCAAAAGATAACCTTTTCGATGTCAGTTTTTACATTGCCGGAAGAAAGGCAAAGTTTGAAAGAAATGATGTGAGTGTGATGCATCAAAAGATCCGCTCTTTCTTTCGACGCCTGTCAAAGGAGTGCGGTTTTGCCGTTTCACCGCACCGTTTCAGACACACTCTTGCCACGGAACTGATGAAAGCGCCCGAAAGGAATCTTCAACTGGTTAAAGATTTACTGGGTCATCGTAGTGTCAGTACAACAATGGAATACGTGGAGCTCAGGATGGACATTGTGGGAAAAACACTGGAAGAAGAACTGTCTCTGCACACAGATCTCTGTGTAGAAAGGGAATTACAACTATTGACACAAAACTGATTGACTGGGATTATTGCCAGTGATCGAGAGAAGGGAGCCTGCTGGAACAGGCTCCCTCACTTGAGGGACTGATTCAGAAACGTTAACCAGTGCAGATACGCCTACACCGGAGGACATTCCGTAATGACCGGCCCCTGTATTAACCGCCCGTTAAGGTTCTCATCTCTTAACCAGCGTGCTTTGATGCAAAATTAGTGGTGCCCGGACTCGGAATCGAACCAAGGACACGGGGATTTTCAATCCCCTGCTCTACCGACTGAGCTATCCGGGCAACGAGGCGCATTAAACCGTAATCGCCTCGCTTCGTCAACGAAATTTCTTCAAATCAACGTAGACTGCACAATCTATCACCACTTTGTTGCTATTGCACGCAGAATCAGGCAAAAAACATCGCCCATGCGGCGGAAATCGGCATCGCCAGCAACAGCGCCGGGAGCATATTCACTACCGGAAACATTTTGATTCCACATACACGCAAGCCGGTTGCCACCAGCAGCAGTCCGCCCACAGCGCTAAAGTCGCCCATCATTGCCGGCGTGGTCAGCGGAAGAATGAGAGTGGCGCAGGCGGCAAGCGTTAACTGGATAATCAACATCGGTGCGCAAATCGCCGAAACGGCGATGCCAAGCGAACAGGCGAAAATAATGGCAGTGAAAAAATCCAGAAAAGATTTAGCGATCAAAATGTTTGGATCGCCGGTCATCCCTTCATGCATCGCGCCGAAAATACCGGTGCCACTGGCGCAAAAAAGTACAATGATAGCGACGTAACTTTGAATAAATGAGTCGTGTGTTGGCTTCTTACCCGATGCCATAAATAATTGTTGGATTTTCGCGACTGCGCCATTAATGCCTTTTTCCAGCAAACAAAACTCGCCGATAAGCGCGCCGACCAGCGTCGCCAGCACCATCACCGGAAGATTAGCGCACTTCATCACCAGCAGAATGCCAATTCCCAGAGAGCACAGACCAAAAATAGACGTCATTGAGACGCGAATCCGTTCTGGCAGACGCTGACTTAACAGCGCGCCAATAACGCCGCCGAATAAAATTGCGCCAGCGTTAATAAAAGGTCCAATTACCACAATGACTCCTGTTATTTGTCTTTCAAATTGCCTTATTATCACGCGATTAAGCTGTTAATAGCTTGATTATCTGTGACGTATAGAGCGCTGATTTTACCTTGCGCCGTCTGGTGAAAGGTGCCATGATTGCGCGAAATTTCTCCTGCCAGCATGGGGCTCGCCGGGATGAACATAGCGCCTTTATATTGTCTTCACTGTCGCCTGACTGCGCGAGGTTTGCCCCTTTCTTTCCTTTTTTTTGTCGTCCCCGCTATGCGGTGAGGGCAGCGCACGCTCACTGCAGGACAACAGTAAAATCAGAAACAGTCTGTTTTTACTGATGTCTGGCGGTCGGAGCTGGTATCCAGTTTGACCCGGCATCTCGTTGGGCAAGGCATCGGGCTTTGTCCGGGGTTACTCTACTCCCGAAACGGGTATTTGCGCTTATGAAATCAATGAATATTGCCGCCAGCGGTGAACTCATCCCCCGTCTCTCCACCCACCGAAACGTAGTGGCGCTGGACAGTACCGACTTTACCGATGTGGCCGCAGTCGTCATTACCACTGCTGACAGCCGTAGCGGTATTCTGGCGTTGCTTAAACGCACCGGTTTTCACCTGCCGGTGTTTATGCTTGTGGATGAACCCGTCAGCGCGCCTGCCGGCGTTACGGCGGTAATAGGTGGGAACGCGCAGGAATGGCTGGAGCTGGAAAACGCAGCCTGTCGCTACGAAGCGGAACTTCTGCCGCCCTTTTATGGCACCCTGACCCAGTATGTCGACATGGGGAATAGTACCTTTGCTTGCCCGGGGCACCAGCATGGCGAGTTTTTTAGAAAACATCCCGCAGGCCGTCATTTTTATGACTTTTTTGGTGAAAATCTGTTTCGTGCGGATATGTGTAACGCCGATGTGAAACTTGGCGATCTGCTCATACATGAAGGTTCTGCCAAACACGCGCAGAAATTTGCGGCAAAAGTGTTTAATGCGGATAAAACCTACTTTGTGCTGAATGGGACTTCGGCGGCGAATAAAGTGGTCACTAACGCCCTGCTGACGCGCGGCGATCTGGTGCTGTTTGATCGTAATAATCACAAATCCAACCACCACGGCGCCCTGATTCAGGCCGGGGCGACGCCAGTCTATCTTGAAGCAGCGCGTAACCCGTTTGGTTTTATCGGTGGTATTGATGCGCACTGTTTTGATGAAACGTACCTGCGCGACCAGATTCGTGACGTGATGCCGGAAAGCGCCGATGCATCGCGTCCGTTCCGCCTGGCGATCATTCAGCTGGGTACCTATGACGGCACTATTTACAACGCCCGTCAGGTGGTGGATAAAATCGGGCATCTCTGCGATTACATTCTGTTTGACTCCGCGTGGGTAGGCTATGAGCAGTTTATCAATATGATGGCGGATACCTCGCCGTTGCGGCTGGAGCTTAATGAAAACGACCCTGGGATCTTTGTGACCCAATCGGTACATAAGCAACAGGCGGGGTTCTCACAAACCTCGCAGATCCACAAAAAAGATAACCATATTCGCGGCCAGGCGCGTTTTTGCCCGCACAAACGCCTGAACAACGCCTTCATGTTGCACGCCTCGACCAGTCCGTTCTACCCGCTGTTTGCGGCGCTGGATATCAATGCCAAAATCCACGAAGGGGAGAGCGGTCGCCGCCTGTGGGCGGAGTGCGTTGCGCTGGGCATTGATGCGCGTAAAGCCATTCTCGCCCGTTGCAAACTGCTTCAGCCCTTTATCCCACTGGTTGTTGACGGCAAGCCGTGGCAGGCATATCCGACGGAGACCATTGCCAGCAATCGTCGTTTCTTCAGTTTTGAGCCCGGGGCGAAATGGCATGGCTTTGAGGGTTATGCGGATGACCAGTATTTTGTCGACCCCTGTAAACTGTTACTGACCACGCCAGGTATTGATGCCGATAGTGGGCAGTACACCGAATTCGGCATCCCGGCGACCATTCTCGCCCACTATCTGCGTGAGAACGGTATTGTGCCTGAGAAGTGCGATCTCAACTCGATTCTGTTCTTGCTGACACCCGCTGAGAGCGAAGAGAAACTGGCGCGGCTGGTCGCGATGCTGGCGCAATTTGAACGGCACATTGAAGACGATACGCCGCTTGCGGATGTATTGCCGACGGTTTTTCAGAAATACCCGGTGCGCTACCGCGATTACACCCTGCGTGAGCTATGTCAGGAGATGCACAACCTGTACGTTAGCTTTGACGTTAAGGATCTGCAAAAAGCGATGTTCCGCAAAGAAAGCCTGCCGCATGTGGCGATGAACCCACAGGACGCCAACAGCGCCTTTATTCGCGGCGATGTAGAGCTGGTGCGTATCAGCGAGGCGGACGGGCGTATTGCTGCCGAGGGGGCATTGCCATACCCGCCGGGCGTACTGTGCGTGGTGCCGGGGGAGATTTGGGGCGGCGCGGCGCAGCGTTATTTTTTGGCGCTGGAAGAGGGCATCAATCTGTTGCCCGGTTTTTCGCCGGAATTGCAGGGGGTATATAGCGAGACCGATGCCGATGGAATTCAACGCTTGTACGGATATGTTTTAAAGTAACGTTGCCTGCAGGCCGGATAAGGCATTTACGCCTTATCCGGCCTGCGAAACAGGGCAAGGATTAATGTGCAACGGGTTGCGAAACCGCCGGAACGCGAACGTGTTTGTATTTGAACAAGGCTACGAACGCGAAGGCCAGCACCAGCGAGTAGCCTGCGAAGATGAGCCACACGGTCTGCCAGTCGGTAATGCCGTTTTGAGTGTAATACTCCACCACTTTACCGCTCACAATGCCGCCCAGGATACAGCCGAAGCCGTTGGTCATCATCAGGAACATCCCCTGCGCGCTGGCGCGGATTTCCGGGCGTACTTCTTTTTCGACAAACACCGAGCCAGAAATGTTGAAGAAATCGAAGGCGCAGCCGTACACAATCATCGACAGTACCAGCAGAACGGTACCGAACGGCGTCGGGTCGCCATAAGCGAACAGGCCGAAACGCAGCATCCACGCCACAATACTGATAAGCATAACGTTCTTAATACCATAACGGCTCAGGAAGAACGGAATGGTCAGGATGAATAACGTTTCAGAAATCTGCGAAATCGACATCATCACCGAGGCGTGCTGCACGATAAAGCTACTGGCGAATAGCGGATCTTTATCAAAGCTATGCAGGAAGGTGTTGCCAAACATGTTGGTGATCTGCAGTTCCGCGCCCAGCATCATGGAGAAGATGAAGAAAATCGCCATCCGCTTATTTTTAAACAGCGCAAAAGCGTCAAGGCCCAGCATTGATGTCCAGCTCTGGTTTTTCTGTTGGTTCGCCACCGGAATGTGCGGCAGGGTAAAGGTAAACAGTACCAGCAGAACAGAAAGCGTCGCGCCGATATAAAGCTGCATATGGCTCAGCTCGAAACCGGAGAAACTCACGCCCCACATCGCCAGAATAAAGCCAATGGTACCCCAGATACGGATAGGTGGGAAGTCAGTCACAATATCCATGCCGGCAGACTGCAGGCGGTAATACGATATGGTATTGATCAAGCCCAACGTCGGCATATAGGCCAACGAGTTAAGCAGGATCACAAAGAACATCGCCCCAGGCGTAGTGACTTCCGCGGCCATGAATAGCGTGATGGCGCCGACAACATGACACAGGGCATAGACCCATTTCGCGCTCAGCCATTTGTCAGCCACAATGCCTAGCAAGGTCGGCATAAAGACGGCGGCAATCCCCAGTGAACTATAAACTGCGCCAATAGATGCGCCGTCAAATTTTAAGGTGACGAACATATACGAGCCCAGGGTAGTGAGCCAGCTTCCCCACAGACAGAACTGCAGAAAAGAAAGTATTTTAAGCTGCAGCTTAAGATTCATGTTAATTTCCTCACACCTGAGAGCGGATGAATGTTTTAAAAGGCACATTTGCCGTTGTGATTTGGTGTGATTCTATCAATGAGAGGCGGGCTTTTTTTGTTACCTGTGACAAATATTTGCAAACAATTTCTGATTGCAAGGTAAAATGGTGACGGAGTTAACACTTTTGCCTTTCCCGCCGCTGTCCTGTGCCAGCCAGAGGCGGGATGCGATGGTTTATCGGCGGCGATACGATCGCTGGGCGGAATTCACCTTATACAGATAGCGGCGCGACTCCGCAGATGGATGTCGGGTGGTTAATATCTGGTACACATCCCCCGGCGACATGCGGTTAATCATATTCGCGGCCTGAATTTTATCGTTCGAGAATACGCGTAATACGCTGCCTGCGCCGCCATTGTAGGCGGTAATGACCGCATAGCGCCGCGACGTCGGATTCTCAATACCGCTCAGATAGACATTATTCAACATCGCCAGATACGCTGTGCCGGTATCGATATTGCTGGCGGGGTCGAACAGGAAGTTACGGCTTGGCGTGCCGGACTTACCCTGAGAACGGAAAACATCTTTCCCGGCGCTGTGTTGCACCACCTGCATCAGGCCCAGCGCATCCGCGTGGCTGACCGCATACGGGTTGAACGAGGACTCCGTTTGCATAATCGCCAGAATCAGCGACTCGTCAACGCCGTATTTACGGGAGGCCTGGCGTACCATGCCAATGTATTTATGCGCGCGTTTATCAAGGTGGTTCGGCACCAGATTAATGGTGACGCTGTAAATAATACGCAGGCCGTTACTGCGGCTTTTGAGCCGCGTTTTCAGCAAGTAATCCGCGAATGTCGTGGCGCGGCCTTCCCAGCGAATAGGCTGGCCGGTATTGTCGAGGACCTGACCATACAGGAAGGGTTCTTTAGAAATTTTTATGTCATCGACATCGGAGTAAAGATCGACGGAGGTTGGGTCGTCACCCATGAGCAACGTTTTAATAATGGCCCGGCGCAGATGTGCGGTAGGTTCCGTCCCGGCGATGGTTTCAACGGTAATGGTCCCATCATCAAAGTTGATGTGGCTACGGGTCTGGAACTGATCGGTATATTTGACGTAGTCTTTCGGCCCGGCGATCAGGACTTCCTTATATCCCCACAGATTTTCAATATTGTTGGCAAATTGCCCCATCAAAATATCAAAGCCGTTGGTATCCTTGACCCAGGCTTCATTATACGTCTCGCCTTTTTTGGTCGAACTGGAGCAGGAGATGAGCAACGGCGCAATAACAGCAAGCGCGAGTAATTTTTTCATCATTCCGGGAGTGCATGTTGTGTTGTCGTTATGCCATGTTGCCGGGCAGCGGCGCTAAGAGCTTATCCGGCATAACTCACAGGCCGAATAAGCGCAGCCTCATTCAGCAACGGGCCTATTTTTTATCTTCCGGCGTATAACCTTCGATATGAACGTCTTTGCCTTCGAACAGGAAGCTCACCATCTCCTGTTCCAGCAGCTTACGGTGCTCGGCGTTCATCATGTTGAGCTTTTTCTCGTTAATCAACATGGTCTGCTTATGCTGCCACTGCGCCCACGCGTCCTTAGAGATCTCGTTATAGATACGTTTTCCCAGTTCGCCAGGGTAGAGCTGAAAATCTTGCCCTTCAGCATCGCGTTGCAGGTAAGTACAAAAAATCGTTCTGCTCATAAGTGATCCTCTTCATCGACCGGGGCGTTAAACTGGCGCTCCGGTACGTAACTGCTGTAACAAGCGCTCCACGGGGGCCGCCAGTCCGACTGACGGCGGTTGCGCTAAGTTATACCAGAGCGCGCTGCCTTCATCCATGCAGGCGTCCAGTGACGACACGGGAAGCCACATAGGCACAATATCCAGGTGGAAATGGCTAAATGTGTGGCGAAACGCGTTAAGCTGGGTCAAATTATCAGCGTTAACATGCCGTTGCGCCAGCCATTCACGTAATTCATCTTCGCTGGCGAACTGCGGGAAGCAGTAGAGTCCGCCCCATAAACCGCTGGGAGGGCGCTGCGCCAGGAAAATCTCCTGATTATGCTGTAACAATAAAAAGTAACCCGTCCGCTCCGGTAACGTCTGTTTCGGTTTCTTGCCCGGATAGCGTGACCAGCTTTCATGCGCAGCGGCGATACAACTGTTTTGCAGCGGACACAGGGTGCACTTTGGCTTTGAACGCGTACAAACCATCGCGCCCAGATCCATCATCGCCTGATTAAAACGCTCCACGCCGCGTGCGGGCGTCACTTGCTCGCTCAACGTCCACAGCGTATTCTCCACCTCTTTTTTTCCAGGCCAGCCGCTAACAGCATAACAGCGAGCCAGCACACGTTTAACGTTTCCATCAAGAATCGGATAATGTTTACCTAACGCGAGGGAGAGAATCGCGCCGGCGGTTGAACGCCCGACGCCGGGTAGCGCGGCGATTTCGGCAAAAGTTTGCGGGAATTCTCCACCGTGAAGCGTCGCCACCTGTTGCGCCGCTTTATGCAAATTACGCGCGCGGGCGTAATAGCCGAGCCCGGTCCATAAATGGAGCACTTCATCCAGCGGCGCATTCGCTAAATCCGTCACCGTGGGAAAGCGCGCCATAAATCGCTCAAAGTAAGGAATCACCGTCGTCACCTGCGTTTGTTGCAACATGACTTCCGAGAGCCATACTTTGTAAGGCGTCTTGTTAATTTGCCAGGGCAGCGTTTTCCGCCCGTATTTGTCGTACCAGTCCAGAACCTGGGCTGAAAATTGAGACGCTTGCATGGAAACTCATTCATTATTGCCGGGGGCAAGATTGCAGCACAGAGGCCGCAGGGTGTAAACCGGAACTTTCCGCAGTGCGCTTCATGCTTGCATCCGGCAACTAACTTTGGATAATGCCCGTTTTCAGAACTCAAACACAGCAGACTACACTTTTATGAAAAACGACGTCATTTCACCGGAATTTGATGAAAACGGTCGCCCGCTGCGCCGTATTCGTAGTTTTGTTCGTCGCCAGGGGCGACTGACAAAGGGGCAAGAACACGCGCTGGAAAACTACTGGCCGGTGATGGGCGTCGAGTTCAGCGAAGCGCCGGTAGATTTCGCCACGCTGTTTGGTCGCGAAGCGCCGGTGACGCTGGAGATTGGTTTTGGCATGGGGGCGTCTCTCGTGGCGATGGCGAAAGCGCGCCCGGAGCAGAATTTCCTCGGTATTGAAGTGCATTCGCCCGGCGTCGGCGCGTGTCTGGCGTCCGCTCATGAAGAGGGCGTTGAAAACCTGCGCGTCATGTGCCACGACGCGGTAGAAGTGTTGCATAAAATGATTCCTGACAATTCTTTATCGATGGTTCAGCTCTTTTTCCCTGACCCGTGGCATAAAGCGCGTCATAATAAACGCCGTATCGTTCAGGTGCCGTTTGCTGAACTGGTATTGAGCAAGCTGAAATTGGGCGGCGTTTTCCATATGGCGACCGACTGGGAAGCGTATGCGGAACACATGCTTGAAGTCATGTCTTCTATCGACGGGTACAAAAATCTGTCAGAGAGCAATGATTATGTACCGCGCCCGGAATCGCGCCCGGTAACGAAATTTGAACAACGTGGCCATCGTCTTGGTCATGGCGTATGGGACTTAATGTTCGAGAGGGTGAAATAATGGCAAAGAACCGTAGTCGTCGTCTGCGTAAAAAAATGCACATTGACGAATTCCAGGAATTAGGATTTTCGGTGGCATGGCGTTTTCCGGAAGGTACATCTGAAGAGCAGATCGATAAGACTGTCGATGACTTTATTAATGACGTTATTGAGCCTAATAAACTGGCGTTTGACGGCAGCGGCTACCTGGCCTGGGAAGGGCTGATTTGTATGCAGGAAATCGGTAAATGTACCGAAGAACATCAGGCGATTGTGCGTAAGTGGCTGGAAGCGCGCAACCTTGAAGAAGTCCGAACCAGCGAACTTTTCGACGTTTGGTGGGACTAATAAGTACAGGGTCGGCAAATGCCGGCCCGCTTTGTCTTGAGGGAAAGTTATGATGCGCAAAACGCTGCTGGCGGCAGTGCTAACGTTGACGGCGATGGCCGCTCATGCAGATTACAAATGCAGTGTCACGCCGCGTGACGATGTGATCCTGAGTCCACAAACGGTGCAGGTGAAAGGTGAAAACGGCAACCTGGTGATCACGCCGGACGGCAATGTGATGTACAACGGTAAGCAGTACACCCTTAGCGCCGCGCAGCGCGAGCAGGCGAAAGATTACCAGGCGGAGCTGCGAAGCGCGCTGCCGTGGATTGATGAGGGCGCCCGATCGCGCGTAGAAAAAGGCCGCGTGGAGCTGGATAAAATCATCGCTAAAGAGGTGGGCGAAAGCAGCAACATGCGTAGCCGTCTGACGAAGCTTGATGCGCAATTAAAAGCGCAAATGAACCGCATTATTGAACACCGTACGGACGGCCTGACGTTCCACTATAAGGCTATCGACCAGGTGCGTGCCGACGGTCAGCAGTTGGTGAATCAGGCGATGGGCGGTATTTTGCAGGACAGTATTAACGAAATGGGCGCCAAAGCGGTGCTTAAAGGCGGCGGCAATCCTTTACAGGGCGTGATGGGCAGCCTCGGTGGTTTGCAAACCGCTATCCAGAACGAATGGAAAAATCAGGAGAAAGATTTCCAGCAGTTTGGCAAAGATGTCTGTAGCCGCGTAGTAACCTTAGAAGATAGCCGCAAAGCGCTGGTTGGCAGCCTGAAGTAATCTTTCCTTTTTAAACAATGGCGTAGATCGTATCTGCGCCTTTTTATTCTGTTTTTTCCTGCATTTTGTTATCCATCTCTAAAAAATACTCTCTGTTGGATATATATCGCTGGTTAATCGTATGGCGTCACATTATTCGTCTGCAATATAGAGATAATGCGACCAGTTGACATAACTGGAGATATAACATGGAGTTTTTCAGGAAAACGGCATTAGCTGCTCTGGTAATGGGTTTCAGCGGCGCAGCGTTCGCTTTACCGAATATCACCATCTTAGCGACCGGCGGAACGATCGCTGGCGGTGGTGATTCAGCAACAAAATCAAATTATACGGCAGGTAAAGTCGGCGTCGAAAATCTGGTGGATGCCGTTCCTCAATTGAAGGACATTGCGGTAGTGAAAGGCGAGCAGGTCGTTAACATTGGCTCGCAGGATATGAACGATGAAGTCTGGCTCACGCTGGCGAAAAAAATCAATACCGAGTGCGACAGCACCGACGGTTTCGTGATCACCCACGGTACTGATACGATGGAAGAGACCGCTTATTTCCTCGATCTGACCGTGAAATGCAATAAACCGGTGGTACTGGTCGGCGCGATGCGCCCTTCCACGTCAATGAGCGCAGATGGCCCGTTCAACCTCTATAATGCGGTAGTAACAGCGGCTGATAAACAGTCTGCCAATCGCGGCGTGCTGGTGGTAATGAATGATACCGTGATGGACGGACGCGACGTCACTAAGACCAATACGACTGACGTGGCGACGTTTAAAGCGGTTAACTATGGCCCGCTGGGTTATATCCACAACGGTAAAATTGACTACCAGCGTACACCAGAGCGTAAACATACCACCTCCACCCCGTTCGACGTGTCGAAGCTGACCGCGTTGCCGAAAGTCGGTATCGTTTATAACTATGCGAATGCGTCCGATCTGCCGGCAAAAGCGCTGGTAGACGCGGGTTATGACGGGATCGTGAGCGCAGGCGTGGGTAACGGCAACCTGTATAAAACGGTCTTTGATACCCTGGCGACCGCTGCGCACAACGGTACGGTAGTGGTGCGTTCTTCACGTGTGCCGACTGGCGCAACCACGCAGGATGCGGAAGTTGACGATGCAAAATACGGCTTTGTCGCTTCCGGCACGCTGAACCCGCAAAAAGCGCGTGTCTTACTGCAACTGGCATTAACCCAGACTAAAGATCCAAAACAGATCCAGACGATGTTCAATCAGTATTAAAGATAATGCCCCGGTCGGAAGGCCGGGGCCATCTTTGGAAGACCTCTCGCACAACCAACACTATTATCTTGCTAATTATCATCCTGGTTATGATAATTGTGGGCGTCATGTCTCTGGACGGGAGGTCCACAAGTGGTTCGACAATGGATTGCTGGCGCAGCGCTGTTTGCCCTGATTTCAGACTATAGTTGGGCAGAGGTTGCTCAACCCTCCGATAACATCTTAAAAGAACAGTTTAGTAAGCAGTACCACGGCATACTTAAACTGGATTCCATTACCTTAAAAAATCTTGATTCGAGGGGCAATCAGGCCACCTGGTCTGCCGAAGGGGATATTTCTTCCCGTGAAGATATGTATACCGGCGTTGGTATGGCGGCGGATTATTATTTTGTTGAAAAAACCTGGACCAAAGATCGTCCCGTTAAATTTTCTGCCATGTTGACCAGCAAAGGGACGCCAGCCTCTGGCTGGACGGTGAGCTATTACTCATTACAAATGGCAGCCAGCGATCAGGGCCGGGCTATTGACGACATTAAAACGAATGATAAATACCTGATCGTCAACAGTGATGACTTTAACTATCGGTTTGGCAACATTGAAGCCTCTTGGCGTGCGCAGAAAGCGTCGATCCCCGGTCTTGAAAAACAACTCTCTGCCCTGGATAAGAAAATAGCGGTAGCTAAAAAAGAAGCGGACGCATATTGGGGAAAAGGCGCTGATGGGAAACCGTTGACCCGCGCCGAGGCGTTTAAAAAGACGTTAAAAGAGCGCGATGATTATGTAAAAGCCAACGATAGCAGCGTATATGCCGAGAAATACGAAAAAGAGGTCTATCAACCGGCATTAGACGCGTGCCGTAAGCAGAGTGAGCCGTGCAATGAAGCGGCTATTCAGCAGAAAAGAGATTTAGACATACACGAGCAACGGCGGCAGGTATTTTTGAAATCAGAAGAGCTGCGTCGAAAAGCGCAGAATGACTGGATAACGTTAGAGAAAGGACAATATCCGCTGAATATAGCGGTACAGAAACTTCAGATGCAACAGAGTGATATCCGCATGAAAATCATGGATATTAATGACGGTTACGAGCGCTGGAAAAAAGATACGGACGATTTGCGTCGTAAAGGCGTTATTAAATAATGCGCTTGCCGGCGGCGCATTAACCGCCACAGATCGGTAAGCGTCGCGCCATCAGGTATTTTACCCGCTGGCGCGACAGGCTTATTCCTTGTTATTCCGCGAGAAACAACTCAAGAAGAGAGTTTAAAAACAGTTTACCGTGCCGGGTAATCTGCCAGTATTGCTCGCATTCGGTCAGGTAGCCCTGGGCAATAGCCTCGTCGATTGGCTGACGAATAACCGCTTCCGTAAGCCCGGTGTAGTCGACAAATTCGGCGCGAGGCGCGCGCTCCAGCAACCGAAAACGGTTCATAAAGAACTCAAAGGGTTTATCGTCATCACTCACGTCACGCTGGCTTTCCAGGTAACGTCCCTGCATATAACCGCGTGGGTGACGGGTTTTGGTGGTGCGCAGGATCCTGCCGCCCGGGAAGGTGACTTTACCGTGGGCGCCGCAGCCAATACCCAGATAGTCGCCAAAGCGCCAGTAGTTCAGATTATGCTGGCACTGATAACCGGGTTTGGCATAGGCCGACGTTTCGTATTGCTGATAGCCCGCGGCGGTTAGTAACTGGTGGCCCTGCTCAAAGATATCCCACAGAGCGTCATCGTCCGGTAAAACCGGCGGACGCGAACCGAACAGAGTGTTGGGTTCAATCGTCAATTGATACCATGAGAGATGCGGCGGATTAAGCGCAATTGCCTGTCGCAAATCGTTCAGCGCCTCTTCCAGCGTTTGGTCCGGCAATCCATGCATCAAGTCGAGGTTAAAGCTGCGTAGCCCAAGCCCATTTGCCAGTCTTGCTGCCCGCATCGCCTCTTGTGGACCGTGAATACGGCCAAGACGTTTCAGCTTAGGCTCACTAAAGCTCTGCACGCCAATGGAGATCCGGTTTACGCCGGCGCGCTGATAGTCGATGAAGCGGTCGGCTTCGACCGTGCCGGGGTTCGCTTCCATGGTAATTTCCGCATCCGCCGCCAGATTCAGGCGCGCACGCACGCCGTCCAGCAGCGTTTGCATCGCCGGCCCGGAAAGCAGGCTTGGCGTACCGCCGCCAATAAAAATGGTCTTTACTTCACGCCCTTGCGCCCAGGCGACGTCGGCATCCAGATCGCTTAACAGATGCTGGACGTAGTCGTCATGCGGCACCTCGCCCTTCAACGCATGGGAATTGAAGTCGCAATATGGACATTTTTGTACACACCAGGGAATATGAATATAAAGACTGAGCGGCGGTAGTTTAGCCATTGCGTAACGCATCCAGCAGCAGCTTGAGCGCTTGTCCACGGTGGGAAATCGCGCTTTTTTCTTCACGGGTCAGTTCTGCGGCGGTTTTGCCTTCAGACGGTACGAAGAAAATGGGATCATAGCCAAATCCGCCATTTCCGGCCGCCTGGCGAGTAATAACGCCAGACCAGCTACCGTGACAGACTATCGGTGTGGGATCTTCGGCATGACGCAAATAAACCAGTACACAATGGAATCGCGCCTGGCGTTTGTCGTCCGGAACATCCCGTAGAGTATGCAGCAGTTTTTCCAAGTTTTGCTGATCTGTCGCGTTTTCGCCAGAATAGCGCGCGGAATAGATACCCGGCGCGCCGCCTAAAACGTCAACGGCCAGACCGGAGTCATCGGCAATGGCGGGCAGACCGGTCATTTTAGCGGCATGGCGCGCTTTGAGAATCGCGTTTTCAATAAACGTCAGGCCGGTTTCTTCCGCGGAATCGACGCCCAGTTCCGTTTGCGCTACCACATCAAGCCCAAAATCGCTTAACAGCGACGCGAGCTCGCGCACTTTACCGGCGTTGCCGGTTGCGAGAACAACTTTTTGCATGGGATACCTACTCAGTTAACGCCGCAATTTCCGGCGGGATCTGTTGCGGGTGAATAATTTTTACCTGTTTGTGACGGCCCAGCTCGCCTTTTTCGATGACGATCTGACTTTTCGCCACGCGAAACTGTTTACCGAGAAACTTGATCAGATGGCTGTTTGCCTGACCGTCAACCGGCGGGGCAGTAATGGCGACTTTCACCTCGTCGCCATGTAAGCCCACAATACTGTCGCGGCTGGCTTTCGGCTGAATATAAAGCCGTAACACCAGACCGTCTTCGCAGCGAGTCACAGCACTCATAGCGCCATCCACAGCCCCGGCAGCAACATGTTGCCTGTCGCTTGTAAGACTTCAGCGATCCCCATATTAACGACATACAGCAGCAGCACCAGAACCATCGGCGAGAAGTCGATGCCGCCCATCGCAGGCAGTATACGGCGAATCGGGCTGAGCAGCGGCTCGGCAAGCTGAATCAATACATATTCAATCGGGCTACGACCCTGGCTCACCCAGCTCATGATAGCCATGACCAGCAGCACCCAGAAGATCAGCAGGCCGATTGTTTTAAGCAAGATAAGCACCGCAGCAATCCAGATAATCGCCTGAAACGTAATTACCTTAAACAGCACTATCGCCTTAATAACGCTAAGAATAAACGCCACCAGCAGGGAAGCGCTGTCAATCGGCCCCATTGGCGGGATAATACGACGCAGCGGTCCGATGATGGGCTGCGTAATTTTCACCACGAACTGGGAGAAAGGGTTGTAAAAGTCACAGCGGGCCCACTGCATCCACACGCGCAATAATAGCACCATGGTATACAGCTCAATTACCGTTGAGAGCAGGAAGGTCAACGTATTCATGGCGTTCCTCAGTTTTCCTTAATTTTTTGTGTAATCACGAGCACCAAAGATAGCGGTGCCGATGCGCACCATTGTGCTACCTGCCGCAATCGCGGCTTCCATATCGTCGCTCATACCCAGAGATAGGGTATCAACGTCAGGGTAGCGCGCTTTCAGCCCGGCAAATGCTACAGCCATTTGACGTGCGACTTCAAACTGCCTTACATAATCTGACTCTGGCGCCGGGATCGCCATCAGTCCGCGAAGCCGCAGACGCGGCAGTGTAGCCACCGCCGCGGCCAGCTCATCCAGTTCCGCCAGCGGAATGCCTGATTTGCTGTTTTCATCGCTGATATTAATTTGGATCAGAACATTTAGCGCCGGCAGATTATCCGGACGCTGTTCGCTCAGCCGCGAGGCGATACGCAGGCGATCGATGGTATGACACCAGTCAAAATGCTCGGCCACCAGCCGACTTTTGTTGGACTGTAAAGGGCCAATAAAGTGCCAGTGCAGGCCTTCCACTTTCGCTTCCTGAAAGTGGCGGATTTTTTCCACCCCCTCTTGTACATAATTTTCACCAAATGCCCGTTGTCCGGCGGCAATGGCTTCTGCGATGTCGCTCGCAGGTTTGGTTTTACTCACTGCAAGCAACGTAACTTCTTCTGAAGAGCGGC
Organism: Salmonella sp. NW645; assembly: GCF_051703725.1. Taxonomy (NCBI): domain Bacteria; kingdom Pseudomonadati; phylum Pseudomonadota; class Gammaproteobacteria; order Enterobacterales; family Enterobacteriaceae; genus Salmonella; species Salmonella sp. NW645. The sequence continues at coordinate 377,213 of NZ_JAMMKR010000005.1, read as the reverse complement.
CGCAACGCGTCGCCGCGGCGGAGATTTTGTCCCGGATGTATGCCAGGTTATGCGCGATATCGTTCATTTTCCGAGGATGTTTATATGAATATGGAAGAAATTGTGACGCTTAGTGTAAAGCATAACGTCTCGGATCTACACCTGTGTAACGCCTGGCCTGCGCGATGGCGCAAACAAGGACGCATGGAGAACGCGCCTTTTACCGCGCCTGATGTCGACAGGCTTCTGCTTGATTGGCTTAATGATGCGCAACAATATCAGTGGCGAACGCACGGCCAGCTTGATTTCGCCGTCTCGCTGTCTGGCACGCGGCGCCTGCGCGCCAGTGCGTTCATACATCAACAGGGAACGTCGCTGGCGCTACGGCTATTGCCCGAGCGTTGTCCTGATCTGGCGGAAATCCAGACGCCGCCGATAGTACCCGTACTGCTTGCCAGCGAGAACGGACTGATTCTGGTCACTGGCGCTACTGGCTGCGGGAAGTCCACCACGCTGGCGGCGATGGTGGGATATCTTAATCAACATGCCGATAAACATATCCTGACGCTGGAAGATCCTATTGAATACCGTTACACCAGCAAGCGTTGCCTGATACAGCAGCGGGAAATCGGCCAGCATTGCGCCACTTTTGCCGCCGGGCTGCGCGCGGCGTTACGTGAAGATCCCGATGTCATTTTACTGGGAGAGCTGCGTGACAGCGAGACCATTCGCCTGGCGCTGACGGCGGCGGAAACTGGGCATCTGGTACTGGCAACCCTGCATACTCGCGGTGCGGCGCAGGCGGTGGAAAGATTAGTGGATAGTTTTCCGGCGCAGGAAAAAGAACCGATACGCAGTCAACTGGCGGGTAGTCTGCGCGCCGTACTATCACAAAAACTGGAGGTCGACAGACAGGATGGGCGCGTGGCGTTGTTTGAATTACTGATTAATACGCCAGCCACAGGGAATTTGATCCGTGAAGGCAAACTCCATCAGTTGGCCCACGTGATACAAACCGGGCAGCAGCAGGGGATGATGACATTCGCCCAGAGCGCGCAATGGCGTCAGGCGCAGGGACGACTGTAGCGAAGATGGCGGCGTAGGGGGGGAGGAAAGTGTTGACTGGCGCGGTGGATTGAACGGTATACAGGCTTGTATCCTGGCGAACCGGCGTTAAAATCGCAGCTTTGTTAAAACCACAGCGAAGCCATTTAACGATGTCATCACAACCGAATCAAAGCCTGATAGATGGCATTCGCTGTCTGCAATATCTGGTTTCCAGCGACCGTGCTATCGGATGTCGCGAGCTTGCCCGGCTGATGGATATTAATACCACGCGCGTTAATCGCCTGTTAATGACGATGGCCTCTATTGGACTCACGATGCAGGATGAGCACCGACGCTATTTACCCGGGCCAGGCATTCATGCTTTGGCGGTGCAGGCGATTCGCGGTTCAGCGCTGTTCTCCCATGCGTTGCCTATCCTTGAGCGCCATGCGCCCAAAGACATCGTGGTGGCATTAGGCGTGCTATGGGAAGACCAGATTATCTATATTTATCACTCTACGCCGGGTTCGCAGGGAAGTCAGGCGTTGGCGGGGTTTCGCATGTGCCCGGCCTGGCAGTCGGTAACAGGAGTGGCGTTACTGGCGGCAGAAAGCGATGAGGCGCTAATGCAGCGTTTTACTCCGGAGCAGTGGCGTAATCTGGCGCCGCATGTGGCGCAGCAGCGCCAGCGGGGATACGTGCTGTGGCATCACGCTGATGGTGAAGTTTCTATGGCGCAACCGCTAGACAAGCACGCCGCAGCGCTGGCCTTTGCGGGAATGTGGCGGATTGATGAGGCGGAGGCGGCTGCGCGTTTACAGGCGTTGAAGGCATTAAACCAGCGTATTGCCCAGTAAGCCTGGCAACCGTGACCGCGTTATCCGCCTGCTGACAAAAACGGCTTTAATACCCCTGTTCAAAATAGCTTTCGAGGATAATCACGGCGGAGGCCGAGTCCACTTTGCCTTTGTTCAGCGCGCGATACCCACCTCGTTCAAACAGACCGGAGCGTGCTTCAACGGTGCTGAGTCGTTCATCGTGCAGCGTGACAGTTACCCCGAAACGCCCATGAATACGGTTAGCGAATTTACGTGCGCGCGCCGTCAGCGGTTGTTCAGTGCCATCCATATTAAGCGGTAGCCCGACAATAATTTCGTCTGGCTGCCACTCTTTCAGCAAACGTTCAATGAGCGTCCAGTCGGGCGTGCCGTCCTGTGCTTTGATTGCCGGAAGCGGACGGGCGGTGCCGGTAATGCGTTGTCCTATTGCAACGCCGATGCTTTTTGTGCCGAAGTCAAAGGCCAGTAAGGTACCGCTCATCAGGCGTGCCCCGCAACGCCAGGCATGGTCAGAATATCAATGCCAATAAGTTTTGCCGCTTCGCGCCAGCGCTCGGCAATGGGCGTTTTGAACAAAATATTGAGATCGGCGGGCGCGGTAAGCCAGGCGTTATCAAGCAACTCTTGTTCAAGCTGGCCTTTATCCCAGGAGGCGTAGCCCAGCGCGACCAGCACATCGGAAGGCTGTTGTTGGGTACCTAACGTTTCCAGCACATCGCGGGAGGTGGTAATCACGGTATTGTCTGAGATACGAATGCTGGAGGCGAAACGTGACGGCGGAGTATGGAGAATAAATCCGCGATCTTCCGCCAGCGGGCCGCCGAGCATCACGGCTTTATCAAGACGAATTGCCGAATCGCGCGGTTCCGGCGTAATTTTTAGTTTTTCCAGAATCCCTTCAATTTGCAGATTTTCCAAAGGCTTATTAATAATAATCCCCATAGCGCCGTCCTGGTTGTGCTCGCAAATATACACCACGGAACGGCGGAAAATCGGGTCCTGGAGCGCAGGCATGGCAATAAGAAAGTGATGCTGTAAATTCATTGTCAGAGGTTCTGTTTCCTGGTTCAAAAAAACGACAGCGTTCAGTATGTGGGGAAAGCGGACGGTTGTCACTCATATAAGCCGTCTTTTGCCAAAGGACAGCTGCCTTATCGGGCAATTGATTGCCGGATGGCGATGCTGATGCGCCGCCTTATCCGACCGGGGCGGCGTGATTGCTCAGGCCCGGTAAGCGCACGCCACCGGGCAATAAACGTTTACTTCGCCAGACGCGCTTCGATGGCGTCCATCAACATCCCGGTGATAGAGATCGGATATTCCGCTTCAATTTCACGCACGCAGGTTGGGCTGGTCACGTTAATTTCCGTTAAGCGGTCGCCGATAATATCCAGACCGACGAAAATAAGCCCTTTGGCTTTAAGCGTTGGTCCAACGCGGCGGGCGATTTCCCAGTCGCTTTCGCTCAACGGACGGGGTTCGCCGCGACCACCAGCCGCCAGGTTGCCGCGGGTTTCGCCGCCCTGCGGAATACGCGCCAGGCAGTAAGGCACCGGCTCGCCGTCGACGACCAGTACGCGCTTATCGCCATCTTTGATAGCGGGCAAATAGTTCTGCGCCATGCAGTAGCGGTTGCCCAGCTCGGTCAGCGTTTCGGCAATAACGCCTATGTTAGGATCGCCTTCCTTAACGCGGAAAATGGACGCGCCGCCCATACCGTCCAGCGGTTTCATAATGATATCGCCGTGCTTTTCCCAAAACGCTTTGAGCTGCGCTTTATTGCGCGTTACCAGCGTTTCCGGCGTCAGATCGGCAAACCAGGCAGTATACAGTTTTTCATTACAGTCGCGCAGGCTTTGCGGTTTGTTGACGATCAGCGTCCCTTCCTCTTCAGCGCGTTCCAGAATATAGGTCGCATAAATAAACTCGGTATCAAACGGCGGATCTTTACGCATCAGGATAACGTCGAGGTCGGCAAGTTTAATCTCCTGCTCGCTGCCGAACTCGTACCATTTATCGTAATTTTGCTCCACGCTCAACGTTCGCGTGCGGGCGCGGGCTTCGCCGTTAATCAGATAAAGGTCGGCCATCTCCATATAATGAAGTTCATAACCACGACGTTGGGCTTCCAGCAGCATAGCGAAACTGGTGTCTTTCTTGATGTTGATGTGTGCGATGGGGTCCATCACGATGCCGAGCTTGATCATTATTTTCTCCGTTAACGCTTCATCCTAAGTCGCCAAAACGCACCTGTAGCGCAGTAATGGCGGTGAGCGCGGTTGTCTCAGTACGCAGAACGCGAGGTCCTAACAGAATATCAGTAAACTGATAGCGCGCGGTCATCGCGATTTCGTCCGCCGACAGCCCGCCTTCCGGGCCGATCAGCAGTCGGACGCGTTCAACCGGCAGCGGCAGAGTGTTGATGCTGGCATGGGCGCGCGGATGAAGATTGAGCTTCAGCCCGGAATCTTGCTCGGCGCACCAGGCCTCCAGCGCCATCGGCGGGCGAATTTCCGGCACCCGGTTACGCCCGCATTGTTCGCAGGCGGCGATGGCGATCTTTTGCCACTGCTGGCGCTTTTTGTTCAGACGTTCATTATCCAGTTTAACGCCGCAGCGCTCAGAGAACAGTGGCGTAATGAGGCTTACACCCAGTTCGATCGATTTCTGGATAGTAAATTCCATTTTTTCACCACGCGACATCACCTGGCCCAGATGGATATGCAGCGGCGATTCACGATCGTCGATTTCGCCTTTCATCACTTGCACTTCAACGCTTTTCTTACTGGCGCTAATGATTTCAGCATCGAATACCTGATTACTGCCGTCAAACAGCTGTAACGCTTGTCCCGGTCCCATGCGCAGTACACGACCAATATGGTTGGCCGCATCTTCGCATAACGAAATCTGCGTACCGGACGTCAACAATTCAGGGTGATAAATGCGGGGAATACGCATAATAAAAAAATCCGCGTCATGGCCCCGGCGTTTGGCTATCCAGGGCATGGGTTAACAAGAATCCCGCTAGTGTAGGTTAGCTCTTTCGCGCCTGGCAAGCGCGTTGCACATAGGGATTATGATTACCCTGGACCTTCGCGATACGCGCATCGCGCTCGCACTCCCAGGCGGTAACGGGGTACTGCTTATCCCAGACGTTAAAAAGCTGCGTTTGTTGGCGGGAAAGTTTCAGTTGGTATTGGTCGCGCATATAAAAATAAGTGCGGGCGATTGCGCCACGGGCGCGGGCGGGCGGCTCGGCGATTTTCGCTTTAAAATCCACTTTCATGGCGCATTGCCCGTACTGACCTTCGCCGCCGTTCCACTGGCTATACATAAAGTTGCCGCGATCGCCATTCACTTCGCCAATGGCGGGCTGTAGGTTATGCATATCGCTTTCCATTTTGCGGTAGACCGGATCTTTAGCGCAGTTTTTTCGCCCGCCGTCCTGCCAGCACTGGCGCTGATGACCGAATTGCCAGGCGGGGACAACGTGCTCCCACTCAATGCGTCTGGCGCGATTCTCGTTTTTACGCACCTTATAGCCGCAGGACTCCAGGTCTACGACGCCTTTTTTACCCTGCCAGTGGATTTGGCACCCGCAGTAAAAGCTGCCGGGCGCGTCGGCATTGACTTTGACGCTCGCCGCTTTGGCCTGAGAAAAATTGTTAATGCCATCGGCCAGGGCCTGGCCTGAAAACGCTGCGGCCAGCAACACAGCGGCAAAAGAGAAATTACGGTACATTGCACACTCCATAGCAAAACGAGCCCGCAACGTAACGAAAGTTGTGTCTGTATGCAATCAGTCCGCTCAGGAAAGTTCCCGGACGTTTCGGGAAACTACCCGGCGACCAGTGGTTCGCCGCAGTGAACGCAACGATAAACCGCTTCGCCGCGTACTACCCGATTATGACGGCGGACGGTGAGTTGATGTTGCTGGCATTGGCAATGGTAGGGAAAGGTATTGCGCCGTACGGATTGCAGCGCAAATTGATGAGTACGTCTGGCCGGAACGCCCAGCACGCTTTCCATCATCCACTTCCATTCCTTGCCATGCGGAGCCTTGCGTCCGAAGTGCTTCCACACCAACAGATGCGCCAGTTCATGCGGCACGACCTCTGCAATAAAGGTGTCGATGTTTTCCAGCAGTAACACCGGGTTGAGGCGGATTTCGTAGCTCTCCAGCCAGGCGGTGCCCGCCGAGGTGCCGCGTTGCGTATACACCAGTTTCGGCTCCGGATAATGTCTATCGAGCTTGAGGTTCGCCTGGGCGAGATTTTCCCGCAGGCGGCGCATTACGGCCTGCTGAATAGCGATAGGGAGACGAGGGGTTTTCATAGCGGCAGAGAATAGTGCGACGGAAGAGGGACTGCAAGAAAAACGCTTCCCCCTGTTGCAGGAGGAAGCGTGGAGGGATTAGTCGTGGGCGCCGATTTCGCGCAGTTTACGACCTTTCATCAGGTTACGTTCAATGTGTTCCAGCGAAACGTGTTTGGTTTCCGGCACCAGCCACAGGGTCAGCAGGATAAACAGCACGTTCAGGCCAGCGTAGACCCAGAAGGTGTTGGCGTTACCCAGATTGTTCAGCATGGTCAGGAACGTTGCGCCGACGATCATATTGGCGATCCAGTTGGTCGCGGTGGAGCAGGTGATGCCGAAATCGCGGCCTTTCAGCGGTTGGATTTCGGAGCACAGTACCCAAATCAGCGGACCAGCGCTCATCGCAAATCCAATGATGAACATCAGCAGCATAGCGATAGCGAAGTATTGCGCAGACGGCGAATGGATGCCGATGTGCATCATCGTACCCAGAATCCCCATACCAATCGCCATGACCAGGAAGCCCAGCGTCAGGGTAGGTTTGCGACCCCAGCGGTCAACCAGGCCGATAGCGATGAAGGTTGCCAGGACGTTAGTCAGACCAACAATAACGGTGCCCCACATCTGCTCCGTGGTATTTGTGTACCCCGCCAGCTCGAAGATTTTCGGCGCGTAATACATGATGACGTTCATCCCGGTAAATTGCTGCATTACCTGCAACAAAATGCCAAGAAACACGGCGCGGCGGAAGTTGCTGTTCTCTTTGAACAGCGCCCAACCGCTCTGTTTAACCTGCAAACTTTCGCGAATTTCATCAAGCTCACGTTTTGCTTCCGCACTGGTGTCACGCAGGCGCAACAGGACGCGTTCAGCATCATGGAAGCGGCGTTTCGCCGCAAACCAGCGCGGGCTGTCCGGCAGGAAGAAGACGCCGATCAGCAGCAGAATGGCTGGGATGATGATCACGCCGAGCATCCAGCGCCATGCGCCGCTGTAGCTGAACGCGGTATCGGACAGATAAGCGCCCAGAATCCCGATGGTGATCATGAGTTGGTACATTGAGATCATACTGCCGCGAATTTTTTCCGGCGCGATCTCGGACAGGTACAACGGTGCGGTGTAGGAAGCGACGCCGACGGCCAGACCCAGCAGCACGCGAGAAATAATCAGGACTTCAACGTTAGGCGCCGCAGCGGAGAACAGCGAACCGGCGACGAACAGGATAGCGCCGATCATCAGGCTTTTTTTACGACCCAGCTTAAAGGAGAGCCAGCCGCTGCCGACAGCGCCGACGGCCGCGCCAAACATCATGGAGCTGACCACCCATTCCTGAGTGTGTGCGGTAATCTGAAACTCGTCGGTAATGAAGGGTAAAGCACCGGCGATAACGCCGATATCCAGGCCAAAAAGTAATCCTGCCAGGGCTGCAAGAAAGCAGACAAAAAATGTCATGGCCTTGTTGGAACGCCCTTGTTTTTTATTGTCAGGCATTATGCCCTCCGGTTGGGTTAGCAATTTTATCGATGTTAAGAGTAGGTGAGTACGCCGTAAAAAGATGTGAGGCTAATCACAATGGTGTAATCGTTTACACTACTATTTATCTCGGTGATTATTTAATTATCTGAAAAATAATAGTTTTAATAATCTTATAACCATATCAATCGCCTGGTATTCAGACAAAGTTGAAAAATTATGTAATATTTTCATCGCAGAATTAGCATACCGATAGTGATGCGGTCAGTTCTTAATGAAAATGAATGTAACCGCTTTCATGATGACTGAAACTGAATGATAAAAAGTGTAGTCGAAGAAACGAAAGGGGAGAGTGGATTGTGCTGCGCATCACAAAAAGGTCAGTATAAATACACGCTGGAACATCTGATAACGTTGTGTGTATCAGCAATGATAAAGGCCAGCAGGGCGCTGGCCTTGATAAGTACGGTATGGTTTACCTGACTGAAAAACAGCGTCAGGCGCGGGCGATTATTTCAGACCGGCAGCATCGCGCAGCAGTTGCGCTTTGTCGGTTTTTTCCCATGGGAAGTTTTCGCGACCGAAGTGGCCGTAAGCCGCAGTTTCTTTGTAGATCGGGTGCAGCAGATCCAGCATCTGAATCAAGCCGTACGGGCGCAGGTCGAAGAATTCGCGCACCAGCAGAATCAACTGTTCAGCAGGCACTTTTTCAGTACCGAACGTTTCCACCATGATGGACGTCGGCTCCGCTACGCCGATAGCGTAGGAGACCTGGATTTCACAGCGATCCGCCAGACCTGCCGCCACGATGTTTTTCGCGACATAACGCGCAGCGTAAGCTGCAGAACGGTCAACTTTAGACGGATCTTTACCGGAGAAGGCGCCGCCGCCGTGACGCGCCATACCGCCGTAGGTATCAACGATGATCTTACGACCGGTCAGACCACAATCGCCCATCGGGCCGCCGATAACAAAACGCCCGGTTGGGTTGATAAAAAACTTAGTGGACGTATTTAACCATTCAGACGGCAGAATGGGTTTGATGATCTCTTCCATCACCGCTTCTTGCAGCGATTTTTGGTCGATATCTTCTGCGTGCTGCGTAGAGAGAACCACGGCGTCGATACCGACGATTTTGCCGTCGTCATACTGGAAAGTGACCTGGCTTTTTGCATCCGGACGCAACCATGGCAGGGTGCCATTTTTACGCACTTCAGCCTGACGCTGTACCAGACGGTGCGCGTAGGTGATTGGCGCAGGCATCAGTACGTCGGTTTCATTTGTCGCGTAGCCAAACATCAGGCCCTGGTCACCCGCGCCTTGTTCCAGCGGGTCTGCGCGGTCAACGCCCTGGTTGATATCCGGAGACTGTTTGCCAATTGCGCTTAGTACCGCGCAAGAGTTGGCGTCAAAGCCCATGTCGGAATGCACATAGCCAATTTCGCGCACCGTATTACGGGTAATCTCTTCGATATCGACCCAGGCGCTGGTGGTGATCTCACCGCCAACTAAAACTATGCCGGTTTTAACGTAGGTTTCACAGGCGACGCGTGCTTTCGGATCCTGTTGCAGGATAGCATCCAACACGGCATCAGAGATTTGGTCTGCGATTTTGTCAGGATGCCCTTCTGATACGGACTCAGACGTAAAAAGGTGTTTTGCCATATTTAATTTCACCTAAGGAGAATTTAGTTAGCTCAAACTGTTGTGCGGAATAGTCATGACAGAAGATTCTACCATGAGTCTGAAGGTCACTGACACTGGCAGTCTGAGTGTTAATCAGTATGGATGGATTAACATCTGGACGGCTATTTTAGGTCACTTCTTCGCCCAATTTCCAGCTTTTTTTGAAGGCCGTCGCAATGTCGGTCAAAATCAGGCGGTAAACGTTTCTGATAATGCTGACATTATGCGCATTTATGCTTTGCTTTTTTTCTGCGTTCTGGGTATAAAACGCGACGCGCGGCTCATACAAAAGCACACGACGTTTTCTTCGTGTCGCCACTTCCAGCCGGGTTAAAACGTTGCTTTGGCTTGTGGGTTCGTCTTACGAGGCGGCCGTGGAGGTGATACGAGATAATGAACCGTTGTATTCTGCTGAATCTGTCGCATCGTTCTGGTGCGCGCATGTCCCCCGCAATCTGCATCTCTGCTTTGCATACCTGCCGATGTTATACCCATCTCGGCGCTTCTCAGGATTCCAGAGCCGGCAATGGCGCTGAAGACTGAACAAGGGCGCTCTTGTTAACGCAAGAGTTTTCTCGTGGTTTCGCCGAACCGTTATCTGTGAGTTCGGTTACGTGTTTACAATGATATGAAAAAGAAACCGGTCGCGCAGGCGGAGCATCAGCGCTATCTGCTGGAAAATCCGCTTGTCTATGGGTTGTTATCGCGTCTTCGGATTGCGATAGTGGTCAACTGTTTTACACTTGCTAATAAAAATTGAGGTTCGCTATGTCTGACGACATGTCTATGGGTTCGCCTTCGTCAGCAGGCGAACAGGGTGTACTACGCTCCATGCAGGAGGTTGCAATGAGCTCCCAGGAAGCCAGCAAGATGCTGCGCACTTACAATATTGCCTGGTGGGGCAATAACTACTACGACGTCAACGAGCTGGGCCATATTAGCGTATGCCCCGATCCCGACGTACCGGAAGCGCGTGTCGATCTTGCCAAACTGGTGAAAGCGCGCGAAGCGCAAGGCCAGCGTCTGCCGGCGCTGTTCTGCTTCCCGCAGATCCTGCAACACCGTTTGCGTTCAATTAACGCGGCGTTTAAGCGTGCGCGTGAATCTTACGGTTATAACGGCGACTACTTCCTCGTTTATCCGATTAAGGTCAATCAGCATCGCCGCGTGATCGAGTCCCTTATCCATTCCGGTGAACCGTTGGGGCTGGAAGCGGGGTCGAAAGCGGAATTGATGGCGGTGCTGGCGCATGCCGGCATGACCCGTAGCGTGATCGTCTGTAATGGTTATAAAGACCGTGAATACATTCGGCTGGCGTTGATTGGCGAGAAGATGGGCCATAAGGTTTATCTGGTCATCGAAAAGATGTCTGAAATCGCGATTGTGCTGGAAGAAGCTGAGCGCCTGAACGTGGTTCCTCGCCTGGGCGTGCGTGCGCGTCTGGCCTCTCAGGGATCCGGTAAGTGGCAATCCTCCGGCGGCGAAAAATCAAAATTCGGCCTGGCGGCGACGCAGGTGCTGCAACTGGTGGAGACCCTGCGTGACGCCGGGCGTCTGGACAGTCTGCAACTGTTGCACTTCCACCTGGGATCGCAGATGGCGAACATTCGCGATATCGCGACCGGCGTGCGTGAGTCCGCGCGTTTCTATGTTGAGCTGCATAAGCTGGGCGTGAATATCCAGTGCTTCGACGTGGGCGGCGGTCTGGGCGTGGATTATGAAGGTACCCGCTCGCAGTCCGACTGTTCGGTGAACTATGGCCTGAACGAATATGCCAATAACATCATCTGGGCGATTGGCGATGCCTGCGAAGAGCATGGTTTACCGCATCCGACGGTGATTACCGAGTCTGGCCGCGCCGTCACTGCGCACCATACGGTACTGGTCTCTAACATTATCGGCGTGGAGCGTAACGAATACACGGATCCGACTGCCCCTGCTGAAGATGCGCCGCGCGCGCTGCAAAATCTCTGGGAAACCTGGCAGGAGATGCATAAACCTGGCACCCGCCGCTCGCTGCGTGAGTGGCTGCATGATAGCCAAATGGATCTGCACGATATTCATATCGGCTACTCTTCCGGCGCGTTTAGTTTGCAGGAGCGCGCCTGGGCGGAACAACTTTATCTCAGCATGTGCCATGAAGTGCAGAAGCAACTGGACCCGCAAAACCGTGCGCATCGTCCGATTATCGACGAACTGCAAGAGCGAATGGCGGACAAAATGTACGTCAACTTCTCGCTGTTCCAGTCAATGCCGGACGCGTGGGGAATCGATCAGCTCTTCCCGGTGCTGCCGCTGGAAGGGTTAGATCAGGTACCGGAACGTCGTGCCGTGCTGCTGGATATTACCTGTGATTCCGATGGCGCTATCGACCACTATATCGATGGCGACGGTATCGCCACGACGATGCCGATGCCGGAATACGATCCAGAGAATCCGCCGATGCTCGGCTTCTTTATGGTCGGCGCCTATCAGGAGATCCTCGGTAACATGCACAACCTGTTTGGCGATACTGAAGCGGTTGACGTGTTTGTCTTCCCGGATGGTAGCGTCGAGGTTGAGCTGTCGGACGAAGGCGATACCGTTGCGGATATGCTGCAATATGTGCAACTGGATCCGAAAACGCTGTTAACGCATTTCCGCGACCAGGTAAAACAGACGGATCTGGACGATGCGTTGCAGCAGCAGTTCCTTGAGGAATTTGAAGCGGGACTGTACGGTTATACTTATCTTGAAGATGAGTAGCCGTTGATGCCCGGTGGCGCTGCGCTTACCGGGCCTACGAATGCAGGCTGGATAAGGTAAAGCCACCACCCAGCAGAATGCTATACTCACTTGAACCCGTATGAATTAACGGCGATAATTCGCCGCAATAGCGATTTACAAATCAATCCCTTCCTCGTCGGGTTTAACGACGCGGAGGGGATTTTTTTCATCTGTTTTAATGCAACGACTCTAAAAGAGGTCAGGACATGAGCACCTTAGGTCATCAGTACGATAACTCACTGGTTTCTAATGCGTTTGGTTTTTTACGTCTGCCAATGAACTTCCAGCCGTATGACAGCGATGCCGACTGGGTGATCACTGGCGTACCGTTTGATATGGCAACGTCCGGTCGCGCTGGCGGTCGTCATGGCCCGGCGGCGATCCGTCAGGTGTCGACCAACCTCGCCTGGGAACATCACCGTTTCCCGTGGAATTTTGACATGCGCGAGCGCCTGAACGTCGTAGACTGCGGCGATTTAGTGTATGCGTTTGGCGATGCCCGTGAAATGAGCGAAAAATTACAGGCGCACGCTGAAAAACTGCTGTCTGCAGGCAAGCGTATGCTCTCTTTCGGCGGCGACCACTTCGTCACGCTGCCGCTGCTGCGCGCCCACGCGAAACATTTTGGCAAAATGGCGCTGGTACATTTTGACGCGCATACCGATACCTACGCTAACGGCTGCGAATTCGATCACGGCACGATGTTCTACACCGCGCCGAAAGAAGGCCTGATCGATCCGCATCATTCGGTACAGATCGGTATTCGCACTGAGTTTGACAAAGACAATGGCTTTACCGTGCTGGATGCCTGCCAGGTCAACGATCGCGGCGTGGATGATATTCTCGCTCAGGTGAAACAGATCGTCGGCGATATGCCGGTCTATCTGACCTTTGATATCGACTGTCTGGACCCGGCGTTTGCGCCTGGCACCGGTACGCCGGTGATCGGCGGTTTGACCTCCGATCGCGCCATTAAACTGGTACGCGGTCTGAAAGATCTGAACATTGTCGGTATGGATGTAGTGGAAGTCGCGCCGGCTTACGATCAGTCAGAGATCACCGCTCTGGCGGCCGCGACGCTGGCATTAGAAATGCTCTATATCCAGGCGGCGAAGAAGGGCGAGTAAGTTGTTTTGCCGGATGGCACTGCGCTTATCCGGCCTACAGCTGATTGATGCTTGTAGGCCAGATAAGGCGTTCACGCCGCCATCCGGCACTGTTCGGGGGTTATTTGATCCCGTCCGCGCTCATACGATCGCGCACATGCTGTGCGCGTGCGGCGGACGCCGGGTGATCGTCGAACATTGAGCTTTGACGACCCGCTTCCAGTTTTGCCAGTTTCTCAAAGCTGGTAGCGAGTCCTGCCGGACTGATACCGCGTTTGCGCAACAGATCGTAAGAATAATCATCCGCTTCGGACTCCTGACGCTGAGAGAACTGCGAGTTCACCAGTTTTTCGCCAAGATCGCCAAGCTGTGATTGCGACAGGCTGCCGACAACGCCTCCTGCCGATGCCGCCGCGACGCGCACGGCGTTAGTGCCCAGCGCGACCTGCATCCCTTTCTTTACATGACCCAGCGCGACATGGCCCATTTCATGGCCGATCACGGCTTCAACTTCGTTGTCGGTCATCATATCCATCAGTCCGCTGTAGACGCGGATACAACCGTTCGCCATGGCAAACGCGTTGACGTCTTTCGTCTCGTAAACCTTATAGTTCACCGGCTGGCCGTTAATGTTATCCCCCAGCGCGGCGGCAATTTTTGTCAGTCGTTTAGCGTATTCGCTGCTCGCCGGCGCGATTTTCGCTTTGCTGTCGAGCTCTTGACAGGATTGATCGCTCAGCGCTTTTACCTGCGCATCGCTTAACGTATAGGCCTGAAAAGCTTCAGCGCCCGAAGAAAGCAGTCCATTAGAGTCCATATTCTGGCAACCGGTCAGCACCGTCGCCATGCCCAAAGCAAGCAGTAAAGCGCGAATTTTCATTTTTCTCTTCCATACGAATTAATATTATTTTGAAATGCGCCCGTTGCAGATGAATTAGCGCCTGGGTTAAGTATAAAGAAAAGCATGGCAGGCAAGTTAGCTAATTGCGCAACATACGAGCACGATCCGGAGATTTCTGAAGCGGTAAAAGGATGTTCCATGTACATGACGCGCGGCTTGGGGTAAATTGTTGGCAAATTTTCCGGCGTAGCCCAAAACGCGCTGTCGTCAAGTCGTTACGGGCATGGCCTTTCAACATCCGATCTGGAGTCAAAATGTCCTCACGTAAAGAGCTTGCCAATGCTATTCGTGCGCTGAGCATGGACGCAGTACAGAAAGCCAAATCCGGTCACCCGGGTGCCCCGATGGGTATGGCTGACATTGCCGAAGTCCTGTGGCGTGATTTCCTGAACCACAACCCGACCAACCCGTCCTGGGCCGACCGCGACCGCTTTGTGCTGTCCAATGGCCACGGCTCAATGCTGATTTACAGCCTGCTGCACCTCACCGGCTATGACCTGCCGATGTCCGAACTGCAGAATTTCCGTCAGCTACATTCAAAAACCCCTGGTCACCCGGAAGTGGGCTACACCGCTGGTGTTGAAACCACTACTGGCCCGCTGGGTCAGGGTATTGCCAACGCCGTCGGGATGGCGATTGCCGAGAAAACTCTGGCGGCGCAGTTTAACCGTCCTGGCCACGACATCGTTGACCACTTCACCTACGTCTTTATGGGCGACGGCTGCATGATGGAAGGCATTTCTCACGAAGTGTGCTCTCTGGCTGGTACTCTGAAACTGGGCAAACTGATCGCGTTCTATGATGACAACGGTATCTCTATCGATGGTCATGTTGAAGGCTGGTTCACCGATGACACCGCGAAACGTTTTGAAGCCTACGGCTGGCACGTTATCCGTGGCATTGACGGTCATGATGCCGACGCCATTAAACGCGCCACGGAAGAAGCTCGCGCCGTGACTGACAAACCGTCCCTGCTGATGTGCAAAACCATCATCGGTTTCGGTTCGCCGAACAAACAGGGTACCCACGATTCCCACGGCGCGCCGCTGGGCGACGCGGAAATCGCGCTGACCCGCGAACAGTTGGGCTGGAAATACGCGCCGTTCGAAATCCCGTCTGAAATCTACGCCCAGTGGGATGCGAAAGAAGCCGGCCAGGCGAAAGAATCCGCATGGAACGAGAAATTCGCGGCTTATGAGAAAGCCTTCCCGCAGGAAGCTGCTGAATTCACCCGTCGTATGAAAGGCGACATGCCGGCTGACTTCGATGCGAAAGCGAATGAATTCATCGCTAAACTGCAGGCTAACCCGGCGAAAATCGCCAGCCGCAAAGCGTCCCAGAATGCCATCGAAGCCTTCGGTCCGCTGTTGCCGGAATTCCTCGGCGGCTCTGCAGACCTGGCACCGTCTAACCTGACCCTGTGGTCCGGTTCTAAGGCTATCAACGAAGACGCGGCGGGTAACTACATTCACTACGGTGTGCGTGAATTCGGTATGACCGCTATCGCCAACGGTATCGCCCTGCACGGCGGTTTCCTGCCGTACACCTCCACCTTCCTGATGTTCGTCGAATATGCCCGTAACGCAGTGCGTATGGCAGCGTTGATGAAACAGCGTCAGGTGATGGTGTACACCCACGACTCCATCGGTCTGGGCGAAGATGGCCCGACGCACCAGCCGGTCGAGCAGGTGGCAAGCCTGCGCGTAACGCCGAACATGTCCACATGGCGTCCGTGCGACCAGGTGGAATCCGCGGTGGCGTGGAAATATGGCGTAGAGCGCCAGGATGGCCCAACCGCGCTGATCCTCTCCCGTCAGAACCTGGCGCAGCAGGAACGTACTGAAGAGCAACTGGCGAATATCGCCCGCGGTGGTTACGTACTGAAAGATTGTGCGGGCCAGCCGCAGATTATCTTCATTGCGACCGGTTCAGAAGTTGAGCTGGCGGTTGCCGCTTACGAAAAACTGACTGCCGAAGGCGTGAAGGCGCGCGTGGTTTCCATGCCGTCCACCGACGCGTTCGACAAACAGGATGCGGCTTACCGTGAATCCGTGCTGCCGAAGGCGGTCTCTGCGCGTGTGGCGATTGAAGCGGGTATCGCTGACTACTGGTTCAAATACGTCGGCCTGAACGGCGCTATTGTCGGGATGACCACCTTCGGTGAATCCGCTCCGGCAGAGCTGCTGTTTGAAGAGTTTGGCTTCACGGTGGACAACGTGATCGCCAAAGCGAAAGCGCTGCTGTAATCCTTAATACGGCATGAAACGGGTCGCTTCGGCGACCCATTTTTTTAGATACATTTATTTTATCGCTAACAAGACTTTATTTGTGATTTTTATCACAATTTTGATATTTTATTATTTATTGAATTTGCAATTAACATCACAAAATTAAGCTTGCTTTTTATTTTTATAATTATAACAGGTTGTTTTATAGATAAATTATAATCATGTCATTTTAAGCGCTCGCTTTTTCGCCTGGATTGATTTCATTTTGCCGCCCGCGTATTTTATTTTTAACGACAAGTTGTACCCTAAAAATAAAATAAGGATAGTTTATGCGGTTAATAGATTATTTTCCTGAAGCATCTATTACAATAAGACCATTGGCACAAAATTGGCAGGAAGCTGTTGATTTTTCCATGTCATCACTTTTGGCTAATCGTTATATAAATGAAAATTATATTCAGGCTATCAAAGATTCAACAATCAGTAATGGTCCTTACTATATTCTGGCACCTGGTGTCGCGATGCCTCATGCTCGCCCCGAATGCGGCGCGTTAAAAACCGGGATGTCATTAACATTGCTCAGGCAGGATGTGCAGTTTACCGACGAGGATGACGGCATAAAATTATTAATCGGCCTGTCAGCAGCAGATTCAGATTCACATATTGGCGCTATTCAGGCGTTAAGCGAACTATTATGTGAAGAGGATGTTTTAGCGGCGTTATTAGCTGCGAAATCAGAAAAAGAGCTGGCGGATATTATAGCTCGCGCATAATTATTCTCTCCTTTACAGGATATTAATATGGAACACAAGTCTGCTCGTGCAAAGGTCCAGGCTTTTGGGGGATTTTTGACCGCGATGGTCATTCCCAATATCGGCGCTTTTATTGCCTGGGGTTTTATCACTGCATTATTTATTCCAACCGGATGGATGCCAAATGAGCATTTCGCCAAAATTGTCGGCCCGATGATTACTTATTTACTGCCGGTGATGATTGGTTCTACCGGTGGACATCTGGTCGGTGGAAAGCGTGGCGCCGTGATGGGGGGAATTGGCACCATTGGCGTTATCATCGGTGCTGATATCCCCATGTTTCTTGGCTCAATGATTATGGGACCTCTCGGCGGTCTGGTCATTAAATATATTGATCGGTTGCTGGAAAAGCGGATTCCCGCCGGTTTTGAGATGGTGATTAATAACTTCTCGCTGGGTATCGCCGGGATGATTTTGTGCCTGCTGGGTTTTGAAGTGATTGGTCCGGCGGTACTTATTGCCAATAACTTTGTGAAGGAGTGTATTGAATCATTGGTACATGCGGGCTATCTGCCGCTGCTGTCTTTAATCAATGAACCGGCAAAAATCCTCTTTTTGAACAATGCCATCGATCAGGGCGTTTATTATCCGCTGGGAATGCAACAGGCGTCGGAAACCGGAAAGTCCATTTTCTTTATGGTGGCCTCTAACCCGGGGCCTGGCTTAGGTTTGCTGCTTGCCTTTACGCTATTCGGCAAAGGAATGGCAAAGAAATCTGCGCCTGGCGCCATGATTATCCATTTCCTCGGGGGGATTCATGAGCTCTATTTCCCCTATGTACTGATGAAGCCATTAACACTCATCGCCATGATTGCCGGCGGGATGAGCGGAACATGGGTGTTTAACCTGCTGGATGGCGGCCTGGTTGCAGGGCCAAGCCCGGGGTCAATTTTCGCTTACCTGGCGCTGACGCCGAAAGGTTCTTTCCTTGCTACGATTGCTGGCGTAACGGCGGGAACGGCAGTGACCTTTATTATCACCGCTTTCATTTTGAAAATGGAAAAAAGTAGCGAAGCCGACAGCGAAGATACTTTTAGTGATTCCGCTAAAGCGGTGAAAGCCATGAAGCAAGAAGGCAAATTTTCATATCGCGACGTGAAACGTATCGCCTTTGTCTGCGATGCGGGGATGGGCTCCAGCGCAATGGGCGCCACAACGTTCCGCCGACGTCTGGAAAAGGCGGGCCTGACTATCGACGTTAAACATTACGCTATCGAAAATGTACCGGATGATGCCGATATTATCGTTACCCACGCCAGCCTTGAAGGACGGGTTAAGCGAGTCAGCGATAAGCCCTTAATACTTATTAAAAACTATATTGGCGATCCGTGCCTTGATGATTTATTTAACCATTTGACATCGAATTAATATTTCAGGTTTCTGGAGTAAATATGAAAACGAAAGTAGCTGCTATATATGGCAAGCGGGATGTCCGTATCCGTGAGTTTGAATTACCCGACATTACGGAGAATGAACTGCTCGTAAGCGTAATTTCCGACAGCGTATGTCTCTCTACCTGGAAAGCCGCTTTATTAGGCAGTGAACATAAACGAGTGCCAGATGATCTGGAAAATCATCCAGTCATTACGGGGCATGAATGTGCTGGAATTATCGTCGAAGTAGGAAAAAATCTGACTGATAAATATAAAAAAGGACAGCGTTTTGTTTTACAACCGGCGATGGGCCTGCCGAGCGGTTATTCTGCTGGCTACAGTTACGAATATTTTGGCGGTAACGCCACGTACATGATAATCCCGGAAGTAGCGATTAATCTGGGCTGTGTTTTACCGTATCACGGCTCATATTTTGCCGCGGCATCGCTGGCGGAACCGATGTGCTGCATTATTGGCGCTTATAACGCCAATTACCATACAACACCTTATGTTTATGAACATCGGATGGGAGTCAAACCCGGCGGTAATATCGCGCTCCTGGCCTGTGCCGGACCGATGGGCATTGGTGCGATTGATTATGCCATTAACGGCGGGATCCAGCCGGCGCGAGTTGTGGTGGTCGATATCGATGAAGCCCGCCTGGCGCAGGCTAAAAAACTGCTGCCGGTCAAACAGGCCGCTGAGAAGGGCATTGAGCTTATCTATGTGAATACCGCGGGCATGGCTGATCCTGCTGCGCAACTTCGGACATTAACCGATGGCGCAGGATTTGATGATGTCTTTGTTTATGCCGCCGTTCCGTCCGTCGTTGAAATGGCTGACGATCTTCTCGCCGAAGACGGTTGCCTGAATTTCTTTGCCGGGCCGACAGATAGCCAGTTCAAGGTACCGTTTAATTTCTACAATGTGCATTACAACAGTACCCATGTCGTAGGGACATCTGGCGGCTCCACAGAGGATATGAAAGAGGCTATTACGTTAAGCGCAACAGGACAGCTTCAGCCTTCATTCATGGTGACGCATATTGGTGGGCTGGATGCAGTACCGGACACCGTACTCAACCTGCCGGATATTCCCGGCGGTAAGAAGCTTATCTATAACGGCGTCACCATGCCGCTGACGGCGATTACTGATTTCGCCGAAAAAGGAAAAACGGATCCGTTGTTCAGGGAGCTGGCGCGTCTGGTTGAAGAGACGCACGGCATCTGGAACGAAAAAGCGGAAAGATACCTGCTGGCGCAATTTGGCGTGGATATCGGGGAGGCGGCATGATGTCTCTGGCATGGCCGCTATTTCGCATTACGGAGCAGGCAGCACTGGCTGCCTGGCCGCAAACGGGATGCGGCGATAAGAACAGAATTGATGGGCTGGCTGTTACCGCGATGCGACAGGCATTGAATGATATCGCCATCCGTGGGCGGATCGTCATCGGCGAGGGGGAGATCGATCATGCACCCATGTTATGGATTGGCGAGGAGGTGGGTAACGGCGAGGGGCCGGAGGTGGATATCGCCGTCGATCCTATAGAAGGCACCCGAATGGTCGCCATGGGACAAAGTAATGCGCTGGCCGTCATGGCGTTTGCGCCCCGGGGCAGCTTGTTACATGCGCCCGATATGTATATGAAAAAGCTGGTTGTAAATCGGCAGGCGAAAGGCGTGATCAATCTGGCGTTATCGTTAACCGATAACCTGCGAAATGTCGCCAGGGCGCTAAATAAGCCGCTGGAGGATCTGCGTATGGTCACGTTAGATAAACCGCGGCTGAAACCGGCCATTACACAGGCGACGCAACTTGGGGTTAAGGTATTCGCTCTCCCCGATGGTGATGTGGCGGCCAGCGTCCTGACCTGTTTGCAGGATAACCCTTATGATCTGATGTATACCATTGGCGGCGCGCCTGAAGGCGTAATTTCCGCCTGTGCGGTAAAAGCGCTGGGCGGTGATATGCAGGCGGAGCTACTCGACTTTTGTGAAGCGAAAGGGGACAACGCTGACAACCGCCTGGTGGCGCAACAGGAGCGTCAACGCTGCGAAGAAATGGGCGTTGCGGTTAACCGTGTCTACACCCTTGACGAGCTGGCTGCCGGTAACGACATTCTCTTTAGCGCGACGGGCGTTACGGGCGGCGATCTGGTTAACGGGATCCAACGGGTTGCGAACGGTGTGCGCACGCAAACTTTACTTTTACTGATCGGTAGCGCAGATCGAACGTGTAATATTATAGACTCTCTGCATTCATGGTGACTTATCCCCGTCATTCTTCACGTTGCAAGTACGTTGGCGACGCGCGTTCACACCAGTCACTTACTCATGTAAGCTCCTGGTGGTTCTCTCTCTTGCCGCTTGTCTGCAACTCGAATTATTTAGGGTATATACTCTGGGCTTTTCAGGATGAAGGACGGTGGCAAGTCCACGCCCACCTGTAGCTTGAAAGACGATGAGTATATCGGGACACAAATGACGACGCTGACAGAAGACGATGTGCTTGAGCAACTGGATGCTCAAAATAATTTACTTTCGTTTATGACGACGGCACATAACATTTTGCTCCAGGGCATTAAGCGCTTTCTGCCGTCGCTGTTTGTCGATAATGATGAAGAAATTGTGGAATATGCAGTGAAGCCGTTACTCGCTCAAAGCGGGCCGCTTGACGATATCGACGTTGCATTACGTCTGATTTATGCGCTGGGGAAAATGGATAAATGGCTCTACGCTGACATCACCCATTTTTCTCAGTTTTATCAGTACCTGCATGAACAGGACGCGATTCCCGGTTTTGCCGACGACATTACCTGGGACTTCATCAGTAACGTTAACTGTATTACCCGTAATGCGCCCTTATATGGCGCGCTGGAGTCGATGAAGTTTGCCGACTTCGCCGCGTGGTCTGAGGTGCGTTTTACCGGTATGGTCAAAACGGCGATGGCGCTGGCGGTAACGACAATTTTAAAGGAATTAACGCCGTGAAAATCGCATTAACGGTTAATGGGCTGCACGTTGAAGCACATTATCATGATGATGAAATAGAGAAGGTTCACAAGCCCTTACTGCAACAACTGGCTAAAGTACATGCCGCTAAACCTGAGCGCCGTACCATCGTTTTTCTTAGCGCGCCGCCCGGCACAGGCAAATCCACGCTGACCACCTTCTGGGAATATCTCTCTCGTCAGGATGCTGGCCTGCCGGAAATTCAAACGCTTCCCATGGATGGCTTTCATTACTATAACCGCTGGCTGGAGGCGCATCATTTACGTGCCTGTAAAGGCGCGCCGGAAACCTTTGACGTTGATAAGCTGGCGGAAAATCTGCGTCTGGTGCGGGCTGGCGAAGCGACCTGGCCGCAGTACGACCGACAGCGGCACGACCCGGTGGAACACGCTGTTGTGGTCACGGCGCCGATCGTGATTGTGGAAGGAAACTGGCTCCTGCGGGATGACGACAGATGGCGCGCGTTAGCGGAGTTTTGCGATTTCTCATTATTTATTCGCGCCCCGGCGGAAACCTTACGCGCCCGGTTGATTGGACGTAAACTGGCGGGAGGATTATCACAGGCGGAGGCGGAAACCTTTTATGAACGCACCGACGGCCCAAATGTGCGCCGGGTGCTGGAAAGTAGCCTGCCAGCCGATCTCATGCTGGAAATGACCTCTACGGGCGAATATCGGATGGCGTGTCCTTAATGATGTTACGCGGCGTTATCGCGCCATTATGCAGCCGTACCACCCGTGAAAAATGACGCCGGGTAAACGCAGCGTCATGGCTAATCGCCACGACGCTGGTTCCCCGTGCCCGGCATGTCGCCAGCCAGTGTTCAAATACGGTTAGCCAGTGGGCGTCAAAATCCCGGCTGGGTTCATCCAGCAATAGCACAGTCGGCGCCATCGCCTCCAGACTGGCGACCGCCACCATCCGGCGCTGCGCGGCGTGCAGATCAAGCGGGTGCGCCTCGGCGACGTCCGTTAGCTGACATAACCGCAGCGCGGCCTGCGTGCGCCGTGAAATTTCCTCCGCCGATAAGCGTTGTAGTTTCAGCCCAAAAGCGACCTCTTGCGCGACATTGCTGTGGAAAATCTGGTTTTCCGCTTCCTGAAAGAGTACGCCGATAGCGGCGGCGCGTTGACGATTTTTAAGCTGCGAAATCGGCTCTCCATTAAGCGTTACCGAGCCGGAAGTGGGGGAAAGCAGGCCGGACATAATCCGTAACAGCGTTGATTTTCCCGCGCCGTTATCGCCGGTCAACGCCAGCCATTCGCCGTCCTGAAGTTCAAGCGAGATAGCGTGCAGACAGTCAGCTGCGGCATTCGGCCAGCGATAAGCGACCTGATTTAACGTCAACATAATGGGGTTAGCGCTCCGTCACGCAATTGCCATACCCGCTGGCATCGCGTCAGAAAAGGAAAATGATTACGCTCAAAAAGCACAATGAGAGAATGACGTTCCAGCGCCCACTGTTGTAACCGTTCCAGCAGCGCCCCGGTGGCCGCTGACGTCAGCCGACTGAAGGCTTCATCAAGAACTAATAGCCTGGGCTGCATGGCAAGCGCGCTGGCAATCACTACCCGCTGCGTTTCGCCGCCGGAGAGCGTGCCGGGATGGCGATGGCGTAACGACTGGCAGTTTGTCAGGGTCAGCGCCTCGTCAATGCGCCGTAGAATTTCCGCTTCATGGAGGCCGAGATTCTCCGGGCCAAACGCCACCTCTTCCTCTACGCTAAAGGTACAGCCGGAAAGCTGTAAATATGGCGATTGCTGCACCAACTGGATGGTGGGCGACTGTTCTACCAGCGGGAGCCGCCCGATAGGGACGCCAAGCAGTAAGCCTGTGCCGTCAATATCGCCGGGAAGATAATCCGGATACCAGCCAGCCATCAGTTGCGCCAGCGTACTTTTTCCGCTGCCGTTATCGCCGACTATCGCCACTATTCCGGGTGTTGAATAGTGGAAATCAAAACATGCCGGCGGGCGTGTCGCATCGGACGGAAGATAACGAAACTGCTCTAACGTAACCATATCCATACTCCCGCTTCCGCCAGTATTAGCAGTACCATGCCATACCGCGCAACCCGTTGTAACACGCTATCTTTCGGCGCCCACAGCGTGGTTCGGGCTCGATGCAGCCGAAACCCCCGCATATCCAACGCCGCGCCGCGTATTGTCAGATCGTTAAGCGCATTTTGCGTAAGCGGCACGATCAGCGCTGGCATCGCCCGTAGCCGCTGATACCAGCCTTCATCCAGCGGTACGCCGCGCGCGCGCTGGGCTTCATAAACGATCGTCAGTTGTCGTTTGAGCTGTTCGACGACCAGCAGCGGGCCAGCGAACAGGTAAGCGATGCCGGGGGGCAGACGTGAAGCGAACAGGGCGCGAATAAGCCGCTGAACCGGCACATACTGCATCCATAGCTGCGACGTCGACACGATCGCCAGCAGGCGTAGCCATAGCGTAACGGCATATATCCAGCGTTGCGGATCGCGAGGCTGCCCGCTTATCCATTCCGTTAGCCAACCGCCATGTACCAGCCATAGCCCAAACCCTAAAGACAGCATCAGCCAGGCGACATACTTCGCCCGCCGCCGCGTTGATTTCAGCGCCAGCAGACAGAGGAAGGCCGCCGCGCTATAAACCGGGAGCACGGTTTGCGCAGGGAGTAGCAGCGTGGTGCAGGCCGCCAGCGCCCATAAGGTTAACGAGGTAAACGGATGCATTTAGCGTACGGCTGACATCGCAGGAAAATGCCGTGTCGTACGTAACGGTAGCTGACGCAGCAGCACCCAAACGATGATCGCCGTCAGAATTTTATCGACCAGATTAGCGCCTATGACGGTAATCGCGACCGACTCTACCAGGTTTTGGCCCATTGAATGCATCCAGGCGACGAATAAATCAGCGCCGCTACCGGTAACGCCGCCAAAAAGCGCGGTACGAAGCGGTACGGCGACCAGCGTCACCGCTAACGTAATGACGACCCCGCTGACGACCACTTTGGGCAGGGTACGAAACCAGCCTGCGCGCGCCAGCCACCCGGCGACCAGACCGATAACCATCGCTACCGGGGCAAACGCGGCAGCGATAGGGTCGGTAAGAAGCCCCCACAGCAAGTTGGTCAGAAGCCCAGTCAACATGCCGATGAACGGCCCTAACAGCACCGCACTAATTAAGGTGCCGATCGAGTCGAGAAAAATAGGCAGCTTCAACATGCTAATAAGCTGTCCGCCAATCATATTGATGGCAATAGCGATGACAATCAGCACCAGAGACTGGCTGGAAAACGGGCGACGCGCCATAAAGTACCTCTTAAAGAGTCGTCAATTAACGGGAAGAAATATGCAGTTCGTCATAACCGGAAATGGCGCACGGTTGACGGCTGAACGTCAGCGCTGGTAGTTCGCCGATAACCAGTTCCAGCGTGGTACGCACGGTACACCCTGGCATCATATGGCCGCCGAGCATGGCTCCGTAGGGATCTGATACCGCGAGATGTAGATGCTCGCCGGTCAATTCAAGCGTGCCGTTTAGCGAGATAACTTCAAACGTGCCGGTGAGCGATGTGGTCGCCTCTTGCCCGGCATAACGCAGCGCAACATCGGCCAGACTGCCGGTACACCCTGCAATCCAGGCGGCATGTAATTGGTTCTGTTGCACAAAGGCGTGTAATTGGGAAAACACTTCCTGGCCGGGAAGCAGACGAAGCGCGTAAAAGCGCGCTGTAGAGGCATTGTGGTGAGATACAGTCATCGTTACAGGACTCCGAGACTCGGACGTGGCGCTGATAATATAGACGCTGGCGGCAGCGCTTTCTGATATAAATCAGTATTTGTGACGCGGCGATGAAAAGATCTGACGGATGTACTGGTGATTCTTAAATATGGAATAAATTGCAGCGTAAGCGGCCATGAAATGTGATGCAGGTCAGATAACTGTCTTCTTCGACTGGACAAACATTCCTTTTATTCCCCGTTTCGCTTATTCTAGCTGAAGCGTTTCAGTTAATTAAATGTTCGACAATTAACCAATCAGTCGCAGTTTGCGACAGGTGAGGTTTTACTCGACGATGAGCTGCATTACTCTGTCAGCCTCATCTGAATCGGGATAGCCTTGCAGGAGACCTATGACCGTACGCATAGCGATTAATGGCTTTGGTCGCATCGGGCGTAACGTGGTTCGTGCTTTGTATGAATCCGGACGTCGGGCGGAAATTACCGTGGTGGCCATCAACGAGCTGGCGGATGCCGCAGGCATGGCGCATTTGTTGAAATACGATACCAGCCACGGGCGTTTTGCATGGGAGGTTCGCCACGAGCGCGAGCAGCTTTTTGTCGGCGACGATGTCATTCGTATTCTGCATGAACGAACGCTGGCGGATCTGCCGTGGCGCGAACTGGGCGTGGATGTCGTGTTGGATTGTACGGGCGTATATGGCAACCGGGAGCATGGCGAGGCGCATATTGCCGCTGGCGCGAAGAAAGTGCTCTTTTCTCATCCGGGCAGCAACGATCTTGACGCCACCGTCGTTTTTGGCGTGAACCAGAACCAACTGCGTGCGGAACATCGTATTGTCTCAAACGCGTCCTGTACCACGAATTGCATAATTCCCGTCATTAAATTGTTGGATGATGCTTACGGCATCGAGTCTGGTACCGTCACGACGATCCACTCCGCGATGAACGATCAGCAGGTGATCGACGCGTATCACTCCGATCTACGGCGCACGCGCGCGGCCAGCCAGTCGATTATCCCGGTAGATACAAAACTGGCGGCAGGCATTACGCGTATATTCCCGCAGTTTAACGATCGTTTTGAGGCAATTGCCGTGCGCGTTCCAACCATTAATGTGACGGCGATCGATTTAAGCGTAACGGTGAAAAAACCAGTAAAAGCCAGTGAAGTCAACCAGTTGCTGCAAAAAGCAGCACAAGGTGCATTTCATGGTATAGTTGACTATACGGAATCACCGTTGGTCTCGATAGATTTTAACCACGACCCGCACAGCGCCATTGTTGATGGCACGCAAACCCGGGTCAGTGGCGCCCACCTGATCAAGACGCTGGTCTGGTGCGATAATGAATGGGGCTTTGCTAACCGGATGCTCGACACCACGTTAGCGATGGCCGCAGTTGGTTTCAGGCTCGACGCGTCAGCGTCGACAAAACTTTAAGCATCATTGAGAGGATTCACCATGTCTGTAATTAAGATGACCGATCTGGATCTGGCCGGGAAACGCGTTTTTATCCGTGCGGATCTGAACGTACCTGTTAAAGAAGGGAAAGTGACCAGCGACGCGCGTATCCGCGCCTCTCTGCCGACCATCGAACTGGCTCTGAAACAGGGCGCGAAAGTGATGGTAACTTCCCACCTGGGTCGTCCTACCGAAGGCGAGTACAACGAAGAATTCTCTCTGCTGCCGGTTGTTAACTACCTGAAAGACAAACTGTCTAACCCGGTTCGCCTGGTCAAAGATTACCTGGACGGCGTTGACGTGGCCGAAGGTGAGCTGGTGGTTCTGGAAAACGTTCGCTTTAACAAAGGCGAAAAGAAAGACGACGAAGCGCTGTCTAAAAAATATGCCGCCCTGTGTGACGTATTCGTGATGGACGCCTTTGGTACTGCGCACCGCGCGCAGGCTTCTACCCACGGTATCGGCAAATTTGCTGACGTCGCGTGCGCAGGCCCGCTGCTGGCCGCTGAACTGGATGCGCTGGGTAAAGCGCTGAAAGAACCGGCTCGTCCGATGGTGGCTATCGTTGGTGGTTCTAAAGTATCTACCAAACTGACCGTTCTGGATTCCCTGTCTAAAATCGCTGACCAGCTGATTGTCGGCGGCGGTATTGCCAACACCTTCGTTGCCGCTCAGGGCCACAGTGTCGGTAAATCCCTGTACGAAGCTGACCTGGTTGACGAAGCAAAACGTCTGCTGACCACTTGCGATATCCCGGTTCCGACCGATGTTCGCGTTGCCACCGAGTTCTCCGAAACCGCACCGGCGACTCTGAAATCCGTTAACGACGTGAAAGAAGACGAGCAGATCCTGGATATCGGCGATGCTTCCGCTCAGCAGCTGGCTGAAATCCTCAAGAATGCCAAAACCATTCTGTGGAACGGCCCGGTTGGTGTGTTTGAGTTCCCGAACTTCCGTAAAGGGACTGAAATCGTGGCGAATGCCATCGCTGATAGCGAAGCGTTTTCCATCGCTGGCGGCGGCGACACCCTGGCGGCAATCGACCTGTTCGGCATTGCTGACAAAATTTCCTACATTTCTACTGGCGGCGGCGCATTCCTCGAATTCGTGGAAGGTAAAGTTCTGCCAGCCGTAGCGATGCTCGAAGAGCGCGCTAAGAAGTAATCGTTACGGGCAGGGATTCCTGCCCGTTGATTTATCGCCGATCTGACATTCAGGGCGGCCCGTGTTTTTTCCCAAAGCCCGACGATACAGGACAACGAAACATGTCTAAAATTTTTGATTTCGTAAAACCAGGCGTGATCACTGGTGATGACGTACAGAAAGTGTTCCAGGTAGCAAAAGAAAACAATTTTGCTCTGCCGGCAGTTAACTGCGTGGGCACTGATTCCATCAACGCTGTTCTGGAAACCGCTGCAAAAGTTAAAGCACCGGTCATCGTTCAGTTCTCCAACGGCGGCGCGTCCTTCATCGCGGGTAAAGGCGTGAAAACTGACGTACCTCAGGGCGCGGCAATCCTGGGCGCTATCTCTGGCGCGCATCACGTTCATCAGATGGCTGAACATTATGGCGTTCCGGTTATCCTGCACACTGACCACTGCGCCAAGAAACTGCTGCCGTGGATCGACGGTCTGCTGGACGCGGGTGAAAAACACTTCGCGGCTACCGGTAAACCGCTGTTCTCTTCTCACATGATTGACCTGTCTGAAGAGTCTCTGCACGAAAACATCGAAATCTGCTCCAAATACCTGGCACGCATGTCCAAAATTGGCATGACTCTGGAAATCGAACTGGGTTGCACCGGTGGCGAAGAAGACGGCGTGGACAACAGCCACATGGACGCTTCTGCCCTGTACACCCAGCCGGAAGATGTTGATTACGCGTACACTGAGCTGAGCAAAATCAGCCCGCGTTTCACCATTGCCGCTTCCTTCGGTAACGTACACGGCGTTTACAAGCCGGGTAACGTGGTTCTGACCCCGACCATTCTGCGTGATTCTCAGGAGTATGTTTCTAAGAAACACAACCTGCCGCACAACAGCCTGAACTTCGTTTTCCACGGCGGTTCCGGTTCTACTGCTCAGGAAATCAAAGACTCCGTAAGCTACGGCGTAGTGAAAATGAACATCGATACCGATACCCAATGGGCAACCTGGGAAGGTGTTCTGAACTACTACAAAGAAAACGAAGCGTATCTGCAAGGCCAGCTGGGCAACCCGAAAGGCGAAGATCAGCCGAACAAGAAATACTATGACCCGCGCGTATGGCTGCGTGCTGGCCAGACTTCGATGATCGCTCGTCTGGAAAAAGCATTTAAAGAACTGAACGCGATTGACGTTCTGTAATGTAGTCTGTTGATTAAAATGGCTTCCCTCGGGAAGCCATTTTTTTATCGTTATTTCCGGAGAGCGGCGTTAACGCTTTCATCCGGCCAACTCACAGTGTACCTGCCTTTTTTGGGATGATGCCGAAAAATGGCATATTCCTCTGTTTTTGTTTACCTTTAAAAAGTTCTTTTCGTGAGAATGATCTCATTTGCTTGTTTTGCTATGACCAAGGAATATTGAATGGAAGATTTGAATGTTGTCGACAGCATAAATGGTGCGGGCACCTGGCTGGTACGCAACCAGGCGTTATTGCTCAGCTATGCTGTGAATATTGTTGCGGCTATCGCTATTATCATCATCGGCTTGATTGTAGCGCGCGTGATCTCCAATACGGTAAATCGTCTGATGCGTGCGCGTCATATTGATGCGACAGTGGCCGACTTTCTTTCTGCGCTGGTGCGCTATGGGGTTATCGCTTTTACGCTGATTGCGGCTCTGGGTCGCGTGGGGGTTCAAACCGCCTCGGTTATTGCCGTACTGGGCGCCGCCGGTTTAGCCGTTGGCCTGGCATTACAGGGATCACTCTCTAACCTTGCGGCTGGGGTATTGCTGGTTATGTTCCGTCCGTTCCGCGCCGGTGAGTATGTCGATTTGGGCGGCGTTGCAGGTACGGTACTGAACGTGCAAATCTTTTCCACGACAATGCGCGCGGTAGACGGCAAAATTATTGTGATTCCGAATGGCAAAATTATCGCGGGAAATATCATCAACTATTCTCGTGAGCCGGTTCGCCGTAACGAATTCATTATTGGGGTGGCCTACGATTCGGATATCGATCAGGTGAAACAGCTGCTAACCACGATTATCGAGTCCGACGATCGTATTTTAAAAGATCGCGAAATGACGGTACGTTTGAATGAGCTGGGCGCCTCATCAATTAATTTTGTGGTGCGTGTCTGGAGTAAAAGCAGCGACCTGCAAAATGTCTACTGGGACGTGCTGGAACGTATTAAACGTGAATTCGACGCCGCTGGTATTAGCTTCCCGTACCCGCAGATGGACGTCAATTTTAAACGTGTGAAAGATAACGTCGCGGAGTAATTTTTCTCCCGCGCTGCCTGCCGGCGCTGCGCTTATCCGCCTCCAGTATTCTCTGGTTATTGAGCGGATAAGCGTAGCCGCCATCCGTTATTCAGTCTCTTCATTAGCTTTTCTTATTAGTGATTAAAATTATCAATTTCCGCTAATAATATTCCCGCGCTATAGTCTGCCTTTAAGAAAAACAGCTCAGGGTAGTTAACGTGATATCTTATTATTTTCAAGGGCTTGCCCTTGGCGCCGCCATGATCCTTCCGCTTGGCCCGCAAAATGCGTTTGTGATGAATCAGGGAATTCGTCGCCAGTACCACCTCATGATAGCGCTGCTTTGCGCGTTAAGTGATTTAGTCCTGATCAGCGCCGGTATTTTTGGCGGCAGCGCGTTGCTGATGCAGTCGCCGTGGCTGCTGGCGCTGGTCACATGGGGCGGGGTCGCGTTCTTGTTATGGTACGGTTTTGGCGCGCTGAAAACGGCAATGAGCAGTAATCTGGAGCTGGCCAGCGCCGAGGTTATGAAGCAGGGGCGCTGGAAAATTATTGCTACGATGCTGGCGGTAACGTGGCTGAATCCGCACGTTTATCTGGATACGTTTGTCGTGTTGGGCAGTCTCGGCGGGCAACTGGCTATGGAGCCAAAGCGCTGGTTTGCTCTCGGCACGATTAGCGCGTCGTTCTTATGGTTTTTTGGGTTAGCGCTACTGGCGGCCTGGCTTGCGCCTCGACTGCGTACGGCGAAAGCTCAACGCATTATCAACATTCTGGTTGGGGTGGTGATGTGGCTTATCGCCTTCCAACTGGCGCGGGAAGGCGTCGCGCATATGCACGCGCTTTTCAACTAAGCGTTGTCTGATGGACAACAGGCCGATATCCGCTAAGCTTGCCTGCATGCGCCCTGTATATCAGGGCAATGACTGCAATATGGAGGAGAGACTGTGAAGTTCAAAGTGATGGCCCTGGCGGCATTAGTGGGTTTAAGTGCAATGTCGGCGCAGGCAAGCGAATTGCCGGAAGGCCCGCACATCGTGACTTCCGGTACGGCAAGCGTCGATGCTGTGCCTGATATCGCCACCTTAGCGATTGAAGTGAACGTCGCGGCGAAGGATGCGGCGACGGCGAAGAAGCAGGCCGATGAGCGCGTGGCGCAATATCTTTCCTTCCTTGAGCAAAATCAGATTGCGAAAAAAGACATTAGCGCGGCGAATCTGCGCACGCAGCCGGATTATGATTACCAAAACGGTAAAAGCATTCTGAAAGGGTATCGCGCGGTGCGAACCGTTGAAGTGACGCTGCGTCAGTTAGATAAACTTAATTCTCTGCTGGACGGCGCGCTGAAGGCGGGTCTGAACGAGATTCGTTCGGTATCGCTGGGCGTGGCGCAACCGGACGCCTATAAAGACAAGGCCCGCAAAGCCGCCATTGATGACGCGATTCATCAGGCGCAAGCGCTGGCAGCCGGTTTTAACAGCAAATTGGGGCCGGTTTACAGCGTTCGTTACCATGTCTCTAATTATCAGCCGAGTCCGGTGGTGCGAATGATGAAAGCCGCAGATGCTGCGCCGGTATCCGCGCAGGAAACTTACGAGCAGCCGACTATTCAGTTCGACGATCAGGTCGATGTGGTATTCCAGCTTGAACCTGGAACAGGGCAGACGTCGACAACGGCCGCCAGCACGCAGTAATCTCGCCCGGCCTGGGCGCTTCCAGGCCGCGTTTTCTCCCGGTGTTCTCGTTTTTTGCCGCCTGAACGCAATGATTTTGTGATGAATTTCAAAGAAGCGACGGGGGAATAATGGGTCATGCAGGCCGGATAAGACGTTCACGCCGCCATCCGGCATTCATTGAGAGGCTAATCCTGACGCAGCACCTTGTGCCCGTACTCCAGTAGCGCGTCGGTCACTTTGCGCATCATCCGGCTTTCCGGGGCAAAGCGGTGCCAGTAAAGCATCCGGCGTTGTAGCAAACCAGGCGTTAAGTTGATCAACTCGCCGCTTTCCAGCTCTTTCTCAATCTGCAGGTGAGGGATCATGCAGCAGGTCGTGCCCTGACGCGCAAGCTGTACAAACGCTTCGGATGAATTAACGATATGGCACGGCACGCTGCCGGGTGGTAGATCGAAATTCTGTTGCAAAAAGGCCTGATGCATATCATCCAGATGGTCGAACGCGACGGCGGGCGCTTTCAGCAGCGACGACCGGGTAACGCCATTGGGGAAATAGCGCTCGGCAAACGGCTTTGACGCGACAAACAGATAGTCGAGCGCGCCCAGTTTGTCTACCAGGCAACTGGGCAGCGCCTGATGCTGAATACTCACCGCGCCCACCACCTCGCCGCGACGCAGACGTTCTTGCGTGCGCGTTTCATCTTCCACCTGTAAATTGAGACGGATAGGGGAGTCCGCCAGCACCGGCGCCAGCGCCGGAAGCAGCCAGGTCGCCAGACTGTCAGCGTTAACCGCCAGCGACAGCAGCAGCGGCGTAGAGCCGGTTTGTTCATCGCCCAGCCACTCTTCTTCCAGCAGTTCAACCTGACGCAGCAGAGCCAGTAATTTTTGCCCTTGCTCCGTGGGGCGAGGAGGAACGGTACGCACCAATAAAGGTTGTCCGAACATATTCTCAAGCTGTTTTATGCGCTGTGAGACGGCGGATTGCGTGATGCACAGCTTCTGGGCGGCGCGCTCGAATCCTCGTTCACGTATAACGGCATCCAGCGCCTGTAGTGTTCTGTAGTCCGGACGTTTCATTGTTGTGTCATGCTCCTGTTATTTTTTTCCGCACTATGACATAAATTTGCCGTCGGTACAGATGAAATCCGTAGCCTGTGTACGGACACGGAGATTTTTCCCGACAATGTTCTATAATGCGGCTGTATTTTCACACCACAGGCGAAACGATCTATGACGCAGGATGAACTGAAAAAAGCGGTAGGATGGGCGGCACTTCAGTATGTACAGCCCGGCACCATTGTGGGCGTTGGTACAGGCTCAACGGCCGCACACTTTATTGATGCGCTGGGCACAATGAAAGGCCAGATTGAAGGCGCGGTCTCCAGCTCGGACGCCTCGACTGAAAAACTCAAAGGCCTCGGTATTCATGTGTTTGATCTCAACGAAGTGGATAGCCTGGGTATCTATGTCGATGGCGCGGACGAAATCAACGGTCATATGCAGATGATCAAAGGCGGCGGCGCGGCATTAACCCGTGAGAAAATTATTGCTTCCGTGGCGGAGAAATTTATCTGTATTGCGGATGCCTCTAAACAGGTGGATATTCTTGGCAAATTCCCGTTGCCGGTCGAAGTGATTCCGATGGCGCGCAGCGCGGTCGCTCGTCAACTGGTGAAGCTGGGCGGGCGTCCGGAGTACCGTCAGAACGTGGTCACGGATAACGGCAACGTGATTCTGGATGTTTATGGGATGGAAATCCTTGATCCCATCGCGCTGGAAAACGCCATTAACGCGATTCCGGGCGTCGTGACCGTAGGGTTGTTCGCCAACCGTGGCGCCGATGTCGCACTGATCGGCACGCCGGACGGGGTGAAAACCATCGTAAAATGATCCCGCCAGGCGTATTTCCTGCCGCGTAAAAAATTCGGTCAGGGCAAATTTGGTGACATGTATCACGTTTAATCGTTTGCCCTGCCGATCCCTCCAAAGAAAAAGTTATTCCCGGTATTTTCATCTGCTATTTCCCGCTGTATGCGATTCCTTCACGACGCTGGCGCAAACGTTCATATTGCCGTGATAATTTTTTTTGATATGTTGAAGGACGGATGCAAATCCACACACAACATCAGATGGCAAAAAAAGACAGGATCGGGGAAATGGCAAAGGTATCGCTGGAGAAAGATAAAATTAAATTTCTGCTGGTTGAAGGGGTGCATCAAAAGGCGCTGGAAAGCCTTCGTGCGGCAGGTTACACCAACATTGAATATCACAAGGGCGCGCTGGACGCTGAACAGTTGAAAGCGTCCATCCGCGATGCCCACTTCATCGGTCTGCGATCCCGTACTCATCTGACAGAAGAAGTGATTAACGCCGCAGAGAAGCTAGTGGCGATTGGCTGTTTTTGCATCGGCACCAACCAGGTGGATTTAAATGCGGCGGCAAAACGCGGTATTCCGGTCTTTAACGCGCCATTCTCGAATACCCGTTCCGTGGCGGAGCTGGTGATTGGCGAGCTATTGCTGCTGCTGCGCGGCGTGCCGGAAGCGAACGCCAAAGCGCACCGCGGCGTATGGAATAAACTGGCGGCGGGATCGTTCGAAGCGCGTGGTAAAAAGCTTGGCATTATCGGCTACGGCCATATCGGAACGCAGTTGGGCATTCTGGCGGAATCGCTGGGGATGCATGTCTATTTCTATGATATTGAAAATAAACTGCCGCTCGGTAACGCAACTCAGGTGCAGCACCTGTCTGAATTGCTGAATATGAGCGATGTGGTCAGTCTGCACGTACCTGAAAACGCCTCCACCAAAAACATGATGGGCGCAAAAGAGATAGCCCTGATGAAGCCTGGTTCGCTGCTGATTAACGCCGCGCGCGGTACGGTAGTGGATATCCCGGCTTTGTGCGACGCGCTGGCGACGAAACATCTGGCGGGGGCGGCTATCGACGTCTTCCCGACGGAACCGGCCACTAATAGCGATCCGTTTACCTCTCCGCTGTGCGAATTCGATAACGTGATCCTGACGCCGCATATCGGCGGCTCGACGCAGGAGGCGCAAGAAAACATCGGTCTGGAAGTCGCAGGAAAACTGATTAAGTACTCGGATAACGGCTCGACGCTTTCCGCCGTGAACTTCCCGGAAGTGTCGCTGCCGCTGCACGGTGGTCGTCGCCTGATGCACATCCACGAAAACCGCCCGGGCGTATTGACCGCGCTTAACCAGATCTTTGCCGAGCAGGGCGTTAACATTGCCGCACAGTATCTGCAAACCTCCGCCCGAATGGGGTATGTGGTAATTGATATAGAAGCCGATGGCGATGTGGCGGAGAAAGCGCTGCTGGCGATGAAGGCGATTCCGGGCACCATTCGCGCCCGTCTGCTGTACTAATTTCCTCTAAAGGGGCAGGAGATGACCTGCCCATCCTTTCTCTGGTTTCCCTGCCTCAACATCTCTTCGTGTAACGCATACATTCTGTTTTCGAGCCTTGCCGCAATTGGTAATTAAAGGCAGCGTTGCGTGTTGTACAGCAATAAAAGGAATTTACGATAAGGGCTCAGCATAGCGCTGAAACGGGAAAGCCCCTGGCGAGGCAGGGGCTCTAAAAAGGAAAGGGACGATGATGAGATACGTCATCATGCTGCTGATCCTGTTAATCATCGCTTGCCCAGCATATTAACAGTGAGTACGCAGGAGGGAGGTTCGCCTCCCTCACCCTTCACCGAGAAATTTAGGTCAAAAAAGCGACGCTGTCAATCGACAAAACACGGCTACCACTCCCAAATTTTGGACGGCGTCACCACCGCAGGCAGCGGGATATCCCACTCTTCAACCGGCAGTTTTTCTACTAACTGGCAATCATGCGCGTAGCCCACAGGTAGAATCTTATGCTGCTGCCAGTTTTGCAACGTACGGTCATAAAATCCGCCGCCCATCCCCAGGCGCTGCCCGCCTTCGTCAAACGCCACTAACGGCGTTACCAGCACATCCAGCTTTGCCAGCGGCAATACGTCGCGGACATCAAGCCGTGGCTCCCGGATCTTTAAGCGGTTGGTCACCAGCGCACTCTGCGGATGATAGTGCAGGAACAGGAGGTTGCCAGGGCTGAAGGGATGAAGAACCGGAAGGTAGACGCGCTTGCCCGCTTGCCATAGCTGTTCTATCAGCGGCTGGGTGTCGAGTTCGCCATCAAAGGAGAGAAACACGGCGACAGTGTGCGCCATCACGACGGGAGGAAAGCTGAGCATTCGGGCGGCGGCCTGTTGACCAAAGCGGCGTTGCTGCTCTGGCGTTAGCGCACGGCGACGTTGCCGAATCATTCGGCGGATTTCTTGTCGTGATAAAGAGAGTTCGGGAAGTTGCGTCATGGCTGTTGCCAGTCAGAAGGGGAATCTCCGAGATGCCGCCGCAGGCTGTAACCCTTGAACCCTTGGTTCAAGGTGAATGTGTCGTCACAGTTTTAAGGCTTCTCGGACGAACCGAGCATGCTCACCAACCGCGGAGCGCCACATTCTTGTGGTATGAAATATCGGCTCAGGGGACTGGCCCGCTTGCAAACATCTCAGAGAAATTCTGTTTTCACAATCACTTTACCATAGTAAAGCGAAAAGTGTTATTCAAAGTTTTGGCCCGTTTTTTCGGTTATGCGACCTTGATCAAGCAACGCCTGTTCGATGGTCTGTTGTAGCATCCGAATACGTTGTTCCATGCTCGCCGCGTAATCGCGGGTCTTCGCTTTTTCCTGAGTTAACTCATAGCTGATATTCAATGCGGCAATGAAAACCAACTGCTCAGTATTTGTGACTCTAGTGCGAACTTTCAGATCTTGCAACCGCTGATTCAGATCGTCCGCAGCCTGATTCAACGCATCCCTTTGGTCAGGCGGGCAATTCACTCGCAGTGAACGGCCAAATATTTGGATATCGACGGGTTGTGCAGACATGCCACCTTCCTGCTGATTGACTGCGCTGCCTTCGTCTCCAGACCCAAGGTCCGCGAAGGGGCGACACTATAGCTACCCTGGTGTGAAGATACAAGCCCTTTTCTGGTTCACCAGGGTCCAAAGTGGTAGCATATCATGAATATCCTCCCTTTGATGACGAATGCTTATGTCTATACAGAACGAAATGCCTGGTTACAACGAAATGAACCGGTTTTTGAATCAACAAGGGGCCGGTCTGACCCCGGCTGAAATGCATGGTTTAATCAGCGGGATGATTTGCGGCGGCAACAACGACAGCTCATGGCAGCCGCTGTTGCACGACCTGACGAACGAAGGTCTGGCCTTCGGGCATGAGCTTGCTCAGGCGCTGCGCAAAATGCACGCGGCGACCAGCGACGCGCTGGAAGACGACGGCTTTCTTTTTCAGCTTTATCTGCCTGAAGGCGACGATGTCAGCGTATTCGATCGCGCTGATGCATTAGCCGGGTGGGTTAACCACTTTTTGCTTGGCCTCGGCGTAACGCAGCCTAAACTTGATAAAGTCACCGGCGAAACGGGTGAAGCGATTGACGACCTGCGTAATATTGCGCAGCTTGGTTATGATGAGAGCGAAGATCAGGAAGAGCTGGAGATGTCGCTCGAAGAGATCATCGAATATGTCCGTGTTGCGGCGCTGTTATGTCATGACACTTTCACGCGCCAACAGCCGACCGCGCCGGAAGTGCGTAAACCGACGCTACACTAAGAAAAAACGAAATGGAGGCCATGTCATGACTCAGCAGGAATACCAACGCCGTCGCCAGGCATTACTGGCGCAAATGCAGCCCGGCAGCGCCGCGCTGATCTTTGCCGCGCCGGAGGCGACGCGCAGCGCAGACAGTGAATATCCGTATCGCCAGAGTAGCGACTTCTGGTATTTCACCGGTTTTAACGAACCGGAAGCCGTGCTGGTACTGATTAAGAGTGATGACACCCACAACCACAGCGTTTTGTTCAACCGCGTTCGCGACCTGACGGCGGAAATCTGGTTTGGTCGCCGTTTAGGACAGGATGCCGCGCCGGAAAAACTGGGTGTTGACCGGGCGCTGGCGTTTAGCGAAATCAACCAGCAACTCTTTCAGTTGCTTAATGGTCTGGATGTGGTGTACCACGCGCAGGGCGAATATGCGTATGCCGACGAGATTGTTCTGGCTGCGCTGGAGAAGCTGCGTAAAGGCTCCCGCCAGAATCTGACCGCGCCGGCCACCATGACTGACTGGCGACCGATCGTCCATGAGATGCGCCTGTTCAAATCGCCGGAAGAGATTGCTGTCCTGCGCCGTGCCGGGGAAATTAGCGCGCTGGCGCATATCCGCGCGATGGAAAAATGCCGTCCGGGGATGTTTGAGTATCAGTTGGAGGGTGAAATTCACCACGAATTTAATCGCCACGGCGCGCGCTATCCCTCCTATAACACCATTGTCGGCAGCGGCGAAAATGGCTGTATCCTGCATTACACTGAAAACGAAAGTGAAATGCGCGACGGCGATTTAGTGCTTATCGACGCGGGCTGTGAATATAAAGGTTACGCGGGCGACATCACGCGTACTTTCCCGGTGAACGGGAAATTCACGCCAGCTCAGCGTGAAATTTATGACATCGTTCTGGAATCGCTGGAGACCAGCCTGCGACTGTTCCGTCCTGGCACCTCTATTCAGGAGGTGACCGGCGAAGTCGTGCGCATCATGATAACCGGGCTGGTGAAGCTGGGGATTTTGCAAGGAGAGGTTGATCAACTGATTGCCGAAAATGCGCATCGTCCTTTCTTTATGCATGGCTTGAGCCACTGGCTGGGGCTGGATGTTCATGATGTCGGCGTTTATGGGCCGGATCGCTCCCGCATCCTGGAGCCGGGCATGGTGCTGACCGT
The DNA here is from genome assembly GCF_051703725.1 of Salmonella sp. NW645. Taxonomy (NCBI): domain Bacteria; kingdom Pseudomonadati; phylum Pseudomonadota; class Gammaproteobacteria; order Enterobacterales; family Enterobacteriaceae; genus Salmonella; species Salmonella sp. NW645. Next base: position 338,550 of record NZ_JAMMKR010000005.1, on the reverse strand, counting down.
AGAGCCAGGCCTCTATATCGCGCCGGATGCCGACGTGCCGGAAGCGTATCGCGGCATTGGCGTTCGAATTGAAGATGACATTGTCATTACCGAAACCGGTAATGAAAACCTGACCGCTGGCGTTGTGAAGAAGGCGGATGACATTGAGGCATTAATGGCGGCGGCGCGGCAGCAATGAGCGTCATTATCGTTGGCGGCGGCATGGCAGGCGCGACGCTGGCGCTGGCCATCTCTCAGTTCAGTCATGGGACGTTGCCGGTACACCTGATTGAAGCGAAAGCGCCTGAAGCCGACGGCCATCCCGGCTTTGACGCCAGAGCGATTGCGCTGGCGGCGGGCACTTGCCAGCAACTGGCGCGAATTGGCGTCTGGCAGACGATTTCCGATTGCGCAACGGCAATCAACACCGTACACGTCAGCGATCGCGGTCATGCCGGATTTGTGACTCTCGACGCGCAGGATTACAGCCTGGCAGCGTTGGGTCACGTTGCGGAGCTGCATGATATCGGGCTGCGTCTGTTTGCGCTCTTGCGTAAAGCGCCGGGCGTTACGCTGCACTGCCCGGAGCGCGTAGCCAGCGTGTCACGTACCCAACAGCAGGTTAACGTCACTCTGGAAAACGGCAATGTGATAGCTGGCAGCGTGCTGGTGGCGGCTAACGGTACCCACTCCGCGCTGGCGTCAGCCTGCGGCGTTGACTGGCATCAGGAGCCTTACGAACAGTTAGCGGTGATAGCGAATGTCGCGACCGCGATCCCGCATCAGGGACGCGCCTTTGAACGTTTTACTCCCAATGGCCCGCTGGCGATGTTGCCGATGTCGCATGGCCGATGTTCGCTGGTTTGGTGTCACCCGCTCGACCAGCGCGATGAGGTGCTGAGCTGGTCCGACGCGCAGTTCTGTCATGCGTTGCAGGCCGCGTTTGGCTGGCGGCTGGGGCGAATTACTCAGGCCGGTAAGCGCAGCGCGTATCCGCTTGCCCTTACTACGGCGGCAAAAGTGTTTACTCACCGGACTGTCGTGGTCGGCAATGCGGCGCAGACGTTGCATCCTATCGCCGGACAAGGGTTTAATCTCGGTCTGCGCGATGTCATGAGCCTGGCGGAAACGCTGGTCGCGGCACAGGACGCGGGCGAGGATATTGGCGCCTGGCACGTGTTATCGCGCTATCAGCAGCGTCGTCAGGTTGACCGGGATACGACGATTGGCGTAACGAACGGTCTGGTCCATCTGTTTGCAAATCGTTGGGCGCCGCTGGTTATTGGGCGCAATATCGGTTTAATGGCGATGGAGTTATTACCGCCTGCGCGCGATGCGCTGGCACAGCGGACCTTAGGTTGGGTTGCGCGTTAAGCAGATCTGTAGGCCGGATAAGGCATTTATGCCGCCATCCGGCATCGTGTTCGTAAAAATGCCGGATGGCAGCTTCGCCTTATCCGGCCTACGGTTTTGATTGTTCCGGTTTCCAGGAGTAAATAGTGCAAAGTGTTGATGTAGCAATAGTTGGCGGAGGCATGGTGGGACTGGCTGTTGCCTGCGGCTTGCAGGGGAGCGGTTTGCGCGTTGCGGTACTGGATCACGTAGTCCCCCAGCCGTTGGCGAACGATGCGCCGCCTCAGCTTCGGGTGTCGGCGATTAATGCCGCCAGCGAAAAACTGCTTACCCGTCTTGGCGTATGGTCAAACATTGTGGCGCGACGGGCAAGTTGCTACCACGGTATGGAAGTCTGGGATAAAGACAGCTTTGGCCGTATTACGTTTGATGACGCAAGCATGGGATATAGCCATCTGGGGCATATTGTTGAAAACAGCGTCATTCACTATGCACTGTGGCAAAAAGCGCAGCAAGCGGCGGATATCACCTTAATGGCGCCAGCGGAATTACAGCAGGTCGCCTGGGGGGAAAACGACGCCTTCCTGACTTTAAAAGACGGCGCGATGTTAACCGCGCGTCTGGTGATTGCCGCGGATGGCGCCAACTCCTGGCTGCGTAACAAAGCGGATATTCCCTTAACTTTCTGGGACTACCGTCACCATGCGCTGGTAGCGACTATCCGCACCGAAGAGCCGCACGGCGCGGTTGCTCGCCAGGTGTTTCATGGTGAAGGTATTCTGGCGTTTTTGCCGTTAAGCGATCCGCATCTGTGTTCCATTGTCTGGTCGCTTTCTCCGCAGGATGCGGAGCGTATGCAACAGAGCGGCGACGAGGCGTTTAACCAGGCGTTGACTATCGCCTTCGATAATCGGCTGGGCTTATGCCGCCTGGAAAGCGAACGGCAGGTTTTTCCGCTGACGGGCCGCTATGCTCGCCAGTTTGCCGCGCATCGTCTGGCGTTGGTCGGCGATGCCGCGCACACCATCCATCCGCTGGCAGGGCAAGGCGTCAACCTCGGCTTTATGGACGCGGCCGAACTGGTGGACGATCTGCGCCGGCTTCAGCGTCAGGGCAAAGACATTGGTCAACATCTTTATCTTCGTCGTTATGAGCGTAGCCGTAAACATAGCGCGGCGATGATGCTTGCCGGGATGCAAGGTTTTCGTGACCTGTTTGCCGGCGAAAACCCGGCAAAAAAATTGTTGCGCGACATCGGACTGAAACTGGCGGATACGCTCCCCGGCGTCAAACCCCAACTGCTTCGCCAGGCAATGGGGCTAAACGACCTTCCGCAATGGCTTCGTTAAGCGTCTGACTGCACGCCAGCAAGAGTTTGAAACCCGTCACACTTTGCTTTCCCGGCTATCGCGCCGGGGGGCTTTCCTCGTTTGAAATAATCTAATTTCACCGCTTATTTCGCATTATATTTTCTAATGCCACTATTTTTGGCGAACGCGATTTTCGACATTTTTTCCGCATTTAATATTAATTTATGTTGTGGTAAATCGTATCAGCTTCCTTTTTATGACGAGTATTTAGCGTAATAGTGGTTTTTTGTGCTGATGGGATTTTAGCGTTTTTTAGTCATAAGCTAATGTGATGGTAAATTCAGCCTTATGGTTTAGCGCCTGGTTCGGTGGTAAGTTCAGGAGCAAGAGAACGTTTGCGTCGGCGCAGGAAAAAGGGCGTCGATGCCAGGTTTCGTGGCGAAGATTTCCCATGAAAATGGTTGTTAGCCCCCGCTAATTCAACGAGGAAAAGATGGCCCAACAGACGCCTTTGTACGAACAACACACGCTATGCGGCGCCCGCATGGTCGATTTTCATGGCTGGATGATGCCCCTGCATTACGGCTCTCAGCTTGATGAACACCACGCTGTGCGCACCGATGCCGGGATGTTTGATGTATCGCATATGACCATTGTCGATCTTCATGGTAGCCGTACACGAGAGTTTCTACGTTATCTGCTGGCAAACGACGTCGCGAAGCTAACGAAGACGGGTAAAGCCCTCTACTCCGGTATGCTTAACGCATCGGGCGGCGTGATTGATGACCTTATCGTCTACTACTTCACTGAAGATTTCTTCCGTCTCGTTGTTAACTCCGCCACCCGCGAAAAAGACCTCTCCTGGATTACCCAACATGCTGAACCTTATGCCATCGACATCACCGTTCGTGACGACCTGTCGCTGATTGCGGTACAGGGGCCGAATGCGCAGGAAAAAGCGGCGACTCTGTTTACTGACCAACAGCGCCATGCAGTAGAAGGTATGAAGCCGTTCTTCGGCGTACAGGCGGGTGATTTGTTTATCGCCACCACCGGTTATACCGGCGAAGCGGGCTATGAAATCGCCATGCCGAATGAAAAAGCGGCGGATTTCTGGCGTGCGCTGGTGGAGGCGGGCGTGAAGCCGTGCGGTCTTGGCGCGCGCGACACGCTGCGTCTGGAAGCAGGCATGAACCTGTACGGTCAGGAGATGGATGAAGGTATCTCTCCGCTGGCGGCTAATATGGGATGGACTATCGCCTGGGAACCTGTTGACCGCGACTTTATTGGCCGTGAGGCGCTGGAGATGCAGCGTGAAAAAGGCCATGAGCAGCTTGTCGGTCTGGTGATGACCGAGAAAGGCGTATTGCGTAATGAACTGCCGGTGCGTTTTACCGATGCGCAGGGCAATCAGCAAGAAGGCATTATCACCAGCGGGACGTTTTCCCCAACGTTGGGCTACAGCATTGCGCTGGCGCGCGTTCCGGCGGGCATCGGCGAGACGGCGATTGTACAAATTCGTAACCGTGAAATGCCGGTAAAAGTGACTAAACCTGTTTTTGTGCGTAACGGCAAAGCCGTCGCGTGATTCATCCTTTTTTGGAGATTAATTGATGAGCAACGTACCCGCAGAACTGAAATACAGCAAAGAACACGAATGGCTGCGTAAAGAAGCGGATGGCACTTACACCGTTGGCATTACTGAACACGCTCAGGAGCTGTTGGGCGATATGGTTTTTGTTGATCTGCCGGAAGTCGGCGCGACCGTAAGCGCGGGCGACGACTGCGCCGTGGCGGAGTCCGTAAAAGCGGCGTCCGACATTTATGCGCCGGTAAGCGGCGAGATCGTGGCGGTAAACGATGCGCTGAGCGACTCCCCGGAGCTGGTGAACAGCGAACCGTATGCCGGTGGCTGGATCTTTAAAATCAAAGCCAGCGATGAAAGCGAACTTGAATCGCTGCTGGATGCCACCGCGTATGAGGCATTGTTAGAAGACGAATAATGTTGTGCCGGATGGCGCTAATGCTTATCCGGCCTACTCACTGCAACGCGAATGATTTTGCGTATTCGTTTTCGCACGCGTAGGCCCGGTAAGCGTCAGCGCCACCGGGCAATTGAGTTAGAGACACCTACGATTCACTGCACGTTTCAGGAACCATCGCCCATGACACAGACGTTAAGCCAGCTTGAAAACCGCGGCGCTTTCATTGAACGCCACATCGGACCGGACGCCGCGCAGCAGCAAGAGATGCTGAATGCGGTTGGTGCCGAGTCGTTAAACGCGCTGACAGGTCAGATTGTGCCGAAAGACATTCAGCTCGCGACTCCGCCGCAGGTTGGCGAGGCGGCAACCGAATATGCCGCACTGGCGGAATTAAAAGCCATCGCCGGGCGTAACAAGCGCTTCACGTCCTACATTGGCATGGGCTACACAGCCGTGCAGCTACCGCCGGTTATCCTGCGCAACATGCTGGAAAATCCAGGCTGGTATACCGCCTACACTCCTTATCAGCCGGAAGTCTCTCAGGGGCGTCTGGAAGCGCTGCTCAACTTCCAACAGGTGACGCTGGACCTGACGGGGCTGGACATGGCTTCCGCCTCGCTGCTGGATGAAGCGACCGCCGCCGCTGAAGCGATGGCGATGGCAAAGCGCGTCAGCAAACTGAAAAATGCCAACCGTTTCTTTGTCGCCTCTGATGTCCATCCGCAAACTCTGGACGTCGTGCGTACGCGTGCCGAAACCTTTGGCTTTGACGTCATTGTAGATGACGCGGCGAAAGCACTGGATCACCAGGATGTGTTTGGCGTGCTGTTACAACAGGTAGGCACCACAGGTGAAATTCACGACTACAGCGCACTGATTACTGAGCTGAAATCCCGTAAAGTTGTGGTCAGCGTCGCCGCCGATTTTATGGCGCTGGTGCTGCTGACGGCTCCGGGCAAACAGGGCGCGGACATTGTTTTCGGCTCTGCGCAACGCTTCGGCGTACCGATGGGGTACGGTGGCCCGCACGCGGCGTTCTTTGCCGCTAAAGACGAATTTAAACGCTCCATGCCAGGCCGTATTATCGGCGTCTCAAAAGATGCGGCGGGCAATACCGCACTGCGCATGGCGATGCAGACTCGCGAGCAGCATATCCGTCGTGAGAAAGCGAACTCCAATATTTGTACCTCGCAGGTACTGCTGGCTAACATCGCCAGTCTGTATGCCGTTTATCATGGTCCGGTCGGTCTGAAGCGCATCGCTAATCGTATCCACCGCCTGACCGATATTCTGGCGGCAGGTCTGCAGCAGAAAGGCTTAAAGCTGCGTCATGCGCATTACTTTGACACGCTGTGTGTGGAAGTGGCTGATAAAGCTGCGGTACTGGCGCGTGCGGAAGCGGCGGAGATCAATCTGCGCAGCGATATTCATAACGCGGTTGGTATTACGCTCGATGAAACCACCACCCGTGAGAATGTGGCGCAGTTGTTCAATGTTTTGCTGGGCGCCAGCCACGGTCTGAACATTGAAACACTGGATAAAGACGTGGCGCTTGATAGCCGTTCCATTCAGCAAAGTATGCTGCGTGACGATGCGATTCTGACGCATCCGGTATTTAACCGTTACCACAGCGAAACCGAGATGATGCGCTACATGCACTCGCTGGAGCGTAAAGATCTGGCGCTGAATCAGGCGATGATCCCGCTGGGTTCCTGCACCATGAAGCTGAACGCCGCCGCCGAGATGATTCCTATCACCTGGCCGGAATTCGCTGAACTGCACCCGTTCTGCCCGCCGGAACAGGCCGAAGGATATCATCAGATGATTAGCCAGCTTTCTGACTGGCTGGTGAAACTCACCGGGTATGACGCCGTCTGTATGCAGCCTAACTCCGGCGCACAGGGGGAATACGCGGGGCTGCTGGCGATTCGTCACTATCACGAAAGCCGCAACGAAGGGCATCGCGATATCTGCCTGATTCCGGCCTCTGCTCACGGCACTAACCCTGCTTCTGCACATATGGCAGGAATGCAGGTGGTGGTTGTGGCGTGTGATAAGAACGGCAACATCGACCTGGACGATCTGCGAGCAAAAGCAGAACAACATGCTGCGAACCTCTCTTGCATCATGGTGACCTATCCGTCCACCCACGGCGTCTATGAAGAAACGATCCGTGAAGTGTGTGAAGTTGTGCACCAGTTCGGCGGTCAGGTTTACCTTGACGGCGCGAACATGAACGCCCAGGTCGGCATCACCTCACCGGGCTTTATTGGCGCAGACGTTTCGCACCTCAATTTGCATAAAACTTTCTGCATTCCGCACGGCGGCGGCGGCCCAGGCATGGGACCGATCGGCGTGAAAGCGCATCTGGCACCGTTCGTACCGGGTCATAGCGTGGTGCAAATCGAAGGCATGTTAACCCGTCAGGGCGCGGTGTCTGCGGCGCCGTTCGGTAGTGCCTCTATCCTGCCAATCAGCTGGATGTACATCCGCATGATGGGTGCAGAAGGCCTGAAGCAGGCAAGCCAGGTCGCGATTCTTAACGCTAACTACATTGCCAGCCGTCTGAAAGATGCCTATCCGGTACTGTATACCGGTCGCGATGGCTGTGTGGCGCACGAATGTATTCTTGATATTCGCCCATTGAAAGAAGAAACCGGCATCAGCGAGCTGGATATTGCCAAGCGTCTGATCGACTACGGTTTCCATGCGCCAACCATGTCGTTCCCGGTGGCGGGCACGCTGATGGTAGAGCCGACGGAATCTGAAGGTAAGGCCGAGCTGGATCGCTTTATCGATGCGATGCTGGCTATCCGCGCAGAGATTGACCAGGTGAAAGCCGGTGTCTGGCCGCTGGAAGATAACCCGCTGGTGAACGCGCCGCACATTCAGAACGAACTGGTCGCCGAGTGGGCGCATCCGTACAGCCGTGAAGTTGCCGTATTCCCGGCAGGCGTGGCAGACAAATACTGGCCGACGGTGAAACGTCTGGATGATGTTTATGGCGACCGTAACCTGTTCTGCTCCTGCGTACCGATTAGCGACTACCAGTAATTTACTGATTCGACTGTCTTCTAAAGGCGCTTCGGCGCCTTTTCAGCTTGTTAATAAAGTGCGCTTTGTTGATGTCGGATGCAGTGTGAGTGCCTTATTCAGGCTACAAAGTGTTACTAATTCAATATATTACAGTAAATCGTTGGCTCCTGTCAGGCAACCTGGCGTTTGTATCAGTGTATTAGCCAGAATTAAATTACCGCTTTTTTAGAGTCTAATGATTCATTGTGCATCATTTTTACCTTGCTGTTATTTAATCAAAATAACACGGTGTATTTACATGTAGTTACAAATAGTTTCTCTCCGGAATCGTTATTTACCTCTCAATATAGTTACAAAAATTTCCGTATATTAAATTCATCAAGTTATTAATTTAAATTATAAATTAAAAATAAACATAAATAACGTAAATATTTATTAACTTAGCGCTTTGTTTTTTATACCTGGAGGGAATAATGAAACGATTTATATTTCTGCCATTAATGACATATTTTCTATTAATGAATGCAATGGCAGCTAACGGAGAAAATAATCCCAGTAATCTATTAGGTGCACCAGTTAATACCGCTATTTCTGGTGGTTCAGTATTGCCGGAAGGAAAGTTATTAACCGCCGTGAATAGCTCATTTCGCGATAAAGATCATCAAATCGAGGGGCACGGAAGTCCGGATGTTTACTCCCAGATATGGTTATTGAAGATTCGTTACGGTTTGACCGACAGACTGGAATTATCAACTGTGGGGTCGTATATCAATAACAAACGAGACAATCTGTCTCCTGAGCACATAGAGGGAATGGGCGACCAATCGGTGGGGGTCAATTATGCTTTAATGAGCCAGCGAAGAGGTGATCCGTTTTGGGTTACGGTAGGTGGGGCATTATTACTACCCACCGGGCAAGATGGAGATAATCATTTGCCTGGGAATAGCGCCTGGGGAGGAAGAGTAACACTCACTTTAACAAAATTATTTACTCCTAACATTAAAGGGGATATGGGTTTTGTATATCAGGGACCATTTGAGCGCGGTAACCAGGACGTGAAACGAGGTAACGAATTCCAGTGGAATACCCAGGTGCGGTATATGTTTAGCGATTTACCGCTGGATCTTGGTCTGGAAAGTGCCTACAGCAATAATGCCTCTGGAACGAAAAAACTGTCTAATGGCAGCGTAATTAATAACCATTCTGGAACTACCGAATGGGTTGTTGGTCCGTCATTTAATATTGCCGTCGATTCACTGAAATTATGGTTTGGTGCCGGAGCCTTCTTCCCGGTAATGCAGGAAGCGAAGTCGCCAACCAAAATGGAAGATGTACGCTGGGAATTTAAAATAGGTAAGACCTGGTAAGACTCGTTCAAAGTGTTACCCGCCGACTGGCGGGTAACGTGCAGGAGTTAAAGCTTCTCGCCGTTGCTGGCAATCACCTCTTTGTACCAGTTGAAGCTCTTCTTACGCGAACGCGACATATCGCCCGTACCGTCATCGTGCTTGTTCACGTAGATGAAGCCGTAGCGCTTGCTGTACTGCCCGGTGGTGAACGACACGCAGTCGATGCAGCCCCACGGCGTGTAGCCCATCAGGTCGACACCATCGTAAGTCACCGCTTTTTTCATCTCTTCAATATGGGCGCGCAGGTAGTCAATGCGATAGTCGTCGTTGATGCTGCCATCTTCTTCTACTTTGTCGTAAGCACCAAAACCGTTTTCGACAATAAACAGCGGCTTTTGATAGCGTTCGTACAGTTCACACAATGAATAACGCAGGCCCACCGGGTCAATCTGCCAGCCCCAGTCAGAGGCTTTAACATAGGGGTTCGGTACGCTGCCTTCAAAACCGGAAATAGCATCGCCGCTACCGCCTTCGGCTTTGACCGCGTTGGTCATGTAATAACTGAAACCAAGATAGTCGCAGGTGCCTTCGCGCAGCACTTCAAGATCGCCATCTTCTATTTTGATGTTAAATCTGCGGCGCTCCCACTCGTTCAACACATAGGACGGGTAATAGCCGCGCAGCTGTACATCGGTAAAGACGTAGCGTTCACGCATCGATTCCTGAGCAAACATCACATCTTCTGGTTTGCAGGAGAAGGGATACAGCGCGACCATCGCCAGCATACAGCCAACTTTCATCTGTGGATTAATACGACGTGCCGCTTTCACCGCCAGGGCGCTGGCGACAAACTGATGATGTAAGACCTGATACATGGTTTCTTCTGGATTCTCATGCTCGGTATACACCACGCCGGAACAGCAGTAGCCAAACAGCGGCGCGCGCCAGTTTCGCTGGTTGTTAATTTCGTTGAAGGTCATCCAGTATTTGACCTTATGCTTGTAGCGTTCAAACACGACTTCAGCAAAACGGACAAAGAAATCAACGACTTTACGATTGGTCCAGCCGCCGTAGTGCTGGACCAGATGTAACGGCATTTCAAAGTGGGAAAGGGTGATGACCGGTTCGATGTTGTATTTGAGCAATTCATCAAACATGTCGTCGTAGAATTTCAGACCGGCCTCGTTTGGCTGGGATTCGTCGCCATTCGGGAAGATACGCGTCCAGGCAATAGAGGTACGGAAGCATTTGAACCCCATTTCGGCGAAAAGACGGATGTCTTCTTTGTAATGTCCGTAAAAATCCACCGCCTCGTGGTTCGGATAGTATTTGCCAGCAACGACATTCTGGGTAATTTCGCGTGGCACGCCGTGTGCGCCGCCGGTTAGCACGTCGCAGATGCTGGGGCCTTTACCGCCTTTATTCCAGCCGCCTTCAACCTGGTGTGCAGCAACCGCGCCGCCCCATAAAAAATCTTTTGGCAGGGTGAGTTTTCTCATTGTTGCATAATCTCAATTTATTTAGTCTGTTATCATTCATTCTGCACCAAATGACATGTAAAGCGTACGCAAAATTCCAGGGTGCTCGCGTGTCGGGGCAAGAACACATTCAGATCGTAACATCCACTTCAAGGGGCCATATTCAGGGGGATAACCACATGCAGCCAAATGACATTACTTTCTTTCAACGTTTCCAGAATGACATTCTGGCAGGGCGTAAAACCATCACTATTCGTGATGCCTCCGAGTCCCACTTTAAAGCAGGCGATGTGCTACGCGTGGGGCGGTTCGAAGATGATGGCTATTTTTGCACAATCGAAGTGACAGGAACGTCAACTGTGACGCTGGATACGCTGAACGAAAAACATGCGCAACAGGAAAATATGTCGCTTGATGAGCTGAAACGGGTCATTGCTGAAATCTATCCCAACCAGACGCAATTTTATGTGATTGATTTTAAATGCCTTTGATAAACATGAACGCGTGTTAGTTGAGTTTTTGTAATTAACTTATTGAATAATAAACAAAATTTAATTTTGCGAATTTATTTTAGCTAACATGTGTTCACTGGAACCATTCTCAGTTACGCTAGAGGCGCAGTTCATCGTTATGAACGTTTCTCCGGAGTAAGTTATGGTGCAAAAACCATTAATGACGCAGGGATATTCGCTGGCTGAGGAAATCGCCAACAGTATTAGCCACGGCATTGGATTGGTATTTGGTATTGTCGGCCTGGTGCTGTTGTTGGTTCAGGCGGTAGAGGCGAATGCGGGTATGACGGCTATCGCCAGCTACAGTTTATATGGCGGGAGCATGATCCTGCTTTTTCTTGCCTCAACGCTTTATCATGCCATTCCTCATCAGCGGGCAAAAATCTGGTTAAAGAAATTTGATCACTGCGCTATCTATCTGCTCATTGCCGGAACCTATACGCCATTTCTGCTGGTAGGTCTGGATTCGCCGCTGGCGCGCGGACTAATGATTGTGATCTGGAGCCTGGCGCTATTCGGTATCCTCTTCAAGTTGACGATTGCGCACCGATTTAAAGTGCTTTCACTGGTTACGTATCTGGCAATGGGCTGGCTGTCGCTGATAGTGGTTTATCAGTTGGCGATTAAGCTGGCGATAGGCGGCGTGACGCTGCTGGCGGTAGGTGGCGTCGTTTACTCGCTGGGCGTAATTTTCTATGTTTGCAAACGCATACCTTATAACCACGCCATCTGGCATGGCTTTGTGCTGGGCGGCAGCGTGTGCCACTTCCTGGCCATCTATTTGTATGTGGGACAGGCGTAATTCCCGGATGCCCGTGCCGGATGGCGGCGCTGTCGTACCTTATCCGGCCTACGAGAGCAGCACGTGCGAGCCTGATGGCGTTGCGCTATCAGGCTATCCGACTTTTAACGTGATATCACTCTTCCAACGAGTAAGGCAGCGGGACGATATGCAGGGTGTTGGCATCGTCGCGAACACGGAAGACGCTTTCGGCTTCTAAATCGTTATTCATGACGGCCTGAACCAGTAACTGACCATCGTCCAACTGTGTCGCCGCCAGAATAGCGCCGGTACGACGCCAGTTCTCGCCCATCTGTAGCTCCAGATCTTCTCCTGCTTCCGGTACCCGGCTGGCTTTGCCCGCCAGCAACCAAAGCGCGCGTTTATTGGCACCGCGGAATTTTGCCCGTGCGACCATCTCCTGTCCGGTGTAGCAGCCTTTCTTGAAGCTGATGCCGCCCAGCGCCTGTAGGTTAGTCGCCTGGGGGATAAACTGACCGCTGTTCGCCGCGTCAATCACCGGAATGCCTGCTTCAATATCCAATGCCAGCCACTGTTGGCTGTTATTCAGTTCGGCTTCGCCATGCAACTTCTCTGTTAACATGTTGGCCGTCGCGACATCGGTGACAAGCAGGAATCGTTCCGCAGGATGTTCAAACCATAGCAGCGTGGAGGCGCCGTCTCTGACCACCTGATTTTCGCTATTGGGCAGTTCGCTAAAGACATTAGCCAGCGCCGCGCGGGCCTGAAAACCTGCCACGCCAAGCAATACGCGTTCGTCATCCGGCGCGATGACCACTTTGGAAAATACGGCGTACTTTTTCAGCTCCGTTAATTGTGCTTCACGCACGCTACGGCGTTCAATCCAGGCGAAACCGTCGCGCTCACGGAACAGGCGCAGAGTGCTCCACATCTTACCTTTAGCATCGCAGTGGGCGGCGAGAAGGTGTTGCTGTTCAGTCATCTGGCTTACGTCAGCGGTGACCTGGCCCTGAATATACTTTTCACTGTCTACGCCGGTAATGGTCGACAGCGCCCAGTCGTCAAGCGCGATCAGCGTCAGCGGCAGGCGGGCTGACGATGAAGGATGACGTGGCGGAAAGGAGATAAAAGCCATAAATAATGTCCTGGTTAGCTGCAACAATAATGGTTAATGGTAAAAGAGCCATCGGTCATTGCAAGTGCTTTAAATAGCCCATTGAGAGCGGATTGATCGTTTTGCGAGGCGGTATCCAAAATGGATGAACATATTGATTCCCAGCCTTTTATTTCGCGATCGCGTTCCAGATTACTGAGATTCCCGTAAAACAACGCCAAAAACACGTTACAATAGCCCGGTACTTCATTTTCGCGAGGCAGGAAGAACATGGATATTCACAATAAAGCACGTATTCACTGGGCATGTCGTCGCGGTATGCGCGAACTTGATATTTCCATCATGCCGTTTTTTGAACATGAGTACGATAGTTTAAGTGATGAAGAAAAGCGTATTTTTGTCCGTTTGTTGCAGAGTGATGACCCGGATTTATTTAACTGGTTAATGAATCACGGTAAACCGGCTGACGCTGAACTGGAACAGATGGTCCGACTCATTCAGACACGGAATCGGGAACGTGGTCCTGTGGCAATCTGATTTACGCGTCTCATGGCGCGCTCAGTGGATCTCATTGCTCATTCATGGGCTGGTTGCCGCGGTGATTTTATTGATGCCCTGGCCGCTGAGTTATACCCCGTTATGGATGATACTACTGTCGCTGGTCGTGTTTGACTGTGTACGTAGCCAGCGCAGGATTAATACCTGCCAGGGAGAGATCAAGCTACTCATGGACGGGCGCTTACGCTGGCAGGGGCAGGACTGGACGCTCTTGCGTCCGCCCTGGTTACTGAAGAGCGGGATGGTGTTGCGTTTACGCGCAGAGTCTGGACGTCATCAGCATTTATGGCTGGCGGCGGATAGCATGGAAGAAGCGGAATGGCGTGAGTTGCGTCGGATACTGTTACAGCAGCCGATATCGCGCCAACACTGACGGAACGGCGTAAACGCGGTTCCGTCGAGAGGGAAATACAGCGAGTAAGGCTTCAGGCGTAGTGTTCGGCCATTTCGCCGAGAATTTGTTCACACCAGGTCTGTATACGCTCATCGCTGAGATCGTACTGGTTCGTTTCATCCAGCGCCAGGCCGACAAACAGTTGCCCATCCGCAATGACCGGTTTATTGCTGGTAAATTCGTAGCCTTCTGTGGGCCAGTAGCCGACAAATTTAACGCCTTTGAGGGCAAGTTTGTCATGCAACATACCCAGCGCATCCAGGAACCACTCACCGTAGCCGAGCTGGTCGCCCATACCGTAAAGCGCAACGATTTTGCCTTCCAGATTGAGATCGTCCAGTTGCTCCCAGACGGCTTCCCAGTCCTCCTGAATTTCGCCAAAATCCCAGGTGGGGATGCCTAAAATGAGCACGTCGTACTGCTCCATTAAGGCGGGGGCGTCATCCTTGAGGTTATGTAATGTCACCAGCTCCGGGCCGAGGATATCGCGAATTTTCTCTGCGGCCATCTCGGTGTAGCACGTGCTGGAACCGTAAAAAAGACCCATGTTCATTACGTTACATCTCGATTCTGCTATAGCGTTGCGGGTAGTGTAACAGAATCGCTGCATTCACGGCACAATGAGGCATAATGCACCAAAAGTAAGCGTGAAGTAGGGAGCGCGAATGGAACAGGATTTAGCGCGTATTGAGCAGTTTCTGGATGCCCTGTGGCTGGAACGAAATCTGGCGGAAAATACATTAAGCGCGTATCGTCGCGATTTATCGATGGTCGTTGCGTGGTTGCATCATCGTGGAAAAACGCTTGCGACGGCGCAGGCTGATGATTTACAAACGCTGCTGGCTGAACGGGTGGAGGGCGGATACAAAGCGACCAGCTCCGCACGCCTGTTAAGCGCTATGCGGCGCTTTTTCCAGCATCTGTACCGTGAAAAGTATCGTGAGGATGATCCGAGCGCGCAGTTGGCCTCGCCTAAGCTTCCGCAGCGTTTACCGAAAGACCTTAGCGAGGCGCAGGTTGAACGGCTCTTGCAGGCACCGCTTATTGATCAACCTTTGGAGTTGCGCGATAAAGCTATGCTGGAAGTGCTGTATGCCACCGGTTTGCGCGTGTCGGAACTGGTGGGGCTGACAATGAGCGATATCAGTCTGCGGCAGGGCGTGGTGCGGGTTATCGGTAAAGGCAATAAAGAGCGGTTGGTGCCGTTAGGTGAAGAGGCGGTATATTGGCTGGAAACGTATCTGGAGCATGGGCGTCCCTGGTTACTCAATGGCGTATCAATTGACGTATTATTCCCCAGCCAGCGTGCGCAGCAGATGACGCGGCAGACCTTCTGGCACCGTATTAAACATTATGCGGTACTGGCTGGAATCGATAGCGAAAAACTATCGCCGCATGTTTTACGTCACGCTTTCGCCACGCATTTGCTGAATCACGGCGCCGACTTGCGCGTTGTACAAATGCTACTTGGGCATAGCGATCTTTCGACGACACAAATTTATACGCATGTCGCAACGGAGCGTTTGCGTCAACTTCATCAACAGCACCATCCGCGGGCATGAGTGCTGACAGGAAAGGATAGTTTATGAAAAAGCGTTTTATGATGTTCACTTTACTGGCGGCGGCGTTTTCAGGCGTGGCCCATGCGGATGATGCGGCTATCCGTCAGTCGCTGGCTAAGCTGGGCGTTCAGAGTACGGAAATTCAGGCCTCGCCAGTGGCAGGGATGAAAACCGTCCTCACTCACAGCGGCGTACTGTACGTCACTGATGACGGCAAACATATTATTCAAGGGCCGATGTATGACGTGAGCGGCGCGCATCCGGTAAACGTGACGAACAAACTGCTGATGAGCCAGCTAAATGCGCTGGAAAAAGAGATGATCGTCTATAAAGCGCCGGATGAGAAACATGTCATTACTGT
Organism: Salmonella sp. NW645; assembly: GCF_051703725.1. Lineage (NCBI taxonomy): Bacteria > Pseudomonadati > Pseudomonadota > Gammaproteobacteria > Enterobacterales > Enterobacteriaceae > Salmonella > Salmonella sp. NW645. The sequence continues at coordinate 322,796 of NZ_JAMMKR010000005.1, read as the reverse complement.
TTTTACCGATATCACCTGCGGCTATTGTCATAAGCTACATGAAGAGATGAAAGATTATAACGCGCTGGGGATCACGGTACGTTATCTGGCCTTCCCGCGCCAGGGGCTGGAAAGCCAGGCGGAGCAGGATATGAAATCTATCTGGTGCGCCAAAGACAAAAACAAAGCGTTTGATGACGCCATGGCAGGTAAGGGCGTGAAACCGGCAAGCTGTGACGTGAATATTGCTGATCATTATGCGTTGGGCGTGCAGTTGGGCGTTAGCGGTACGCCAGCCATTGTATTGAGTAACGGCTATGTGGTGCCTGGCTATCAGGGACCGAAAGAGATGAAAGCGTTTCTTGATGAGCATCAAAAACAGACCAGTGGTAAATAATACGCGTGAAACAACAGAGACAACTTCGTCGGCGTGAGGCTGATGAGACGGCGGAACTCCCCGCCGATCTTCCTCCATTACTACGACGTCTATATGCCAGCCGGGGCGTTCGTAGCGCCCACGAACTGGAGCGCAGCGTGAAAGGAATGCTGCCCTGGCAACAGCTTAGCGGCATAGATAACGCGGTGGAGATCCTCTACAACGCCTTTCGCGAAGGTACCCGCATTATTGTTGTTGGCGATTTTGACGCCGACGGCGCGACCAGTACTGCGCTAAGCGTATTGGGAATGCGTGCGTTGGGATGTGACAACATCAGTTATCTGGTGCCTAATCGCTTTGAAGATGGCTACGGTTTAAGCCCGGAAGTGGTCGATCAGGCGAAGGCGCGCGGCGCACAGCTTATCGTCACCGTAGACAACGGCATTTCATCCCACGCCGGCGTAGCGCATGCAAAGACGTTGGGGATTCCGGTGATCGTGACCGATCACCACCTGCCTGGCGACACGTTGCCGGATGCCGAAGCGATTATTAATCCCAATCTGCGCGACTGCGAATTCCCGTCTAAGTCGCTGGCGGGCGTCGGCGTGGCGTTTTACTTGATGCTGGCGTTGCGAACATTTTTGCGCGACAAAGGATGGTTCGACGAGCGCAACATCGCGCCGCCGAATCTGGCGGAGCTGCTGGATTTAGTGGCGTTGGGAACGGTAGCAGACGTTGTGCCGCTGGACGCTAACAACCGTATTCTGACCTGGCAAGGGCTAAGTCGTATTCGTGCCGGGAAATGCCGTCCGGGAATTAAAGCGTTGCTGGAGATATCGAATCGCGATCCGCAGCAGCTTGCCGCCAGTGATTTAGGCTTCGCGTTGGGGCCTCGCCTGAATGCCGCCGGCAGGCTGGATGATATGTCCGTTGGCGTGGCGTTACTGTTGTGCGACAACCTCGGCGAAGCGCGTGTTCTGGCCAGCGAGCTGGATGCGCTTAACCAGACGCGCAAAGAAATAGAGCAGGGGATGCAGGCGGAAGCGCTTATCCTGTGCGAAAAGCTTGAGCGCAGTAGTGAAACGCTTCCGGGCGGTCTGGCGATGTATCATCCTGAATGGCATCAGGGCGTGGTCGGAATTCTGGCGTCGCGCATTAAAGAGCGTTTTCACCGCCCGGTGATCGCCTTTGCGCCTGCGGGCGACGGCACGCTAAAAGGCTCAGGCCGTTCGATTCAGGGGTTGCATATGCGCGATGCGCTGGAAAGGCTGGATACGCTTTACCCTGATCTGATGATCAAGTTCGGCGGTCATGCGATGGCGGCGGGATTGTCGCTGGAAGAGCATAAATTCGAGCAGTTTCAGCAACGTTTTGGCGAGCTAGTAACGGAATGGCTCGATCCTGCCCTGTTGCAAGGCGAAGTGATCTCCGATGGTCCATTAAGCGCGGCGGAGATGTCTATGGAAGTGGCGCAACTGTTGCGGGATGCCGGACCGTGGGGGCAAATGTTCCCGGAACCGTTATTCGATGGTCGTTTCCGTCTGCTACAACAGCGTCTGGTGGGCGAGCGCCACCTCAAGGTGATGGTGGAGCCCATCGGCGGCGGCCCGCTGTTGGATGGCATCGCATTTAATATTGATACGACCTGTTGGCCGGATAACGGCGTGCGGGAGGTAGAACTGGCTTATAAACTGGACATTAACGAGTTTCGCGGCAACCGTAGTTTACAGATTATTATCGATGATATTTGGCCGCTATGATCGGGGCGATTTAACAACACTTTCGCTGTAATTAAGGGGCGAAATCCGCTAATATTTCGCCCTTATAACCGCATTTTGACAAGTCAAATAAAAGAAATCAGACCATGTTTGAAATTAACCCGGTGAATAACCGCATTCAGGACCTCACGGAACGCACCAACGTTCTTAGGGGGTATCTTTGACTACGATGCTAAGAAAGAGCGTCTGGAAGAAGTAAACGCCGAGCTGGAACAGCCGGATGTCTGGAACGAACCTGAGCGCGCGCAGGCGCTAGGAAAAGAGCGTTCATCGCTCGAAGCGATCGTCGATACGCTTGATCAAATGACTCAGGGGCTGGACGACGTTTCCGGGCTGCTGGAACTGGCGGTAGAAGCTGACGACGAAGAGACGTTTAACGAAGCCGTCGCGGAGCTGAATACGCTGGAAGAGAAACTAGCGCAGTTGGAATTCCGCCGGATGTTCTCCGGCGAGTACGATAGCGCCGATTGCTATCTCGATATTCAGGCCGGTTCTGGTGGTACTGAAGCGCAGGACTGGGCCAGCATGTTGCTGCGTATGTATCTGCGTTGGGCGGAAGCGCGCGGCTTCAAGACGGAAGTCATTGAAGAGTCGGAAGGGGAAGTCGCCGGCATTAAGTCCGCGACTATCAAAATCTCCGGCGAATATGCCTATGGCTGGCTGCGCACTGAAACCGGCGTACATCGTCTGGTGCGTAAAAGCCCGTTTGACTCCGGCGGTCGCCGTCATACCTCGTTTAGCTCCGCGTTTGTGTACCCGGAAGTGGACGACGATATCGATATCGACATTAACCCGGCGGATCTGCGTATCGACGTCTATCGCGCGTCTGGCGCAGGCGGTCAGCACGTTAACCGTACGGAATCCGCAGTGCGTATCACCCATATTCCCACCGGGATTGTGACGCAGTGCCAGAACGACCGTTCGCAGCACAAAAACAAAGACCAGGCCATGAAGCAGATGAAAGCGAAGCTTTATGAACTGGAGATGCAGAAAAAGAACGCTGAAAAACAGGCGATGGAAGACACTAAGTCCGATATCGGCTGGGGAAGCCAGATTCGTTCCTATGTCCTGGACGATTCCCGCATTAAAGACCTGCGTACTGGGGTGGAAACCCGCAATACACAGGCGGTACTGGACGGTAGTCTGGATCAATTTATCGAAGCAAGTTTGAAAGCAGGGCTATGAGGAATCAACATGTCTGAACAAAACGCACAGGGCGCTGACGAGGTAGTCGATCTTAACAATGAAATGAAGGCACGTCGCGAGAAGCTGGCTGCACTGCGTGAGCAGGGTATCCCGTTCCCGAACGATTTCCGTCGTGACCGTACCTCAGACCAACTGCACGCAGAGTTTGACGCGAAAGAAGCTGAAGAACTGGAAGCGCTGAATATTGAAGTGTCCGTCGCGGGCCGTATGATGACTCGCCGTATTATGGGTAAGGCCTCTTTTGTTACCCTGCAAGACGTAGGCGGCCGCATTCAGCTGTATGTGGCGCGCGATGATCTGCCGGAAGGCGTTTACAACGAGCAGTTCAAGAAGTGGGATCTTGGCGATATCCTCGGCGCGAAAGGTAAGCTGTTCAAAACCAAAACCGGCGAGCTGTCTATCCACTGCACCGAACTGCGCCTGCTGACGAAAGCGCTGCGTCCGTTGCCGGATAAATTCCACGGCCTGCAGGACCAGGAAGCGCGCTATCGCCAGCGTTATCTGGATCTCATCTCTAACGATGAATCCCGTAACACCTTCAAAACCCGTTCGAAGATCCTGGCCGGTATTCGCCAGTTTATGGTTGCTCGCGGCTTTATGGAAGTCGAAACGCCGATGATGCAGGTGATCCCAGGCGGCGCGTCTGCCCGTCCGTTTATCACCCATCACAACGCGCTGGATCTGGACATGTACCTGCGTATCGCACCGGAACTGTACCTCAAGCGTCTGGTGGTTGGCGGCTTCGAACGCGTATTCGAAATTAACCGTAACTTCCGTAACGAAGGCATCTCCGTGCGCCATAATCCTGAGTTCACCATGATGGAACTCTATATGGCGTATGCGGACTACAAAGACCTGATCGAATTGACTGAGTCTCTGTTCCGTACGCTGGCGCAGGATGTTCTGGGCACCACCCAGGTTCCGTACGGTGATGAAGTGTTTGACTTCGGTAAGCCGTTCGAAAAACTGACCATGCGTGAAGCGATCAAGAAATATCGTCCGGAAACGGATATGGCTGATCTGGACAACTTCGACTCCGCGAAGGCGATTGCTGAAAGCATCGGCATTCACGTCGAGAAGAGCTGGGGTCTGGGCCGTATCGTCACTGAGATCTTTGACGAAGTCGCTGAAGCGCATCTGATTCAGCCGACCTTCATCACCGAATATCCGGCTGAAGTGTCTCCGCTGGCGCGTCGTAATGATGTGAACCCGGAAATCACTGACCGCTTCGAGTTCTTTATCGGCGGTCGTGAAATCGGTAATGGCTTTAGCGAGTTGAACGATGCGGAAGACCAGGCGCAGCGTTTCCTGGATCAGGTTAATGCAAAAGCGGCGGGCGACGACGAAGCCATGTTCTACGACGAAGACTACGTGACGGCGCTGGAACACGGTTTACCGCCGACAGCGGGTCTGGGAATTGGTATCGACCGTATGGTGATGCTGTTTACTAACAGCCACACAATTCGCGACGTTATTCTGTTCCCGGCGATGCGTCCGGTGAAATAAGATGTAAATTGCCGGATGGGGCATTAGCCGCCATCCGGCATCTCTTCGTTCAGACGTAGCGCCATCAGGCAATCTTTAACGCTGGCAGTAATTGAGCAGTCGTTCACGCGCTTGTTCGTCTGACGCTTGCATGACCATCCACGGGCTAAATGCCCACGGCGTAGTGAGAAGGCTTTTCCATACGCTTTTAAATTCGCTCCACTGATAGTCCATCACCTCTTCGCTGTTAACCTGCAACACACTGGTTGCCCGCGCGGCAAATACCGGACAGACTTCATTTTCCACAATACCGTTTGGATCTGTCGCCCGATAGCTGAAGTGCGGATAGACGGGGGTGAGATCGGTAATTTCCACGCCGAGTTCGAACCGACAACGGCGGATGATCGCCTCTTCGGTGGTTTCGCCTTGTTGCGGATGACCGCAAACTGAATTCGTCCACACGCCTGGCCAGGCTTTTTTGCTCAGCGACCGTCGTGTTACCAGCAACTGACCATCTTCGTTAAATAGCCAGCAGGAGAAAGCCAGATGCAAAGGCGTATTAAGCGTATGAGCCGCATACTTTTCCAGTGTGCCGGAAGGCTTATCCTGCTCATCCAATAAAACGACATGTTCCTCAGTCATGAAAGCTCCTGAAAATTAAAATGACCCGGCAGCATGGCCAGGCCATATACTCAGACGATCAGCGTAGCGCATAACAGAAAGAAAGGCATTACCAAAACAGGCCCTGACAGAACGCAGACGAGCGCCATTGCGCCGTGAGTCGATATTATGCTGGCATATCGGATATTCGCGGCATCATCATCCGCGCGGACCCTTTCCGGCGTCAATGGATTGGGCATACGGCATTTGGCTGCTATCATAAGGCGTCTGTCAATAGAGTGAGGAATGGTTTTGAGCGCAGGACGCCTGAACAAAAATAGCCTGGGTATTGCGGTGCTGTTATGCACAGGGCTGCTGCTGGCGGGGTGTTCCAGTAATTCCGGCTCAGGAACGTATTCCGGCTCCGTCTATACCGTTAAGCGCGGCGATACGTTGTATCGTATATCGCGCGCCACGGGAACCAGCGTGAAAGAACTGGCCCGGCTGAATGGCATTTCTCCGCCTTATACTATTGAGGTGGGGCAGCGAATTAAAGTGCGCGGCAGCGCAAAGAGTAGCAGTTCAGCACGCAAAACCAGCAATAAAACAGCAACAAAAACTGCCGCGGTCAGACCGTCATCTTCGGTGCCAAAATCCTCCTGGCCGCCGGTGGGGCAGCGCTGTTGGGTATGGCCCGCCAACGGTAAAGTGATTTTACCTTATTCCACCGCGGAGGGCGGAAATAAGGGCATCGATATTGCGGGCGCGCGCGGAACGCCTGTTTATGCGGCGGGAGCGGGTAAAGTTGTCTATGTCGGGAACCAGCTGCGCGGTTACGGCAATCTCATCATGATTAAGCACAATGAAGATTACATTACGGCTTACGCTCATAATGACACCATGCTGGTTAATAATGGGCAAAGCGTTAAAGCGGGGCAAAAAATCGCTACGATGGGCAGCACGGATGCCGCATCCGTAAGGCTACACTTCCAGATTCGCTACCGGGCGACGGCCATCGATCCGCTGCGTTATCTGCCGCCGCAGGGGAGTAAACCGAAGTGCTGACGGTGAATTAATCGCCAGTCAGCCAGTAAGTCTCTTGCCAACCAGAACGTAAGGTTTATAATGCCTTACGCATCTCAAAGCGGGCGTAGTTCAATGGTAGAACGAGAGCTTCCCAAGCTCTATACGAGGGTTCGATTCCCTTCGCCCGCTCCAGACAAATATCTTCTAATATTTACTAACCCCACGAATTTACAGCAATTTTTCCTGTCGGCCCCACAGTGAACAGGGTTTCAATGCCTATGTCGGACGGCTCTGGCGACTCTGGTAATGACTTTATCATTCAGCCCGCAGCACAACGATGCCTGGTCTGGAATGCATGTATTCCATAAACGGTGTGTCCACCACTTTTCTGTTTGCGGCCAATGAGGAGGCGTTCCGAAACCACACCTGTTCATCATGGCGAACTACGATACCCACATGTGAAACGTCCAGCCCGTCAAGCGGGGAGTAGACACCGATATAGTCCCCATTTTTTAGGTGGTTCATGACCTGCTGGTTGATGGCTCTTCCGGGAATATAATTTATTTTACGAGGATGGATGCCCAGACCAGGAATGTACTCGCCGCCATCAGGTTTATGGTTAAGCTGCTTGTCAACAACGATATAATCAGGGCTGATATACGGCGTTACATCCCGTGCATTACGCGGTACTGCGGCGAACCAGTCAGAGAAGAAGTGCCGGCGGCTGAGATAAGCAACTTTGCCTGCGGCGTAGCGAGTCCTGGCAAGATTATGCAGAAACGATTTCTGATTATCGCTGCGGGCCAGGGCCTCAACGTAATCAGCCAGGGTAAAGCAGTCCACGCCGTTGAAATTCGCTACAAGGACTTCGGGTGTGCCGGGCCCACCGATGAGCGTATTTGCCTGATAAGGTGTTCCGAGAAAAGCAGACGATACGCGGCTGATAACTTCTCCATGGTTTTCGCCTTTATAAGGAATGACATCCGACTGGATAATCCGGCTTACTTTTTCTGCCGTAACGCTGTCCATGCTGGTCTGATATTTTTCTGTGCCAGGGACGGTACAGGCCGTCAGATGCGCCGACATAAGCAAAATTGTCCATGTATTTACCTTCATTATCATCTCCGGAAAGGTTCAAATCCCTTTTTTACCTTTACCGGAAATGGTTGTGATGGATACAGAAAAACGCCAGAGGTTGATTACAGGTTGAGTAATATGAACGCTGATGATGATAAATGTGAAGATCATCATACGACTTTATTCGCAGTTGTTTTTTGCCTGATCGTCAAAGCCAACATGCCCCTTCAGGCTGGCGATACATACCGGTCAAATCCGTGCCGAACTGGCCCGCAAGGGAACACCTGTCGGGCCTTATGACCAGATGATTGCTGGCCATGCCCGTAGCCGCGGACTGGTCGTCGTCACAAACAATCTCCGCGAGTTTGAACGCATTCCGGGTATCCGAATCGAAGACTGGTGCTAATTTCTGCATCAGATGTTATCCCCGGATTCAAACTCTTTTCCGGATTTAGTGGCACAGTCAGTTTGGTTACCTGCTTAATGGTGGTTTGCATCACATTTTTAGCTGGTGGTATTTTTTTATGTTGACTGGAGATACCTGCCAACAGCATAACTTTTACGGCCAGATAATAAATAAAAGAGTACCAAAATGTCGTATCCTGACATGTTTACGAAGGGAGTACCGCTCCCTTCTTTTTTTGTTTCCTGGATACTCACTGAACAATGCCGTTACTGCCCGATAACTGCCGCATCCCCTCTCCATAGCCGTTTCCTGCAACTAAGTCACAGACGTTGGTTTACCAGGCCGATATGACTTCTTTCCCGTTATATACCCTTCATACTTCAAGTGGCTTATGTGTTGACTACGGATTACTCGGCCCATCATGGGCCTCGCCCTGACGGGCCGTCGCACGCGACGTTCAAATCTGCTCCCGGCAGATTTGTCGCTCACCCCAGTCACAGAGTTATCTATGCTCCTGGGGACTCACTCCCTTGCCGCCTTTAAGCAACTCAAATTATTTTGGGTATATATCAGTGAACTTCTATTTTTGTCAGTTTTTATTTTTCAGTTTATTTATTATTAAATACTGTTTCTGGCCTGTATATATTTTCGTGAATAGCCTCCCGACAGCCGCAGACAAAGATATTTGCTGGCGTAACAGCGCTCATAATTTAAAAGATTTATTTATAGTTTGTTATCACGGAAAGATTTTAACTTAATACATGCCAGTAAGGCATCAGGTAAAAATAACCGGAGAGAAGAAGATGAACAAAATGCTATTAGCCGGAAGTGCCGGTATTGTTCTGCTGTCTGCTGCAGCCAGTCCGGTATGGGCAGACGATAATGCCAGTACATTTTCACTTGGATACGCCCAGTCCCATACTAATCACGCCGGGACGTTGCGTGGGGTTCGGCTGGCAAACAACTATGAAATGTCACCGGACTGGGGGCTGACAACCTCATTTGCCTGGCTAAATGGAAGCCAGCGCTATTCCGATGAAAGCAGTAATGGTCGTGTAACAACCCGTTATTACTCCCTGCTTGCAGGCCCTTCATGGAAAATAAATAACCAGTTAAGCCTGTATAGTCAAGTGGGCCCCGTATTATTGCATCAGCGTGATCACGGAATAAATGAGTCTGACAGTAAGGTCGGATATGGTTATTCTGCAGGCGTGGCTTATACCCCGGTCAGTAATGTCGCTATAAATCTGGGTTATGAGGGTGCGGATTTTGATGCTACCCATAACAGCGGAAGCCTTAATAGCAACGGCTTTAATCTTGGCGTGGGTTACCGGTTCTGAATAGGATAACCCGATAAAAAATGTTACTTTGTGGAGATGATGGATTATGAAAAGCCATATTATGCCAGGCGTTGCGCTGATGGTTCTCCTGTTTTCAGGAAATGTTATGGCCGCAACAAACATGACTGATAATGTTACTCTGAATAATGACAAGATATCCGGACAGGCCTGGCAGGCCATGCGTGATATCGGAATGTCGCGATTCGAGTTGTTTAATGGTCGAACCCAAAAGGCGGAACAACTGGCTGCGCAAGCAGAAAAACTCCTGAACGATGACAGCACTGACTGGAATCTGTATGTCAAATCAGATAAAAAAGCCCCAGTTGAAGGAGACCGCTATATTCGGATAAATTCATCGATTACGGTAGCCGAAGATTATCTCCCTGCGGGCCAGAAAAATGATGCTATTAATAAAGCAAACCAGAAAATGAAAGAAGGAGATAAAAAAGGGACTATAGAGGCCCTGAAACTAGCAGGCGTCAGTATGATTGAAAATCAGGAACTCATTCCTCTTCAGCAAACCCGTAAGGATGTGACCACAGCGCTTTCCTTGATGAACGAAGGAAAATACTATCAGGCAGGTCTGATACTGAAATCAGCTCAGGATGGCATAATTGTGGATTCTCAGTCAGTTCAGGAATTACCCACGGCCCCCGTGCAGCACGATTCCGCGCATTAATATCCCCCAGCCTGCTGTATATATTACAGCAGGCAGCATTATGTCTGACAGCTATTACCAGTTTGTTCTTTGCTGTCGGCATTGTTTTTAAATTTCATCCGTGAAGTTCAGTAATGTCAGGGTACCTGCATTCATATCTATTGTGATGCTCATCACAAATACAGAAGAATATCATTTCATTTATTATTTTTTATCCCTTCCGCTTATGATGGTTCATAATGATTTATTAAGTTAATGTTTTGGAATTAAATGCCTTTTACTTGTGTTATATCTAGTTTTTTATGCTACCAGTAGTTTCATTGTTATATATGGTTAGTATTATGTTTTGTAAATATCCAGTGTGATGGAAAAGCAAAACATACATTCCCGATAACATATTACAAAGTATTTCATGTCCACTGCGAATATCTGTCTGTTAGGTATTCATCCGCTTATAATTACATTAAAAAGTATTTCTTTGATGATTATTCTTAAATTACGATCATAATCATCGATCGTATCGATCTATTTTTATTGTTTTAATTTGAATAAGAATTTTCTTACAACTGATTAGGCATTAGCTGAAATCAATATTTTTCGATGGAAAGTTCAGGTGCTTCGTTTAACACCAGGCGTTTATTATTCATACGAATCTTTTCTGAACGCTTTCATTAATACCCTCAGATTTGTTTTCAGCCTTTGCAAAATAATTCTCATTCACCCAAAGGACATATTATCTATGCGTAATAAAATAATACTTGCCATGGCGGCTGCCGGTATGATGTATGGCGCTTCTGTATATGCAGTCGATCCACCAACAGCAGGCCCGTTCGGCTCAGGTAAAATTACCTTTACTGGCACCATCACCAACTCCCCCTGTGATATCGCACCGGGCGACGATGCGATCACCGTTCCGTTTGGACAGATTTCTTACCGTAAACTGAATACCGCCGACGCAACCACGGACTCAAAACCGTTCACCATTCATCTGCAGAACTGTGCTTTCGATCCGAATGTCCCGGACACAGCTGGCTCCGCAGGGAAAATGTCCAAAGTGACTGTCTCTTTCTCTGGCGGAGCCAATGTCGCGAAAAAGGCTTACACCACCAGCGGCAGCGCACAGCATGTTGGTGTCCAGCTACTGAAGAGTGACAACACCGCAATTATCGAGCCCAACACCCAGATGCCGGATGGCGACGCTCAGCAACTGCAGGCCGGAAACAACGAACTCAACTTCTATGCCCGGCTAATAGCACTGGATAATGGCGTCACGCCCGGTGACTTCACCGCATCTGTCACCTACACCCTGAGATACCTGTGATTTTACGCGGTAAATAACGACAGGGAGAAGCCGTCCACGGAGGGGTTCGGACGGCTTTTATATCTGACCATGCCTGCGGGCTGTCTGTTACACGGACGACAACACGAAAGCGCCATGCCATGAAAATTACCCGGCTTGCCATTCTGATTACCCTGACATTTTCCGTCCTGAAGTCGCAGGCCACGGAGTTCAATGCCAGCCTGCTGGACAGCGGGAACCTGTCTAACGTGGACCTCACGGCCTTCAGCCGCGAGGGGTATGTGGCGCCCGGTAACTATATTCTCGATATCTGGCTCAATGACCAGCCGGTACGGGAACAGTATCCGGTCAGAGTTGTACCGGTTGCCGGACGCGACGCGGCCGTCATCTGTGTGACAACAGACATGGTGGCCATGCTGGGTCTTAAGGATAAGATTATTCATGGCCTGAAACCCGTTACCGGTATCCCGGACGGGCAATGCCTTGAGCTGCGCTCCGCTGACAGTCAGGTACGGTACAGCGCTGAAAATCAGCGTCTGACCTTCATTATCCCCCAGGCCTGGATGCGATATCAGGACCCGGACTGGATCCCCCCTTCACGCTGGAGCGACGGCGTCACCGCCGGCCTGCTCGATTACAGCCTGATGGTCAACCGCTATATGCCGCAGCAGGGGGAGACCTCTACCAGCTACAGCCTCTACGGCACCGCCGGGTTTAATCTCGGCGCCTGGCGGTTGCGGAGCGATTACCAGTACAGCCGTTTTGACAGTGGGCAGGGCGCATCACAGTCTGATTTTTATCTGCCGCAGACGTATCTGTTCCGTGCCCTGCCAGCACTGCGTTCAAAACTGACGCTCGGACAGACGTACCTCAGCTCCGCTATTTTTGACTCCTTCCGCTTTGCCGGGCTCACTTTGGCCAGCGATGAGCGCATGCTGCCGCCCTCTCTTCAGGGGTATGCCCCGAAAATCAGCGGCATTGCGAACAGTAATGCACAGGTTACCGTCAGCCAGAATGGTCGCATTCTGTACCAGACCCGGGTGTCGCCGGGGCCTTTTGAGCTTCCCGACCTGAGCCAGAATATCAGCGGCAACCTGGATGTCAGCGTCCGGGAAAGCGACGGTAGCGTCCGGACATGGCAGGTCAACACGGCCAGCGTCCCCTTTATGGCACGCCAGGGACAGGTTCGCTATAAGGTGGCCGCCGGACGTCCGCTGTACGGCGGGACGCATAACAACAGCACGGTCAGCCCTGACTTTCTGCTCGGGGAGGCCACCTGGGGAGCATTTAACAACACGTCGCTGTATGGCGGCCTCATTGCCTCCACCGGCGACTACCAGTCCGCGGCACTCGGGATCGGCCAGAATATGGGGCTGCTGGGCGCTCTGTCTGCGGACGTCACCCGCTCAGATGCGCGGTTGCCACATGGGCAGAAGCAGTCCGGTTACAGCTACCGTATCAACTATGCCAAAACGTTTGATAAAACCGGCAGTACCCTGGCGTTCGTCGGATACCGCTTCTCGGACCGCCATTTTCTGTCCATGCCGGAGTACCTGCAGCGTCGGGCCACTGACGGCGGCGATGCATGGCATGAAAAACAAAGCTACACCGTGACTTACAGCCAGTCCGTTCCGGTACTCAACATGAGCGCGGCCCTCTCGGTAAGCCGGCTCAATTACTGGAATGCGCAGTCCAACAATAACTACATGCTCAGCTTCAACAAAGTGTTCAGTCTCGGCGAGCTTCAGGGGCTCTCGGCCTCGGTGTCGTTTGCCCGTAACCAGTACACCGGCGGGGGTAGCCAGAACCAGGTCTACGCCACCATCAGTATCCCGTGGGGCGACAGTCGCCAGGTGAGCTACAGCGTGCAGAAGGATAACCGGGGTGGCCTGCAGCAGACCGTGAATTACAGCGATTTCCATAACCCGGACACCACATGGAACATCAGCGCCGGTCATAACCGCTATGACACCGGCAGTAACAGCAGCTTTAGCGGCAGCGTGCAGAGTCGTCTACCGTGGGGCCAGGCGGCAGCGGACGCCACCCTGCAGCCCGGACAGTACCGCAGCCTGGGCCTGAGCTGGTACGGCTCGGTGACTGCCACCGCCCACGGTGCCGCTTTCAGCCAGTCGATGGCCGGGAATGAGCCCCGCATGATGATAGATACCGGAGACGTGGCCGGTGTGCCGGTGAACGGCAACAGCGGGGTGACCAACCGCTTCGGGGTGGGCGTGGTGAGCGCCGGCAGCAGCTATCGCCGCAGCGATATTTCGGTTGATGTGGCCGCCCTGCCGGAGGACGTGGATGTCAGCAGCTCCGTCATCAGCCAGGTGCTGACGGAGGGCGCGGTGGGTTACCGGAAGATTGACGCCAGCCAAGGGGAGCAGGTGCTCGGTCATATCCGGCTGGCTGATGGCGCAAGTCCGCCGTTTGGCGCCCTGGTGGTGTCCGGGAAAACCGGCAGAACCGCGGGGATGGTCGGAGATGACGGTCTGGCTTACCTGACCGGACTCAGCGGGGAAGACCGCCGGACCCTGAACGTGTCCTGGGATGGCCGGGTGCAGTGCAGACTCACCCTGCCGGAAACGGTGACACTCAGCCGGGGGCCGCTGTTACTGCCCTGCAGATAAAAATATCCCTGTCACAGAGCAGGACTAAAGGAGAAAACAGGTGAAAAACAGCAGAAGAAGCCGTGTGATTTTACTCGCACTGGCGGCAGCATGGAGCCAGTGCAGCCCGGCGGCCGTCAATGTCGACCGGACCCGTATTATCATGGATGCATCGCAGAAAACGGTGGCCATCACGCTGAATAACGATGACAAAACCACGCCGTTTCTGGCGCAGTCCTGGGTGACGGACGCTGACGGGGTGAGAACCGATGCGCTGATGGCGCTGCCGCCGCTGCAGCGTATTGATGCCGGACAGAAATCCCAGGTCCGTATCACCCAGGTTCGTGGGCTGACAGATAAGCTCCCCCAGGACAGGGAAACACTGTTCTGGTTTAACGTGCGGGGAGTTCCCCCGAAGCCGGAAGACGACAACGTCCTGCAGCTGGCCATGCAGAGCCAGCTGAAACTGTTTTACCGTCCGAAAGCCATTATCAGAAGCAGCAGTGACCAGCCGGAAAGAAAGCTGACTGCTGAGCGGAATGCGGGACACCTGACCCTCAGAAACCCGACGCCGTACTACATCACTGTGGCGTGGCTGGGAGCAGACCGCAGCCACAGGCTCAGCGGTTTCCGCGAGGGCGTGATGGTGCCGCCCCTGGGGAGCCTGCCTTTAAAGGCTGTTCTGCCGGCAGAAACCCGGACGCTGTGGGTGGGGTATATTGATGATTACGGTGGACTGCAGATGAACCGCTACGCCTGCGATGCCCTGAACTGCGCGTTTAAGGACGCAGGGGCGACATCATGACAGAATGGATTTTTAATCTGAAAACAAAACTGACCGTGCTGGTGATGATGTTGTGCTCTTTATGTGTGACTAAAGTGTATGCGGTTGAGCCAAGCCTGAATGAATGTATCATTACCTCTGGTCAGAATATTAATTTTAAAAACATAAATATAACAAACGATAATTACACCCCGGGTCCGGGGACAGTTGTCAGCACAATAACTCAGAAGTTCACTTATTCGTGTAATATATCATCTTTGATTTCAGGTAAACCACCTTTACTGTTATTAAATCAGCCTTATTTCAGAGATTTTACCAAAAAGTTAGACAGTATGGGCCTGGGTTTTCAGGTGTCCGTTACCGACGCTCCTGTCTTAACCTGGGACGATATTAAAGGGATATCGCAGGGAGGAAATGAGCCTAAAGTGGAATTTGGACAGCCTTTACCTCCAGGGCTCACGACACGAACCGCAACTGTAAAAATGGACTTCTTATATCTGACAGCCTACAAAGAGAGCAGTGCTGTGTACACTTTTTCCGGTATAAATAATGTGATGAATGTTGTTCCGGTAAATTATGCTCAAAGAAACAACGGATTTGTTTTATCTGGTTTTAATGTGAGAATTCTCAGAAACGGATTGGGTAAAGTTGACATTGTTCCATTACAGGTCAACTTTGGGCATATTTATACGACTTATGAACCTTCACAGACCAGACAGGCAAATTTTACAGTGATCGCCAGGCAGGTTTTACGACCGGCTATGGGACAGGAATTCACGATCCCTCTGGCCATCACCTTCGGGAAAGGTGCGCTGACACAGGATACCGGGCAAACTCTGAATCTTGTCAGTCTGGATGGCCCCAACAAAGGTCAGCCTAATGGACTCCGGCTTTCAATAAAAGATGATAAAGGAAAAGAGATTACTTTTGATAAACAAGAAGTACTGGGGGATATTACTATTACAGGAACTGTCACCGGTAATGTGTCGAAGGTATATACTGCAGTAATAACCCCGACCCCGGGGGGAAGTGTAAAGACAGGAAAGTTTTCTGCTGCAATACCCGTTACTGTTACCTATAACTAATCGGGGGTGACAGATAATAAAAATAAAAGAGCTGACTGAGTTATCGGGGAACTAATCCCGAATAAACCCACATTAATAATAAATACTATTTAAGAGCTGTTCTTCACCTCCGGAAAATTATTTACCCAGTTATGGAGAGGTTTTATGTGCCCTGATAATACACACGCAAAAAAGCAGTACCTTATCCCAGGTAACGATATTCATTATCCCGGACAGACCAACCATGATGCCTGTTTTATTCCGGTAAGTGTCCGCCAGTATGCCGGCGAGCCCCTGTATATCATCGTGGCACACTGGTGCCTGTTGCAGCAGAACTGGGTTCAGCGTAACCAGATAGCAGAGGCGTTTCACATCACGGCCAGACGGGCCAGCTACCTGATTGCCTATCTGCGAAGCAAAACATCACGGGTGGTCAGCATCTGCCGTCACCAGACCCTGCCCAATAAAGCACGACGCTATGAGATTTATGTTATCCGGGTTCTTGACAGTCCCACCCCGTCCACGCGCCGTGAAAAGGCCGGACCGCCACCGGTATCAAAACGCCGGGTCGGTAATGGTGACAGGTCGATGGCAAATGAACTGTGGAACCGGCTGTGCAGTAACAGAAATGCGGGAAAGATCCTGAAAAAGAAGGAGAATGAGGATGACGGAACATAACCGGATACCGGCCCGGCAGATTATCGTTTACGGTGACTGCTGGCCGGTGACGATCGCCGTGGCACACCTGGTCCGGAGATTTCTGCCGAGCTGCAACTGTGAAACCGCATACAGGCTGCCTGTTCTGTTGCAGCAATTACGTCGGAAACCGGAGGCCATACTGATACTATGTCTGCGTCCCCGTGAACATCTCTTTTTGTTCTATTCCCTGAGACAGATACTGCCGGACTACCCGGTTATGATTATCAGCGATGAGCTGTTTTTCAGCGACCGGGTGGTACTGAAGGTATACGGCGGCATCCCGGCGCTGCTGGAGCAGGAACTGGCGGAGATACTTATCCGGGGGCGGCGGGGTGAACAGTGGGCCGGGGGCGCACGCCTGCGCAGGACAGGAGAGCTGGACGCCTTTTTGTTATCTCCGGCTCCGGTGACGGGCTTTCTGGAAGTGCCACCGATATTTAACAATCCGAAGCGGTTGATGAACTATATGGACCAGTTGATGCACCGGGAGATACTGGCATGCGGAGTGAGCCTGGCCCAGTTACGCTTGCTTCAGGAAGTTTACCGTGGACGGGGAAGGTTGTCAGCGTTGTGTGGAAGGCTGAATACGCAGGAGAAGCAAATCTGGCAGGACAAATACCGGTTACTGGTGAAGTTGGGAATGCGGAACCGATTACGGGAACTGCTGTTTGGTACCCGGTTTTGTAAATCACTGCAGCGAACTCCGTTTATCGCTCCGCAATAACCCGCCTCCGGCGACTCTATCCAGAAACCCTGAAACGCCGGCTAAACCCGGTGGCGGTGGGGTATGTTTTGCCTGTGGTGTAGTGGAGTAAAATACAGAATTCAGGCGGGACGCTGAATGTATGACCTTTCATACCGTTTGATAAGTAAAAACGCTTCTGGAATGAAACCCGACGTGAATGATACGGCCTGAGCAGAAGCGTTACATATTTACTGCATGATCCCGGTATAGCCATGAATTCCCATATACACGCCGACCAGACCAATCAGAATGCTCGAAAAATAGGGCGCCCGCCGGGCAAGCGTCGAAAAACCACTCCAGCGCTTTGCTGCCTGTTGAACGCTTATCGCCGCGCCCACGCCTACCGTCACCAGCGTTAATGCCAGGCCAAGACTAAAGCTCAGCACCATCGTGGCGCCCAGCGTAAACGCTTTAAGCTGGATACAAATCAGTAAAACGGTGATCGCAGCCGGACAGGGGATAAGCCCTCCGGTCAGGCCGAACAGCAGGATCTGTCCATTAGTCACTGTTTGACCATCAAAACGGCGTTGAATATCGGCAGCATGGGCGCGTTCATGGGCATCCTGATACGCTTTTGACGTTGCGCCTTCCGGATGTATGTGACCATGATGGTCGTGGTCGTGGTCGTGGTCGTGGTCGTGGTCGTGGTCGTGGTCGTGATGGTGGTTTCCCGCCAGCCACTGCTGCTCGCCTCGCCATGTCCGCCAGAACATCCAGCACGCGGTGCTCAGAATAATAATCGCAGAAATTAACTGCAGCCATGGTTCCACTGATTGTGCGGTGAATGCCCGGCTAAGATACATCCCACCCAGCGCGATTAACCAGACGATCGCGGTATGAGAAAGCGTTGCTGCCAGACCGAGCATGACGGCCTGTTTAACCGTACCTTTAATGGCAATGATAAAAGCCGCCATCATAGTTTTGGAGTGCCCTGGTTCAAGCCCGTGCAAAATACCTAATAAAATGGCGCTGGGAATGAAGAACCAGCCGTTTCCTTGCTGAAGAAGTGTCGAAAATTCACCCATGAGAATGATTCTTAGTTGTTTTATGTGGGCGTTATTCTACTCCCCCCCAGTATGGAATACTACCCCCCAGTAGCATCGCAATGCTATAATTTGTATTCGTTAATGTTAGTGAGGTGTTGCAATGTCACATACCATCCGGGACAAACAAAAGCTTAAAGCCAGAACCAGCAAGATTCAGGGACAGGTGATAGCGCTAAAAAAAATGCTGGATGAACCGCATGAATGCGCGGCCGTGCTACAACAGATCGCGGCGATTCGCGGCGCGGTAAATGGCTTAATGCGTGAGGTGATTAAAGGGCATCTGACCGAGCATATCGTTCATCAGAGTGATGAAGCCAGGCGTGAAGAAGATCTGGACGTAATATTAAAGGTGCTGGATTCTTATATTAAATAGCCGGGAGTTATATCCCGGCTATCTTTTACTTTAGCCGAAAAACATCACCGATACGCAAAGTAAACCGACGACCAACGTAATGAAATTGCCTACTGAACGGTAGGGTTTCAATGCCGGTATCAGGTACGTTGACAACGTGGGCATAATAAACAGAATCATCGCAATGAGCGGGCCGCTAATGGCATAAATCATAGAGATGGCATTCGGGTTAATACAGCAAATAATAAACGTAATCCCGGAAACCAGCATGATAGACAGCGCGCGATTGAACGCCCGGCTTTTTTTCACGCCAACCTGCTGTAGGGTGGTTCTTACCATTTCGGTTGCGCCCTCAATGACGCCGAAATAGGTGCCGAGGAAAGATTTCGACATGGCCACGACGGCAACGATAATACCGGAAATAGAGAGCCAGGCCGGCGCATTGGGCATCATCGAGAGCGCGGAAAGGATGGTAACGCCTTCGTTGCGCGCGTCTTCAATGTATGACGGCGGAATGGAGAGCAGGCAGCTAAAGACAAAGAATAGCACGCTCAGGCAGATAATCAGGTAGGCGACCTTCATGATCTTTCTGCATTTATCCATGGCCTGATCGCCAAAATTTTCCCGTCTGTCGATGGCAAACGTCGAAATAATGGGCGTATGGCTAAAAGCAAAAACCATCACCGGAATAGAAATCCATACCTGGTGCAACGTGTGACTATCCAAAGACATCTGCCCGGTCAGTAACGAGGGTTGCCAGCTTCCGGTTAAGTAGAGCGAAAGGAACAAGAAGTAAGCGATAAGTGGAAAGACTAAAAAGCCCATTACGCGAAGAGTGGCATGTCTTCCCATTAAGAAAATCATATTCAGGATAAGTACTACGCCGAAGCTAACTGCCATCCGGATGCGAATATCTATCTGAATATGCTTCGCTAATTGCTCTGTCAGGGAATTGGTAATCGCCACCGCATAAATTAATACCACGACAAAAAACGCAATGAAATAAAGCGTGGTAATAATACTGCCGATTTTCTTGCCGTAATAATGAGTAACGGCACCAGTAATTCCCTCACCGGCAGAAGTCTTTGAGGAAAGAATAAACTGACACAGCGCCTTATGCGGCCAGTATGTCAGAGGCCAGGCGACCAGCGCGGTAATAAATAGCACGATTGCGCCTGCCGATCCCAACTGGATGGGAAGGAAAAGAGTGCCTGCGCCTACAGCCGTTCCGTATAATGCAAAACTCCAGAGAGTCTCATCTTTTGACCAAATTTTAGACATTATTTGAATTTATCAACTATAAAACACACAAAAAGAAGCGCAATTTACCATAAATAGCGTCAGTTGGGGGCGTTTTAAGCAGATGGATGTCGTGGAGGAGGAGGGCCAGGAGCGTTGCGATCCCGGCAAAAAAGAGCAATATCATGCACTAACGCGCTGTTGGCGGCGAGTCACTATTCGTTGGCGTAAAACATCGTATGCCCAGTTGTACAGCATCGTGTACGGCAAAAAGAACAGGAAGAAACCAATTTCCAGGGTGAATGCTTGTAGCAGGCTGACATTTAGTACCCAGGCGACAATACTCACGCCAATGACAATAAACCCACTTTCAAATCCTAACGCATGGAGTGCGCGCACTTTGGCGGTTCGTCTCACCTGATGCGCAGGCCACAGTCGATCAAACAGAGCGTTATAAATGATATTCCAGATCATGGCCGTCGTTGCCAGCAATATCGTCAGGCCGCCCATCTCCAGCACCGAGCGCTGCATTAGCCAGGCGGTCGTTGGCGCCAGTATCGCAGTTGCAATACCTTCAAAACAGACAGCATGGAAAATACGCTCCGGCAGCGAGCGACGTTGTATGGCGTCATGTTGCATAAACGAAAAAACCTTACTCTTAATCAAACTAAAGAAATTTCCGCTATTTTATCGTTTAATGTGATACCTAAAAGATAACACCCATCGATAAAGTAGATAGGTTATGCGTTACTCACCTGAAGCGTTAATGGCATTTGTTGAGACCGTCTCTTGCGGTTCGTTTTCTGCGGCGGCGCGCCGCCTGCGTAAAAGCCAGTCCACCATTAGTACCGCCATTGCGCATCTGGAGGCGGATCTGGGATTTTCATTATTTGATCGATCTTCGCGCCAGCCCGTTCTGACCGAAGAAGGAAAACGGGTGCTTAGCTATGTTCAGGCTATTTTATCGGCGAGCGATCGTCTGGATGAGGTGGCGCTGACGTTATCCGGCGAGACGGAGGCAAGACTCACGTTCGTCCTCTCTGATACCCTGCACCCTGACAGTCTGGAAGAGTTAATGGCGCAGTTTGATCGTCAATTTCCGCATACCGAGTTTGAATGCTTGATCGGAGAAAATGATGATGTCATCGACCTGCTGCAAAAAGGGCGTGCCCAGATAGGCCTGATTGAAGCGCGTGATGACTATCCCACAGACATTGGCGCGACGCGTCTGCCTGTTCAAAGCTGGATGGGGGTTTATGTGGCGACCACGCATCCGTTGGCGTCGCAGACGAACCTGCGATGGGAGCAACTGCATACCTGGCGCGAGCTGCGTCTGAATACCTACCTTGAATCTAACGCCAACATTACGCGCGGCCCGGCCTGGTCAGCGCCAAACTATTTATTGCTGTTGAGCATGGCGGTTCAGGGATTTGGCTGGTGCGTATTGCCCTGCGCGCTGGTGGAAGAGTTTGCGGCGGAAAAACCGCTGGCGCAGCTGGATGTTCCTGGCTGGCCGAGGGCGATTGCTATTGATTTGCTGTGGAACAAGAAAACGCCGCCCGGAACGGCGGGGAACTGGCTTCGCTACCATTTGCAGCAGAAATAAGCTGCGTCACCGTCAAATCAGCGTCATTTCCTTTGTGATAAAACTCACTTTTTTTAAACAATCAAGATAACTAATTTTAACAATGCTCTACTATGGCGGTGTCATTTTGCGCTGAGGTGGTAATGAAAGAGGTTGTGATAGTGGGAGCTTTACGGACACCCATCGGCTGTTTTCAGGGAACGCTGGCCCGTCATTCCGCCGTCGAGCTGGGGAGCATGGTCGTAAAAGCGTTAATTGAGCGCACCGGCGTGGACGCTAACGCTATCGATGAGGTCATCCTCGGTCAGGTACTGACGGCTGGCGCCGGGCAGAATCCGGCGCGCCAGTCAGCCATCAAAGGAGGGCTGCCGACTACCGTTTCCGCCATTACCATTAATGACGTTTGTGGTTCCGGTTTAAAAGCGTTGCACCTGGCGACGCAGGCTATTCAGTGCGGCGAAGCGGACATTGTTATTGCGGGCGGGCAGGAGAATATGAGCCGTGCGCCGCATGTCCTCAATGACAGCCGTACCGGCGCGTTGCCTGATGCCGACAATCTGGTGGATAGTCTGGTACATGATGGCTTATGGGATGCCTTCAACGATTATCACATTGGCGTGACGGCAGAAAACCTGGCGCGGGAATATGGCATCAGCCGCGAGTTACAGGATGCTTATGCGCTCAGTTCGCAACAAAAAGCCAGGGCCGCGATTGATACCGGACGTTTTAAAGATGAGATTGTCCCCATCGTCACGCAACGTAATGGGCAGACCGCAATTGTCGATACGGATGAACAACCGCGGGCCGACGCCAGTGCGGAGGGGTTAGCTCTGCTGCACCCGGCGTTTGATAGTTTAGGTTCGGTGACGGCGGGTAATGCCTCCTCAATCAACGATGGCGCCGCCGCGGTGATGATGATGAGCGAGGCGAAAGCCCAGGCGCTGGGGCTGCCGGTGCTGGCGCGCATCCGCGCGTTTGCCAGCGTCGGCGTCGATCCTGCGCTAATGGGGATTGCGCCGGTATATGCTACCCGGCGCTGTCTGGAGCGTGCCGGTTGGCAACTGGCGGAGGTCGACCTTATCGAAGCCAACGAAGCGTTTGCCGCCCAGGCGTTGTCGGTAGGAAAAATGCTGGAATGGGATGAGCGACGGGTAAACGTTAATGGCGGCGCGATTGCGCTGGGGCATCCTATTGGCGCTTCCGGCTGTCGAATTCTGGTTTCACTGGTGCACGAAATGGTTAAACGCGACGCGCGAAAAGGCCTGGCGACGCTGTGTATCGGTGGCGGCCAGGGCGTTGCCTTAACCATTGAACGCGATTGATCCTGCGCCAGCCATCCTTTTTCTGCTTCATTATTCCGTCATAAAAAGCCCTCTATCACGAGGGCAAAGCCAGTAACAGAACCCCCTTTTTCGTTATAGCGCGGAACGTCTTGCCGCGTCGGGCATTGCAGACGCATACCGCTTTTAATTCAATTCGCACATCAGACCTCGTTCTAAAACAAGCTTCAATTTTTATCTGAGTAACCGCATACAGCACCTGGCGCACATGTCTGAAAATCATACAAGTGTATAAGTTTTAGCGCCGATCGTGATCGCTACAGCAGTTTTAAAAATAACCAACCATATAAATGAAACGTTGTTTTATTTATTGTTGAAAACCTTCATCCAGCCGACTATGATGCCGTTAAATAAATCAAAACAGTGTTTTGATTTTATGCCATTGCGATCGATTTATCATTGGAGGGAAAAGTGGACGTAAGGCAAAGCATCCATAGCGAGCACGCTAAAACGCTGGACACCCAGGCGCTGCGACGCGAGTTTTTAATAGAAAATATTTTTGTCGCTGATGAATATACGATGGTCTACAGCCATATCGACCGTATTATTGTCGGCGGCATTATGCCCGTCAGCCATTCTGTTGAAATCGGCGGAGAGGTGGGTAAACAGCTTGGCGTTTCCCGGTTACTGGACCGCCGCGAGCTGGGCGTCATTAATATTGGCGGCGCGGGCGCCATTATCGTTGACGGGCAGCGCCATGACATTTGTCATCGTGATGCTCTGTATATTGGTAAAGGGGCGAAAGAGCTGGTCTTCGTCAGCAATGAGGCGAGCAGACCGGCGAAGTTTTATTACAACTGCGCGCCAGCGCATACCGCTTATCCGACGAAAAAAGTGTCGCCTGCCGACGTTGCGCCCGTCACCTTAGGCGATAACCTCACCAGTAACCGTCGCACCATCAATAAATACTTCGTACCGGATGTACTGGAAACCTGTCAGCTCAGTATGGGACTCACCGAACTGGCGCCCGGCAATCTATGGAACACCATGCCATGCCATACCCATGAGCGCCGTATGGAAGTTTACCTCTATTTCAATATGGAAGAAGACAGTTGCGTTTTCCATATGATGGGGCAGCCTCAGGAAACCCGTCATATTGTGATGCGTAATGAACAGGCGGTTATTTCCCCAAGCTGGTCAATACATTCCGGCGTTGGCACCAAAGCCTATACGTTTATTTGGGGCATGGTGGGAGAAAATCAGGTCTTCGATGACATGGATCACGTTGCGGTACAAGATCTGCGCTAGTCGCGACCGGTGATAACGCCTGTGCGTGACAGGCATGACAAAAATAAGGATTAACAATGATTTTGAATGCATTTTCTCTTGAGGGTAAAGTCGCGGTTGTGACGGGGTGCGATACCGGATTGGGGCAGGGGATGGCGTTAGGGCTGGCGGAAGCGGGCTGTGACATTGTCGGTATTAACATTGTTGAACCGACGGAAACTATTGCGCGCGTCACCGCTCTGGGACGTCGTTTTTTAAGCCTGACAGCCGATCTGCGTCAAATCGATGGTATTCCGGCATTACTGGAACGGGCGGTGGCGGAATACGGTCATATTGATATTCTGGTGAATAACGCGGGTTTGATCCGTCGTGAAGATGCGATTGATTTCACGGAAAAAGACTGGGATGACGTCATGAACCTGAACATCAAGAGCGTGTTCTTTATGTCTCAGGCGGCGGCAAAATATTTTATTGCCCAGGGCAACGGCGGCAAAATTATTAATATCGCGTCTATGCTCTCCTTCCAGGGCGGCATTCGCGTTCCGTCTTATACCGCGTCGAAAAGCGGCGTAATGGGAATAACACGTCTGATGGCGAACGAGTGGGCGAAACACAATATCAATGTGAACGCCATCGCACCGGGCTATATGTCCACGAATAATACCCAGCAATTGCGCGCTGATGCACAACGTAGCGCCGAAATTCTCGACCGTATTCCGGCTGGACGTTGGGGGCTACCGGGCGATTTAATGGGCCCGGTAGTCTTCCTGGCATCCAGCGCCGCTGATTATATTAACGGCTATACCATAGCGGTAGATGGCGGTTGGCTGGCGCGTTAATCCGCTACTGACAAATGCGTTTCTGGGAAAATCGACTCTTTGGCCGAAAAACTGATAAAGCCCTGTCCTGGTACAGGGTTTTTTATGATCTCATTAGCATAGTCCATATTGTGGGTTTAACTTAATCCATATATTGTTAAATAATAGCTATGATCAATGCTTTAATTCATTGAAATATTGGTGGTTTAAAAAAATACCCGGCAACGGCGTTAAATTTAAAAGTGTAATATCCATCACATATCGCTATAGCGTAGCCATTTAATCCATATTTATGCCGTTTCCAGCCTGACACTTGAGGAAGAGTATCCCGTACTTTCAGGCTATGTCTTACTCTGTTGTGGCAGGAAAATATGGTCTCTATTAATCATGACTCTGCTTTAACGCCGCGTTCGCTTCGCGACACACGACGTATGAATATGTTTGTTTCGGTTTCTGCAGCGGTAGCGGGACTGTTATTTGGTCTGGATATCGGCGTTATCGCCGGGGCGCTGCCTTTTATTACCGACCATTTCGTACTGACCAGCCGGCTGCAGGAATGGGTCGTCAGCAGTATGATGCTTGGCGCGGCAATTGGCGCATTATTTAACGGCTGGCTTTCATTCCGGCTGGGGCGTAAGTATAGCCTGATGGCCGGCGCGATTTTGTTTGTGCTCGGCTCGCTGGGGTCGGCGTTTGCTTCCAGCGTGGAAGTATTGATTGGCGCCCGCGTGATACTGGGCGTAGCAGTAGGGATTGCCTCCTATACCGCGCCGCTTTATCTCTCTGAAATGGCAAGTGAAAATGTTCGCGGCAAAATGATCAGTATGTATCAACTGATGGTGACGTTAGGCATTGTGCTGGCTTTTTTATCCGATACGGCATTCAGCTACAGCGGCAACTGGCGCGCGATGTTGGGCGTACTGGCGCTGCCTGCGGTGTTGCTCATTATTCTGGTGGTATTCCTGCCGAATAGTCCGCGCTGGCTGGCGCAAAAAGGTCGCCATATTGAAGCGGAAGAGGTGCTGCGTATGCTGCGCGATACCTCGGAAAAAGCCCGTGATGAACTGAATGAGATTCGGGAAAGCCTCAAACTCAAGCAGGGCGGGTGGGCATTATTTAAAGCTAACCGCAATGTTCGCCGCGCCGTGTTCCTCGGTATGCTGCTACAGGCAATGCAGCAGTTCACCGGCATGAACATCATTATGTACTATGCGCCGCGCATTTTTAAAATGGCCGGCTTTACCACCACGGAACAGCAAATGATCGCTACGCTGGTGGTCGGACTGACCTTTATGTTCGCGACGTTTATCGCCGTCTTTACGGTAGATAAGGCCGGGCGTAAACCGGCGTTAAAAATCGGTTTCAGCGTAATGGCGTTAGGGACATTGGTGTTGGGCTACTGCCTGATGCAGTTTGATAACGGTACGGCATCAAGCGGCCTCTCCTGGCTTTCCGTTGGGATGACGATGATGTGTATCGCCGGTTACGCGATGAGCGCCGCTCCGGTGGTGTGGATACTGTGTTCGGAAATCCAGCCGCTGAAATGCCGTGATTTTGGCATTACCTGTTCAACCACGACAAACTGGGTATCGAACATGATCATCGGCGCGACATTCCTGACACTGTTGGACAGCATTGGCGCGGCAGGTACATTCTGGCTTTACACCGCGCTGAATATCGCTTTTATCGGCATCACTTTCTGGCTGATTCCGGAAACCAAAAATGTCACCCTGGAGCACATCGAACGCAAGCTGATGGCGGGCGAGAAGCTAAGAAATATTGGCGTGTAATCCCCCCTCCCATGCCGGATAACGTCTGTTATCCGGCATGATGAAAAATAGACTGGAAACGGATGTGTAAGTTTGCTTCACTGCCATAATGCTTTAAAAAAAGGAGAGCGCAGTGAAAACGATCGGGCTGTTGGGGGGGATGAGCTGGGAATCGACTATCCCTTATTACCGTTTAATCAATGAAGGCATTAAACAGCAGCTGGGAGGCCTGCACTCGGCGAGCTTACTGCTGCATAGCGTAGATTTCCACGATATTGAAGTATGTCAACGCCGCGGCGAGTGGGATAAAGCGGGCGATATCCTGGCGCAGGCCGCGCAGGGGTTACAGCAGGCGGGCGCAGAAGGCATTGTGCTGTGTACCAACACCATGCATAAAATCGCGCACATTATTGAATCTCGTTGTTCTCTGCCTTTTCTACACATCGCGGATGCTACCGGGCGAGCTATCGCCCGTCAGGGGTTGCATCGCGTGGCGCTATTAGGGACTCGCTATACGATGGAGCAGGATTTTTATCGCGGGCGGCTGGAACAGCAATTTGCGATTGAGACCATCGTGCCGGAGGCGGACGATCGGGCGCGTATCAATCAGGTGATTTTTGACGAGCTCTGTCAGGGGACATTCACTGACGCGTCGCGCCACTATTATTTACAGGTTATCGAACAACTGGCTGCGCAAGGCGCGCAGGGCGTTATTTTTGGCTGCACTGAAATAGGTTTGCTTGTTCCCCAGACGCAAAGCGCGCTACCGGTTTTCGATACCACGGCAATTCATGCCGCAGATGCCGTGAGCTTTATGCTTTCGTCATCGGCCCCAGAATAACCTCCAGCGGTTCGACCTGGCGCGAAAGGTGCGTTTGTAAATGCTTACTGAAGGCGTCAACCAGCGCGGAGGCGGGGCGGTGTAGCGGGCGAATCAGGCTGACGGTAAAGGGCACGTCAATGCTGAAGCGGCGAACGGTGACGCCGCTGGCGGCATAGTCCAGCGCGGTCAGCGGGTTAACGATCGAAACACCCGCCCCGGCGCGCACCATCGCGCAGACGGAGGCCGCGCTATGCGTTTCCACCACCATTCTGCGCTTCACCTGATGTTCGGCAAATAACGTATCCAACAACTGTCGATAGCTGTCCAGGCGGGAGAGGCTGATAAAGTTTTCCCCCTGAAAATCGTCTGGCGTCAGTACCGTTTTGGCGGCAAGCGGATGGTCGCAGGGCAGTACGCACACTTCATTTAGCGTTAGTAACTCGGTACGGGTTGTTCCTGCCGGGGCATGAAGCGTCTCTGTCAGCCCTAAGTCGTGGCGCTGGGCGGAGAGCCACTCTTCCAGCAACGGCGACTCCTGCGGCACAATATTCAGGCTGACATCCGGATAACGCGCCAGAAAAGGCGGTAGTAGCGGCGGCAAAAAGGATTGTGAAAAGACCGGCAGGCAGGCGATAGAGAGCTCGCCCTGACGGAACTCGCGCAGACTTTCCGCCGCGCTGACGATGCGATCCAACCCATACCAGGAGCGTTGTACCTCTTCGAACAGGCGTAGCCCTTGCACCGTCGGATGTAAACGCCCGCGTGTGCGCTCAAACAGCGTTAATCCCAGCACTTTCTCAAAACGCGCCAGCTCGCGACTGACGGTAGGCTGCGAGGTATGCAGCAGCCGCGCCGCTTCGGTGAGATTTCCGGCGGTCATTACGGCATGAAAAATTTCAATGTGACGTAAATTAACGGCAGCCATACGTTTTCCTGAATCATTTATCCCATATCATTTTTGCATAGACTGACAATAAAACGATATTTTTTATTCTTTCTAAGGTATGGCGTAATCGTTAAAAAGCCTGTTCCGGAGTTTGTTATGTCATTGTCGCATTATTACGCTGAAACTGACCTTAACGCTGAAAAATTGCTCAGATTGCCTGCTGAATTCGGCTGTCCGGTCTGGGTCTATGACGCGCACATTATTCGCCGTCAGATAGCCGCCCTGCAGCAGTTTGACGTCGTGCGTTTTGCGCAAAAAGCCTGTTCGAACATTCATATCCTGCGCTTAATGCGCGCGCAGGGCGTCAAGGTGGATTCTGTTTCATTGGGGGAGATCGAACGTGCGCTGGCGGCGGGCTACGATCCGCAAACGTGCCCTGATGATATCGTTTTTACCGCCGATGTGATTGACGCCGCCACGCTGGCGCGCGTCAGTGAACTGCATATTCCGGTCAATGCTGGCTCGGTAGATATGCTGACGCAGCTTGGTCAGGTTTCGCCTGGGCATCGCGTCTGGTTGCGCGTAAATCCTGGCTTTGGTCACGGCCACAGCCAGAAAACCAACACCGGGGGCGAAAACAGCAAACACGGCATCTGGCATAGCGATCTTCCGGCGGCGCTGGCGGTAATGCAGAAATACCGACTGAAACTTGTCGGTATCCATATGCACATTGGTTCCGGCGTCGATTATGGACATCTGGAGCAGGTTTGCGGCGCGATGGTACGCCAGGTACTGGAATGTGGTCAGGATGTGGAGGCGATTTCGGCAGGCGGCGGACTCTCGATACCTTATCGTGAGGGAGAAGAGCCCGTTGATACGCGTCATTACTATGGCCTGTGGAACGCGGCGCGCGAGCAAATCGCCCGCCATCTGGGACATGCGGTCAAACTTGAGATCGAACCCGGACGTTTTCTGGTGGCGCAATCGGGCGTGCTGGTAACGCAGGTGCGTAGCGTAAAACAGATGGGAAGCCGCCATTTCGTGCTGGTAGATGCGGGTTTTAACGATCTGATGCGCCCGGCGATGTACGGTAGCTATCACCGTATTTCGGCGCTGGCGGCGGATGGTCGCGCGCTTGAAAATGGCCCGTGGGTCGAGACGGTGGTCGCCGGGCCGCTATGCGAATCAGGCGATGTTTTTACGCAGCAGGAAGGGGGAATGGTTGAAACACGCGCCTTACCTGCGGTCATCCCCGGCGATTACCTCGTATTGCACGATACCGGCGCGTACGGCGCGTCTATGTCATCGAATTACAATAGCCGCCCGCTCCTGCCGGAAGTGCTGTTTGACAATGGACAGGCGCGGCTGATCCGCCGTCGTCAGACCATTGAAGAGCTGTTAGCGCTGGAGATGTTCTGAAGCGCATCATTAGGCCGGACGTTGAAAAAACGGGCCCGCGGCGACGGACTCGCGCAGAATCAGCGTGCCGGTAAAGGGCGGGATCGGGGCGACCGGCTCGCTGTTCGCCAGACGAACGGCCTGATCGATTGCGGTGGCTATCATATCCTCGATGGGTAAATAGACTGTTGAAAGCCCCGGTTCAAGCCAGGTTGCGCCCGGCGCATCGTCAAAACCAAACAGCGACACATCCTGCGGGATGCGTAATCCGGCCTGGCGCAGCGCTTTTGCCGCGCCCAGCGCCGTGTCATCATTACAGGCGAATAGCGCGCTAAACGTGACGCCTTCCTCCAGTAATTCCCGGCAGGCGTCATAGCCGCGCGTCAGCGTGTAATCGCCGTATTTCACTTTTGCCGGTTGCCAGGGAATGCCATATTTTTCCAGCGCCTTGCGATAACCCGCTACGCGTGATGTGCCGGTGGGAGTATGAACAGGCAGCGTAATACAGGCGATATCGCGATGGCCCTGCGTAATCAGATATTCCACCGCCTGGAATGCCGCCGTCTCCTGCTCGAAGAAAATAGCGCGATCGCGGGCCTGAGTGACGTTGCGATTAATAATCACCAGCGGCATTTCCGTGGCGTCAATCAACGACAAAATCGCCGGCTCATCCATATAGCGAGTGTAAAGAATAATAGCGTCGCACTGTCTGTCGGCCAACATTTGTACGGCTTTCTGCTCTCGTTCCGGCGTATCGTGACCATCGGTGACGATCAACTGCTTGTTATGAAACTCCGCCTGGCGCGACGCCCGGCGCAACAAACTGCCAAAATAGAAGCCGTCAAACGTAGAGACGACCAGACCGATGCTGTTGCTGGTGCGATTCGCCAGCGAGCGTGCCAGCAGGTTGGGGCGATAGTCCAGAGCCTGCATCGCCGTAAACACTTTCTGGCGCGTGCTTTCTTTTACCTGCCCCGTCCCATTCAGCACTCGTGAGACGGTGGCCTTTGATACGCCCGCATGGCGGGAAACATCCAGCATTGTCGCCATCATGCTACCCTGATTAATCGGTTGTCGACAGGTGTCCGGTATCCGTCGGCGTGGATACCGAATGTCGGCGTACCAGTGTCGGACTAAATACATGAGTTACTTCTGGCGTAGGGCATTTCCCCGCCAACGCTAACGCCAGCTCCGCCGCCTGTGTCGCCATGGTGACGATCGGATACCGAATGGTGGTCAGTCGGGGACGCACATAGCGTGAGACCAGTACATCAT
The DNA here is from genome assembly GCF_051703725.1 of Salmonella sp. NW645. Taxonomy (NCBI): domain Bacteria; kingdom Pseudomonadati; phylum Pseudomonadota; class Gammaproteobacteria; order Enterobacterales; family Enterobacteriaceae; genus Salmonella; species Salmonella sp. NW645. Next base: position 291,906 of record NZ_JAMMKR010000005.1, on the reverse strand, counting down.
CAAAACCGATGAGCGATACTTCGCCCGGCACCCCCACGCCATTATCATTTAATACTCCCATCGCGCCAGCCGCCATCGAGTCGTTATAGCAGGCCACCGCGGTAAAATTTCTGCCGCGGCCTAATAATTCAGTCATCGCCTGCTCGCCGCCGCTTTCATCCGGTTCGCCGAACGTCACCAGCCGATCGTTAGCCGGAATATGGCTTTCCGCCAGCGCATCGTAATAGCCCCTCAGGCGATCTTCGGCATCAGAGATGGTGTGGTTGGAACAGATATACCCAATACGCGTATGACCTTGCTGGATCAGATGTCGGGTCGCCAGCCATGCCCCGTAACGGTCATCCAGCGCGACACAGCGGTGTTCTAACCCCGGTAAAATGCGGTTAATCAGCACCATGCCGGGGATTTGCTTCATTAATGAGGCCAGGTCCGCATCCGGAATCATTTTGGCGTGTACCACTAACGCTGCGCAACGATGACGAATCAACTGTTCAATAGCCTGACGCTCTTTTTGTTCGTTATGATACCCGTTGCCAATCAGTAAAAAATTTCCGGTGTGATACGCCACCTGTTCAACGGCTTTCACCATCGCGCCGAAAAAAGGATCGGAAACGTCGCCGACCACCAGACCGAGGGTTTCCGTTGCCTGCTGTGCCAGCGCGCGCGCGTTGGCGTTAGGGTGATAGCTCAGGGACTCCATTGCGCTGGTCACCGCCAGCCGGGACGCTTCGCTGGCTTTTGGCGAATCGTTAATAACGCGAGAAACGGTGGCGACTGAAACACCGGCCAGTCGGGCTACATCTTTTATGGTCGCCATGATAATACCTATAGTGGGTAAACGCTTACATTACGCCAGTTTTACGGAAAATGAACGTCTGTTCAAGCCTCTTGCCCCGCCGTGTCGGGCAAATGTGACCTGCACGGGAGAAATGCGTCTGTAAAGTGACAATACAAATCTTTCGTTACAGTTTGCGAAGCGCTGTTGCGATTGTCTGCTGGCAGGCCAGCGAGTCAGGTTGATAGAGTGGTGATCCCAGAGGTATTGATAGGTGGAGTCAACGTCATTGTTGATCACACGAATTACACCAACCTGCGTAGAGATGCGCAGGTTTTTTTTTGTTTCGCCTGAACCTGTAACAGTAACGGATAATTTACACAACTCGTTGCATTTCCGTTTATTCCTTTGCGTTTTCGGACTGGCGATGCAGACGCGCGAAGCCCACAATCAAGATCCCAGAGGTATTGATTGGTGAGATTATTCGGTACGCTCTTCGTACCTGTCTCTTGCACCAACCTGCGCGGATGCGCAGGTTTTTTTTCGAACCTATTTTGCTATCGCTCCTGTTACGCAACTCGTGTAATCTGCCACAATTCATGTTTTAGCGAATTGTCGGCCAAAGGGAGTTGAAATGCTGTTTGGATTTTTCCGTAACCTGTTTCGCGTGCTTTATCGTGTGCGCGTCACTGGCGATGTCCGGGCGCTACAGGGGAACCGGGTCTTAATTACCCCCAATCACGTTTCATTTATCGATGGTATGCTACTGGCGCTGTTTTTGCCGGTACGGCCTGTCTTTGCGGTATATACCTCCATCAGCCAGCAATGGTATATGCGCTGGTTAACGCCGCTGATCGATTTTGTGCCGCTCGATCCCACTAAACCCATGTCCATTAAACACCTGGTGCGTCTGGTGGAGCAGGGGCGTCCAGTGGTGATTTTCCCGGAAGGGCGGATTTCCGTGACCGGCTCGCTGATGAAAATTTATGACGGCGCAGGCTTTGTGGCGGCAAAATCGGGCGCAACCGTCATTCCGCTCCGTATTGACGGCGCGGAGCTTACGCCTTTCAGTCGCCTTAAAGGTCTGGTTAAACGGCGCTTATTCCCCCGCATTCAGCTTCATATTTTACCGCCGACGCAAATACCGATGCCGGAAGCGCCGCGCGCGCGCGACAGACGTAAGATAGCGGGTGAGATGCTGCACCAGATCATGATGGAAGCGCGTATGGCGGTGCGCCCGCGCGAGACGTTATACGAATCGTTGCTGGCGGCGCAATATCGTTACGGCGCAGGTAAAAACTGTATTGAGGACATTAACTTTACGCCGGATACGTATCGTAAGTTACTGACCAAGACGCTTTTTGTTGGCCGGATTCTGGAAAAGTACAGCGTTGAGGGCGAGAAAATCGGTTTAATGCTGCCGAATGCCGCCATCAGCGCGGCGGTGATTTTCGGCGCGGTTTCTCGTCGCCGCATTCCGGCCATGATGAACTACACAGCGGGGGTAAAAGGGCTGACCAGCGCGATTACCGCGGCGGAAATTAAAACGATTTTTACCTCCCGCCAGTTCCTCGATAAAGGTAAATTATGGCACCTGCCGGAACAGCTAACGCAGGTTCGCTGGGTTTACCTGGAAGATTTAAAAGCGGACGTCACACCCGCCGACAAGCTGTGGATTTTTGCCCACCTCCTGGCGCCGCGACTGGCACAGGTAAAACAGCAGCCGGAGGACGCGGCGATCATTCTTTTTACCTCCGGCTCGGAAGGGCACCCGAAAGGGGTGGTGCACAGCCATAAAAGCATTCTGGCGAACGTCGAGCAGATAAAAACGATTGCGGATTTCACCGCCAATGACCGTTTTATGTCGGCGCTGCCGCTCTTTCACTCGTTCGGTTTGACGGTGGGCCTGTTTACGCCGTTGTTGACCGGCGCGGAAGTGTTTCTTTATCCAAGTCCGCTGCACTATCGCATTGTGCCGGAACTGGTCTATGACCGTAACTGTACCGTGCTGTTTGGTACATCAACCTTCCTCGGCAACTATGCGCGCTTTGCCAATCCGTATGATTTTTATCGCCTGCGCTATGTGGTGGCCGGTGCGGAAAAACTTCAGGAGAGCACTAAACAACTGTGGCAGGATAAATTCGGTCTGCGCATTCTTGAGGGCTACGGGGTAACGGAATGCGCGCCAGTAGTCTCGATTAACGTGCCGATGGCGGCTAAGCCGGGCACTGTTGGCCGCATTCTGCCTGGCATGGACGCGCGTCTGCTGGCGGTGCCCGGTATTGAAAACGGCGGTCGGCTACAGCTGAAAGGGCCGAATATCATGAATGGCTATCTGCGCGTGGAAAAACCGGGCGTGCTGGAGGTGCCGTCAGCGGAAAACGCCAGAGGCGAAACCGAGCGCGGGTGGTACGACACGGGCGATATTGTACGCTTCGATGAAAATGGTTTTGTGCAGATTCAGGGGCGCGCGAAACGCTTTGCGAAAATTGCTGGCGAAATGGTCTCGCTGGAGATGGTCGAGCAACTGGCGCTTGGCGTTTCGGCGGACAAAATGCACGCTACCGCCATTAAAAGCGATGCCAGCAAAGGTGAAGCGCTGGTACTGTTTACGACTGACAGCGAACTCACCCGAGAAAAGTTACAGCACTATGCCCGTGAACACGGTATTCCGGAACTTGCCGTCCCGCGTGATATCCGTTATCTGAAACAGCTTCCCTTGCTTGGCAGCGGGAAACCCGATTTTGTGACGCTGAAAAGTTGGGTGGATGCGCCGGAACAACATCATGAGTGAGTCAGTACGTACTAACACCTCCATCTGGTCGAAAGGGATGCTGTCGGTGATTGTCGCGCAGTTTCTCTCGGCTTTTGGCGATAATGCGCTGCTGTTCGCGACGCTGGCGCTGCTGAAAGCTCAGTTTTACCCGGACTGGAGCCAGCCTGTTTTGCAAATGGTGTTTGTGGGCGCTTACATTCTTTTTGCGCCGTTTGTCGGCCAGATAGCGGACAGCTTTGCCAAAGGCCGGGTGATGATGGTCGCCAATGGTCTTAAACTGGCGGGAGCGGCAGGTATCTGCCTCGGCGTGAATCCTTTTGTCGGTTATACATTGGTCGGGATCGGCGCGGCGGCTTATTCTCCGGCGAAATACGGTATTCTGGGCGAATTGACGACGGGCGATAAGCTGGTGAAAGCCAATGGCCTGATGGAAGCCTCTACGATTGCGGCGATTTTGCTCGGTTCCGTCGCGGGCGGCGTATTGGCCGACTGGCATGTCATCGCCGCGCTGGTTGCCTGCGCGTTGGCCTACGCTGGCGCAGTGGCGGCGAACCTGTTTATCCCGAAGCTTGTGGCGGCGCGTCCAGGACAATCCTGGCGGTTGTCGGCGATGACGCGTAGCTTCTTCTGCGCTTGCGTTGTCCTTTGGCGTAACGGTGAAACGCGTTTTTCGCTGGTGGGGACCGGGCTATTCTGGGGCGCAGGCGTGACGCTGCGTTTTCTGCTGGTGCTGTGGGTGCCGGTGGCGCTGGGTATTACGGATAACGCCACGCCGACTTACCTGAACGCCATGGTGGCGGTAGGCATTGTGGTCGGCGCGGGCGCGGCAGCAAAACTGGTGACGCTGGAGACCGTATCGCGCTGTATGCCCGCCGGGATTTTGATTGGCGTTGTGGTTGCGATCTTCTCATTACAGCACGCATTGCTGCCTGCTTATGCCTTGTTGCTGTTGATAGGTATGCTGGGCGGCTTTTTTGTGGTGCCGCTCAACGCTTTGCTCCAGGAGCGCGGTAAGAAGAGCGTTGGCGCCGGGAATGCCATTGCCGTACAAAATCTGGGCGAGAATAGCGCCATGCTATTAATGCTGGGACTGTACTCGCTGGCGGTGCTGGTTGGCGTTCCGGCTGTGGCGATAGGTATCGGCTTTGGCGTGCTGTTCGCGCTGGCGATCGCGGCGCTGTGGATCTGGCAGCGCCGGCAGGCATCATACTGAGTGAATATGCCGGGCGGCGAGTGCGCGTTATCCGGCTTACATTGTCTCTGTAAGCCCGGAAGCGTAGCGCCACCGGGCACTGACTATCACGGCGCCGGGTAGGTATAAACCTGATGCGCCGCCTCAATCTCCGCCAGGACCTCTTCGCTTAACGTCAGATGCAGACTTTCCACATTCGTCTTGAGCTGCGCCATCGTGGTTGCGCCCAGTAACGTACTGGCGACAAACGGCTGGCGGCGAACAAAGGCCAGCGCCATCTGCGCCGGATCAAGATTGTGACGCTTCGCGATATCGACGTAGGCGGCAACGGCTTTTTGCGCCTGTTCGCCGCTGTAACGTGTGAAGCGGCTGAACAAGGTATTCCGCGCGCCTGCGGGTTTGGCCCCGTTCAGGTATTTACCGGTTAATGTGCCAAACGCCAGACAGGAGTAGGCGAGCAATTCAACACCTTCATACTGGCTGACTTCCGCCAGCCCGACCTCGTAGCTGCGGTTTAACAGGCTATAGGGGTTCTGGATCGTGACAATACGCGGCAGGTCATGTTTTTCCGCCAGATGCAGATAGCGCATAACGCCAAACGCTGTCTCATTTGAAACGCCAATATAACGAATCTTACCCGCTCGCTGAAACTCACTTAGCGCGTCTAACGTCTCCAGCAGACTTACTACTGGCGTGGAGTCCGTCCAGTTATAGCCGAGTTTACCGAAGCAGTTAGTGGGGCGCTGCGGCCAGTGCACCTGATACAAATCCAGATAGTCGGTCTGCAACCGGGTCAAACTGTCGTGTAGCGCTTCGCGAATATTTTTACGATCCAGCGCCTGATGAGGCCGGATGCCTTGATCATTATTACGTGCCGGTCCGCTAACTTTGCTGGCGATGATCAGTTTTTCACGGTTGCCGCGTTTGGCGAGCCAGTTACCGATATAGGATTCCGTCAGCCCTTGTGTTTCCGGGCGCGGCGGTACCGGATACATCTCGGCGGCGTCGATAAGGTTAATGCCATTTGCGATGGCATAGTCGAGCTGTGCGTGAGCGTCGGCTTCGCTGTTTTGTTCACCAAATGTCATTGTGCCCAGCCCTAGCGTACTTACTTCGAGCGAGCTGTGGGGTATACGGTGATAGTGCATAGCCGTTTCCTTTTTATTATGAAGTCAGAAATTCCCGACAAAGGACAATAAAAATGGCAGAGGGAAGGCAAAAGGGAAAGTAAAATTGCAGGCTGCACGGCGTAATTGTTACCGGGCGTGGTCGCCACGCACCGTTACGGGACGCAGCCTGAAGGCTTGCAGAACGCTGACCTCAATCACAGGCCACCGCTTAACGTTCGATGATTTGAGACACTTCGTCACGGTTGATTTGCATCTCGTTTCCCTGTGCATCGGTATAGCTGACCAGACCGGTATCATCGTCAACTTGCGGTTTTCCATCGGTCAGGATCATACGACCATCTTTCGTCGCCATTACATAATCGCTGCTGCATCCGGATACCGCAAAAGCCAACCCTACTGCGGAAATTACAACTGCCCACTTTTTCATCCGTTTGTCCTCACGTAGCCTGTATCTGATAATAGTCTGTTAATCATATGTCTGATAATAGTCTAGTAATAACGCGCAGCTCTGCATGTCGGAAGCAGCAAAATCTTAATCTGTGAGAAGAAAGGAAATAAAGTGAGTATTCGCTCCCCGGCGGGGGAGCGAAACAGGATTACAGCGGATTCTTTTTATTACGCAACAGGTTCAGGCTCTCTACTGCGATAGAGAAGAACATGGCGAAATAGATATACCCTTTCGGAACGTGAACGTCGAAACTTTCCAGAATCAGGGTAAAGCCAACCAGGATCAGAAAGGAGAGCGCCAGCATTTTTACCGACGGATGGCGATCGACAAACTCGCCGATGGGCCGTGCCGCAAACATCATGACGCCCACGGCAATAACGACTGCCGCCATCATAATAAACAGATGATCGGAGAGGCCAACCGCTGTGATAACTGAATCAAGGCTGAAAATAATATCCAGCAGCATAATCTGTACAATTGCGCCCAGGAAAGAAGAAACCCGGGTTTTTAACCCTTCTTCTTCGCCTTCGATGGACTCATGGATCTCCTTGCTGGCTTTCCAGATTAAAAATAACCCACCCAGTAGAAGAATGAGATCGCGGGCGGAAATCGCTTCGCCGAAAAGCTCAAACAGCGGATTAGTCAGACGAGTGACCCAGGCGATTGACGCCAGCAGCGCCAGGCGCATGATCATCGCCGCCGCCAACCCAAGCCGCCGTGCGTGGTTCCGTTGCGCCGTAGGAAGTTTTGCTACCACCAGAGAAAGAAAAATAATGTTGTCGATCCCAAGTACAATCTCCAGCAGCGTCAGCGTACCGAGCGCCAGCCAGGCATTAGGATCGGTTATCCATGCAAATAACATCGAACAAAGTCCTGCCAAAAAAAGAAGCGGTAATTATAGGCCCGTCGAGTGACGGGCGAAAGCCCAGGCTGAATTTGCGCAACCAGGAACGGTGTAAAATAGCGGCGACAATACGCTTACGTTTATCCGGCGCCGGCCCGATGCGTAGCCATAGCGGAGGCGCATTTGCGTGTAATGGACGTTACGGATTCTGCAATAAAAAATGGCGAGCCAGCAGCGCCTGCGTAAAATTTTTTTTCAGATAAAATCCACGCGGTAGCGTCAAAATAGGTTCCCCGCGCGCGCCGATAGCCTCGGTGAGCGCCCTGGCATTGGCGGCTTTGGGTCGCAGTTGCAAGACTTCGCCATGGCGGGCGGTAATGCGTTCCACCTGGCCCAGCACTATCATGTCCATCAGCTCTTCCCAGTCGAGGCGTAGCTGCCTGTCCTCTTCTTCACTCGGACTCCAGAGTAGCGGCGAACCTACGCGGCGTTCGGCTAACGGTATGCTGCGATCGCCTTCGACCGGTACCCATAGCACGCGCTTCAATTTATGCCGTACGTGACTTGTCTCCCAGGTCACGCCGCTGTTACCGGTTAACGGCGCCACGCAAACAAAGGTTGTTTCCAGAGGACGACCCAGACTATCCACCGGGATGGTTTTCAGTTCTACGCCTAACGCGGCGAAATCCTGCTCCGGCTTGCTCCCGGCGCTGGCGCCGAGCCAGATCTCCAGCAAGACGCCGATCCAGCCTTTGTCTCGCTTCAAATCTTTAGGCGTGGTAATGCCGGCCATCGCCGCCAGCTCGCCTAACGTATAGCCGGAAAGCTGCCGCGCCTGGGCTAACAGCAATGCTTCCGAAGCAGGCGGAGTCAGTAGCGGACAAAGAGCGGACATGACAATTACCTTAGGTCAAAAAGTGAGCAGTGATTTTATACTGTATGGGCAGAGTTTATCTTTTTCTGTGTCTTATATTCAATAGACTGATTTTTATTGCCTTTTTTGTGTTGTTTCTTCGTGTTGCGCAACGCTAAAGCGGGTTTTCCAATTCTGGTCACTGACAATAAACAGGATCTTACACTATGTTATCCACAGAAAGTTGGGATAACTGTGTAAAACCACCACTACTGTTTCCATTTACAGCCTTGACGTGCGACGAAAATCGAAAATTCAGACAAATAGTGCGTAAGTTATTGGCACAATCTGTGGATAAAACCGACGCTGGTTGATCTTTCATCAGCATAAGGATCTTAGATGTGATGCTGGTCACGCTTTATGAAGGCGGCATGTAAGATTTGTCTATAACACAATGAATATAAGGAACTATTTTTACTGCCTCCAGTATGAGGAATTCAGACTGTTCTGGGTTTTCCCGTGGTAATTCCATACTTCTTCACAACTATATCCACAGAAAAGGTGAATAAAATGGCGCAAGGGCGTCATCATCTGTTTATAACTCGGCTATTTACTGTGAGTTATTCAATTGTTATTAGGCTGTGTCACTATTACAGAGTGGTTTACCGCCTCACTGGAGTATGAAACAATCGTTCATATATAAGGTTTATGTTGAGGTAGTCCGGTGATTGATGACGATGGCTACCGCCCAAATGTAGGTATCGTAATTTGTAATCGTCAGGGGCAGGTGATGTGGGCCCGGCGATTTGGTCAGCACTCCTGGCAGTTCCCGCAGGGCGGGATAAATCCAGGGGAGTCGGCAGAACAGGCGATGTACCGGGAACTGTTTGAAGAAGTTGGGTTAAGCCGTAAAGATGTGCGGATCCTTGCTTCTACTCGCAACTGGTTGCGTTACAAGTTACCAAAACGTTTGGTGCGTTGGGACACAAAGCCGGTATGTATCGGCCAGAAACAAAAGTGGTTTCTTTTGCAGTTAATGAGCGCCGACGCCGAAATCAATATGCAAACCAGCAGTACGCCGGAGTTTGACGGCTGGCGCTGGGTAAGTTACTGGTATCCGGTTCGACAAGTGGTGTCATTTAAACGCGATGTCTACCGCAGGGTAATGAAAGAGTTTGCAAGTGTTGTCATGGCGCTTCAGGATAATCCCCCTAAGCTACAAAGCGCGCCTGCTTATCGACGTAAAAGAGGTTAAGCCACGCAAATTATGCTCACTCGCCTGCGCGAAATAGTCGAAAAAGTGGCCAGTGCGCCGCGTCTGAACGAGGCGCTGAATATTCTGGTCACGGATATCTGTCTTGCGATGGATACAGAGGTTTGCTCGGTTTACCTGGCCGATCATGACCGACGCTGTTATTACCTGATGGCGACGCGGGGGTTGAAAAAACCGCGTGGTCGAACCGTTGCGCTTGCGTTTGATGAGGGGATCGTCGGTCTGGTGGGCAGGCTGGCGGAACCCATTAACCTTGCCGATGCGCAAAAACATCCCAGCTTTAAATACATTCCTTCGGTAAAAGAGGAACGTTTTCGCGCGTTTCTCGGCGTGCCGATCATTCAGCGTCGCCAACTTCTCGGCGTGCTGGTCGTACAGCAGCGCGAATTGCGCCAGTACGATGAAAGCGAAGAGTCTTTCCTCGTCACGCTCGCTACGCAGATGGCGGCTATCCTGTCACAGTCGCAGGTCACAGCGCTGTTCGGGCAATACCGGCAGACGCGAATCCGCGCGCTTCCTGCGGCGCCGGGCGTGGCTATCGCAACGGGCTGGCAAGACGCGACCATGCCGCTGATGGAACAGGTTTACGAAGCGTCTACGCTGGATACCTCTCTTGAACGCGAACGACTGACCGGCGCGCTGGAAGAGGCGGCGAACGAATTCCGACGATACAGCAAACGCTTTGCCGCCGGCGCGCAAAAAGAGACGGCGGCCATTTTCGATCTGTACTCACACCTGCTTTCAGATGCCAGACTGCGTCGCGAACTCTTCGCCGAGGTCGACAAAGGCGCTGTTGCGGAGTGGGCCGTTAAAAAAATCATCGAAAAATTTGCCGAGCAATTTGCGGCGCTAACCGATAACTACCTCAAAGAACGTGCGGGAGACTTACGCACGCTGGGGCAGCGGCTGTTATTCCACCTTGATGATTCAGTTCAGGGGCCAAACGCCTGGCCGGAACGTTTTATTCTGGTCGCGGATGAGCTGTCGGCGACCACCCTGGCGGAGCTGCCGCAGGACAGGCTGGCGGGCGTTGTAGTGCGCGACGGCGCGGCAAACTCGCATGCGGCGATTATGGTGCGCGCGCTCGGTATCCCGACCGTCATGGGCGCGGATATCCAGCCTTCGGTGCTACATCGCCGTACGTTGGTGGTGGATGGCTATCGCGGTGAATTACTGGTCGATCCTGAACCCGTGCTTATTCAGGAATATCAGCGACTCATTAGTGAAGAGATAGAACTCAGTCGTCTGGCGGAGGACGACGTCAATCTTCCCGCCCAACTGAAAAGCGGCGAGCGAGTCAAAGTGATGCTGAATGCCGGGCTCAGCCCCGAGCATGAGGAAAAGTTAGGCAGTCGGATCGACGGTATCGGCCTGTACCGTACTGAAATTCCCTTTATGCTGCAAAGCGGGTTTCCCTCGGAAGAAGAGCAGGTGGCGCAGTATCAAGGGATGCTGCAAATGTTTAACGATAAACCGGTGACGCTGCGGACCCTGGATGTGGGAGCGGATAAGCAACTGCCCTATATGCCGATCAGCGAGGAGAACCCGTGTCTGGGCTGGCGCGGGATCCGCATTACGCTGGATCAGCCGGAGATCTTTTTGATCCAGGTCCGCGCGATGCTGCGCGCCAATGCGGCGACTGGCAACCTCAGCATTTTGTTGCCGATGGTCACCAGTATTGATGAAGTCGATGAAGCGCGGCGTCTGATCGAACGCGCCGGGCGCGAGGTCGAGGAGATGATCGGCTATGCGATCCCGAAACCGCGTATCGGCATTATGCTGGAAGTACCATCAATGGTATTTATGCTGCCGCATCTGGCTAACCGGATCGACTTTATCTCGGTCGGCACCAACGATTTAACGCAATATATCCTGGCGGTAGATCGCAACAATACCCGCGTGGCCAGTATTTACGACAGTCTGCATCCGGCTATGCTGCGCGCACTGTCCATGATCGCGCAGGAAGCCGAAAAAAATGGCCTCGATCTTCGCTTGTGCGGCGAGATGGCGGGCGATCCGATGTGCGTGGCGATTCTTATCGGTCTGGGATATCGCCATCTTTCGATGAATGGCCGTTCGGTAGCGCGTGTGAAATATCTGCTGCGGCATATCGATTTTGAAGACGCGCAAACCCTTGCCAGACGCAGCCTTGAGGCGCAGATGGCGACCGAGGTGCGTCATCAGGTGGCGGCGTTTATGGAGCGCCGCGGGATGGGGGGATTGATTCGCGGAGGGTTGTAACGACTGGAGCGGGAAAAGAGAGTGACTGTGGATTCACGGCGCAGACAACACGCCGGCAAGATGAAAGACAATGCGTATACATATCTTTTAACGGTAATCGGCATCTCGCTTTTAACCCTTGTGCTATTATTCGCACCTTTGGAGCGTCTGCAACGCGCAGGCGCGCTTATCAATCGCTATCTCTTCAGCGAAATAACAAGAAATTGTGGTGACAGATGACCAGTAGCTATCTGCATTTTCCGGACTTTGATCCGGTCATTTTCTCAATTGGGCCCGTCGCGCTTCACTGGTATGGCTTGATGTATCTGGTGGGATTCGTTTTCGCGATGTGGTTGGCGGTGCGTCGCGCTAACCGTCCGGGAAGCGGTTGGACCAAAAACGAAGTTGAAAATTTACTCTATGCAGGTTTCCTGGGGGTCTTCCTGGGGGGGCGTATTGGCTATGTCCTGTTTTATAACTTCCCTCTGTTTCTGGATAACCCGCTCTATTTATTCCGTGTCTGGGACGGCGGCATGTCCTTCCACGGCGGGCTTATCGGCGTGATACTGGTGATGATTATTTTCGCCAGGCGCACGAAGCGCTCGTTCTTTCAGGTGTCTGATTTTATTGCGCCGTTAATTCCGTTCGGCCTGGGCGCCGGGCGTCTGGGCAACTTTATCAACGGTGAATTGTGGGGGCGCGTCGATCCTAACTTCCGGTTTGCCATGCTCTTTCCTGGCTCACGCGCGGAAGATATTGCGCTGCTGCCGTCACATCCGCAATGGCAGCCTATTTTTGATACCTACGGCGTATTGCCGCGCCACCCTTCCCAGTTGTATGAGCTGGCATTAGAAGGCGTGGTGCTGTTTATCATCCTTAATCTCTTTATTCGCAAACCGCGTCCGATGGGCGCAGTCTCCGGATTATTCCTGATTGGCTACGGCGCGTTTCGTATCATTGTTGAATTCTTCCGCCAGCCGGACGCGCAATTTACCGGCGCGTGGGTACAGTACATCAGCATGGGGCAGATTCTCTCTATCCCGATGATTATCGCTGGCGCGATCATGATGGTTTGGGCATATCGCCGCCGCCCGCAGCAACACGTTTCCTGAGGAACCATGAAACAGTATTTAGAACTGATGCAAAAAGTGCTGGATGAAGGCACACAGAAAAACGACCGTACCGGCACCGGCACGCTTTCCATTTTTGGCCATCAGATGCGTTTTAACCTGCAGGAAGGCTTTCCTCTGGTGACGACAAAACGCTGCCATTTACGTTCAATTATTCACGAACTGCTATGGTTTTTGCAGGGCGATACCAACATCGCTTACCTGCACGAAAATAATGTCACCATCTGGGACGAATGGGCCGATGAGAACGGCGATTTAGGCCCGGTTTATGGTAAGCAGTGGCGTGCATGGCCAACACCGGATGGCCGCCATATCGATCAGATCGCCACGGTCTTAAGCCAGCTTAAAAACGACCCGGACTCTCGTCGTATTATCGTTTCTGCGTGGAACGTCGGCGAGCTGGATAAGATGGCGCTGGCGCCGTGTCACGCCTTTTTCCAGTTTTATGTCGCAGATGGAAAACTCTCCTGTCAGCTTTATCAGCGCTCCTGCGATGTGTTCCTCGGTCTGCCGTTCAACATTGCCAGCTACGCGTTACTGGTGCATATGATGGCGCAACAGTGCGACCTGGACGTCGGCGATTTTGTCTGGACCGGCGGCGACACGCACCTGTACAGCAACCATATGGAGCAGACGCACCTGCAATTAAGCCGTGAACCGCGCGCGCTGCCGAAGTTGGTCATTAAGCGTAAACCCGATTCGCTTTTTGACTACCGGTTCGATGATTTCGAAATTGAAGGCTATGATCCGCACCCCGGTATTAAAGCGCCGGTCGCTATCTAAGCGCTGACGATCCTGCCATAACCGACGTCATCGCGCGTCGGTTTTTTTTACCCTTTGTCTCAATCTTCGGCGCGGATTCCTGAAATTTTGCAACGCGCTGCAAAACATGAACTTTTTTCCGTAACGCGCCGAACAATCTGTATTTGGCGCTCGTTATTTTTCTTCCGCCCGCCATACTGCCGACATGAAAAAACAACAGGGCTATACGCTCATTGAAACGGTGGTCGCGATGTCGCTCATTATCATTCTCAGCGCCACAGGACTTTATGGCTGGCAACGCTGGCAGCAGCAACAGCGCCTGTGGCAAACCGCATGTCAGGTGCGGGATTACCTGCTGCAACTTCGTGAGGACGCTCACTGGCATAACCGCGATCACATTCTTCGCGTGGTCAGCGAAGGCGGTTCATGGTGCTTTGTCAGCTCTGTTGCTACGCAAACATCGTGTACGCCATCTTCCCCCTTTGTGTTTACGCCCGACTGGCATGATGTCGTCCTTGCCGATATCACGCCGTCGTTAGCCTTCTTTGGTCTGCGCAATACGGCATGGGCAGGGCACATCGTACTGAAAAACGCTGCCGGAGAGTGGCGTCTGGTCGTCTCTTCCTGGGGGCGAATCAGGCTATGCGAGCGTAACGAGGCCGCTACGTGTCAATAACCACGCGGGGGTTCTCGCTACTGGAGGTTGTGCTGGCGATGGCGATAGGTTCCATTTTACTGCTTGGGTCCGCACAATTTTTACCGGCGCTACAGCGTGAGATCTGGCACAACACGCGACAGTTATCGCTGGAAGATGAAATCTGGCAGCGAACCTATACCGTAGCGAAGCATCTTCAGCGTGCGGGTTACTGCCATGGCCACTGTACTGGCGAAGGGTTACATCTTGCCGAACAGGGGCAATGCGTCATCGTTCAGTGGGACGGGAATAATAACGGTGTCTGGGATACCATACCGGCGAAAGAGGCCGACCAGACCGGGTTTCGTATGAAGGATAACGTTCTGGAAACATTACGCGGAGCAACATCTTGCCAGGGGAAGGGATGGGAAAAAATGACCGATCCCAATACGGTACTCATCACGGCGTTTACCGTTGAGCGCCGGGATATAACGGGATTCTCGCCAGTGCTCATGCTGCATCTGCGCGGCGCCAGCAAAGCCGAGCCTCAGACGGTTATTGACGCGCAATACAGCGTAACGGGATTTAATCTGTGAATCGGGAACGTGGCGCTTCTTCGCTAATACTGGCGCTTTTAATACTGATTCTGGGTAGTCTGCTACTGCAAGGCGTAAATCAGCAGCAGGCCAGCTATGCCGCCCGCGTGACGACGCAGCGCCTGGCGATACAACGCCAGGCGCTCGTACAGTCGGCGCTGGAATGGGGGCGGGGGCAGCTATGGTCAGGCGTAACCGAAATGGAATGTCGGCGCTATTCCTCTTCAGGAGCAAGAGTCTGTTTGCGGAGATTATCGGGGGATGAGGTGGTGATGGCGGCGCAAGATGACGGCATGACGTTATGGCGTTTGGGCAACGTCATTCAGGGAAGCATTGTCTTTTCTCCCCACGGCTGGAGCGATTTTTGTCCGTTAAAAGAGGTGGTGTTATGCCGCATCCCCTGAATTTACAACGCGGGTTTAGCCTCCCGGAAGTTTTAGTGGCGATGGTTCTAATAGTAATGATCGTCACCGCGCTGTCAGGCTATCAGCGGGTATTAATGCACAGTTTTGCATTACGACACCAGTATCTCCAGATCTGGCGGCAGGCGTGGCAGCAAACGGCGCTGTATCCATTTTCGCCTGCTGACGGCTGGAAGGCCAACCGGATGCAGACAACGCAATCGGGATGTGTCAGCATCAGCGTCACGATGGTTTCACCCTCTGGCAGGCAGGGGCAGATGACGCGCTTGCATTGTCCAAATCGTTAATCGTCAGGAGTAATTATGTTAAGGGTCTACCACTCCAATCGTCTGGATGTGCTGGAAGCGTTGATGGAGTTCATCGTCGAACGCGAGCGGCTGGATGATCCCTTTGAACCAGAAATGATTCTGGTACAAAGCACGGGTATGGCGCAGTGGCTGCAGATGACCCTTTCACAAAAGTTTGGTATTGCGGCGAATATCGCTTTTCCGTTACCGGCGAGTTTTATCTGGGAGATGTTTGTCCGCGTGTTGCCGGATATCCCCAAAGAAAGCGCTTTCAGCAAACAAAGCATGAGCTGGAAACTGATGACCTTGCTGCCGCAGTTGCTGGATAAGGATGAGTTTGTACTGCTGCGCCATTATCTGACCGACGACACTGATAAACGCAAACTCTTTCAGCTTTCCGCGCGCGCCGCCGACCTGTTCGATCAGTATCTGGTTTATCGGCCTGACTGGCTTACGCAGTGGGAGGCGGGAGAAACCGTGGAAGGTCTGGGGGAGGCGCAAAACTGGCAGGCGCCGCTGTGGAAAGCATTGGTGGAATATACCGCCGCGCTGGGGCAGCCGCGCTGGCATCGCGCCAATCTCTACCAACGCTTTATTCAAACGCTGGAAAGCGCGACCGCCTGCCCGCCAGGGTTGCCGTCCCGCGTTTTTATTTGCGGCATTTCCGCGTTACCGCCAGTGTATCTCAGAGCGTTGCAGGCGCTGGGCAAACATATTGAAATTCATCTCCTTTTTACTAATCCGTGTCGGTATTACTGGGGGGACATTAAAGACCCAGCCTGGCTGGCAAAACTCATGGCCCGCCAGCGTCGTCACAGTTTTGAAGACCGTCATTTACCGTTGTTCCGTGAAAACCAGAATCCGGAAGCCTTGTTTAACAGCGACGGCGAACAGGATATCGGTAATCCGCTACTGGCCTCATGGGGAAAACTGGGGCGGGATTATATCTACCTGCTATCTGAACTGGAAAACAGCCAGGAGCTGGATGCGTTTGTTGATATTACGCCAGATAATCTTTTGCATCGGATTCAGGCGGATATTCTTGAACTGGAAAGCCATGCGGTGGCGGGCGTAAATCTTGAGGAGTATTCGCGCAGCGACAATAAGCGTCTGCTCGATCCCGAGGATAACAGCCTCTCTTTTCACGTTTGTCACAGCCCGCAGCGCGAGGTGGAAATACTGCACGATCGCCTGCTGGCGATGCTGGAAGCCGATCCGACACTAACGCCGCGCGACATTATCGTTATGGTGGCTGATATTGACAGCTATAGCCCGTTTATCCAGGCGGTATTTGGTAGCGCGCCAACGGAGCGCTATCTGCCTTATGCCATTTCCGATCGGCGGGCGCGTCAGTCACATCCGGTGTTACAGGCATTTATCAGCCTACTTTCGTTACCGGACAGCCGCTTCGTCTCCGAGGATGTTCTGGCGTTGTTAGACGTACCGGTATTGGCTGCCCGCTTTACGATCAACGAAGAAGGGCTGCGTTATTTGCGCTTGTGGGTCAATGAGTCAGGCATTCGCTGGGGAATTGACGATGACAACGTACGCGAGCTGGAACTTCCTGCCACGGGGCAGCATACGTGGCAATTTGGCCTGACGCGTATGCTGCTGGGGTATGCCATGGAAAGCGCCCAGGGCGAGTGGCAGTCGGTTCTGCCTTATGACGAATCCAGCGGTCTGATTGCTGAGCTGGTCGGGCATCTGGCTTCGCTGCTGATGCAGCTTAATATCTGGCGGCGCGGTCTGGCGCAGGAGCGACCGCTGGAAGAGTGGTTGCCCGTTTGTCGCGACATGCTCAATGATTTCTTCCTGCCCGATGCGGACACGGAAGCGGCAATGACATTGATTGAACAGCAGTGGCAGGCCATTATCGCCGAAGGCGTCGCGGCGGAATATGGCGACGCGGTACCGATTTCGCTACTGCGGGATGAACTGGCGCAGCGTCTGGATCAGGAACGTATTAGCCAGCGCTTCCTGGCGGGCCCCATCAATATTTGTACGCTGATGCCGATGCGTTCCATTCCGTTCAGAGTCGTTTGCCTGCTGGGAATGAACGACGGCGTATACCCGCGCCAGCTTGCGCCGTTGGGTTTTGACCTGATGAGCCAAAAACCCATGCGCGGGGATCGTAGCCGTCGCGACGATGACCGCTACCTGTTTCTGGAAGCGTTAATCTCGGCGCAGCAGACGCTGTATATCAGCTACATCGGTCGCTCCATCCAGGATAATAGCGAACGCTTTCCCTCTGTACTGGTGCAAGAATTGGTGGATTACATCGGACAAAGCCACTATTTGCCGGGCGACGAAACGCTGACCTGTGATGAGAGCGAAGCACGAGTCAAAGCGCATATTACGCGTCTGCATACCCGTATGCCTTTTGATGCGCAAAATTACCAACCCGGCGAACAGCAAAGTTATGCCAGAGAGTGGTTGCCCGCGGCGAGTCAGTCGGGGAAAGCGCATTCTGACTTTGTGCAGCCGCTTCCTTTTACGATGCCGGAAACATTGACTCTGGAAAGTCTGCAGCGTTTTTGGGCCCATCCGGTACGCGCATTTTTTCAGATGCGGCTTCAGGTTAATTTCCGCTCGGAAGAGAGTGAGATTCCTGATGCGGAACCGTTTGAATTAGAGGGATTGACGCGATATCAACTTAACCAACAGTTGCTCAATACGCTGGTTGAAGAGGACGACGCCGAACGCTTGTTCCGCCGTTTCCGGGCTGCGGGAGAGTTGCCTTACGGCGCGTTTGGCGAAATATTCTGGGATGCGCAATGCCAGGAGATGCAGCAACTGGCAAGCCGGGTCATCGCCTGTCGTAAGCCGAGCCAAAGCCTGGAAGTGGATCTGCTTTGCAATGGCGTTCAGCTAACCGGCTGGCTACCGCAGGTACAGGAGGATGGATTATTGCGCTGGCGTCCCGCTTTAATCAGCGTTGCGCAAGGTGTGCAACTTTGGCTGGAACACCTTGTCTATTGTGCCAGCGGCGGGAGTGGCGAAAGTCGTCTGTTTTTGCGCAAAGAGGGAGAATGGCGATTTCCGCCACTTGATAAAGCGCAGGCAATGGCTTACCTGGCGCAACTGATTGAAGGCTACCGGGAAGGCATGTCTTCTCCGCTATTGGTACTGCCGGAAAGCGGCGGCGCATGGATAAAAGCCTGTTATGACGCTGAAAATGATGTCATGTTAGACGATGATGATACCTTACAGAAGGCCAGGACAAAGTTTTTACTGGCTTATGAAGGCAACATGATGGTGAGCGGCGAAGGCGAAGATATCTGGTATCAACGTCTTTGGCGTCAGCTGGAATCTGAAACGTTGCAGGCTATCATTGCGCAGTCCCGACATTACCTGTTACCGCTGTTTCGTTTTAATCAGTCTCGTTGATTGTATGAAAATCGCGCAATTAAAAGGCTTCGACTATGATGCGCTCTTCGTCACGGACTGATGACTGATAAAAAGATGCTGCCTGGTTCAGCACAATAATATCCCGTTCTGCTCAGGTCGATGGTTTACGTGACCATACAGATGAGTGGGAATGAAAGTTAATGATGAGGTCCGTGAATGCCCCGCAGCACCTGGTTCAAAGCGTTATTGTTATTGGTCGCCCTCTGGGGGCCTGCAGTTCAGGCGGATATCGGTTGGCAACCGCTGCAAGAAACTATCCGTAAAAGCGATAAAGATACCCGGCAGTATCAGGCGATACGTCTTGATAATGACATGGTGGTGTTGCTGGTATCCGATCCGCAGGCTGTAAAGTCACTTTCTGCGTTAGTGGTGCCCGTTGGATCGCTTGAAGATCCTGAGGCTCATCAGGGGCTTGCTCATTATCTTGAGCATATGTGCCTGATGGGGTCAAAAAAATATCCGCAGGCGGATAGCCTTGCCGAATACCTTAAAAGACATGGCGGTAGCCACAACGCCAGCACCGCGCCTTATCGAACAGCCTTCTACCTGGAGGTTGAAAACGACGCGCTACCAGGCGCCGTAGATCGCCTGGCCGACGCCATTGCCGCGCCATTGCTCGATAAAAAGTATGCCGAACGCGAACGAAACGCGGTGAATGCCGAGCTGACGATGGCGCGCACCCGCGACGGTATGCGTATGGCGCAGGTAAGCGCCGAAACCATTAACCCGGCGCATCCAGGCTCGCACTTTTCTGGCGGCAATCTGGAAACGCTAAGCGATAAGCCGGGCAATCCGGTGCAACAGGCGTTGATCGCTTTTCATGAAAAATACTATTCATCTAATCTGATGAAGGCGGTGATTTACAGTAATAAACCCTTGCCGGAACTGGCGAGTATTGCCGCCGCAACCTATGGTCGCGTGCCGAATAAACAGATTAAAAAACCGGAAATTACCGTACCTGTCATCACCGAGGCGCAGAAGGGCATCATTATTCATTACGTGCCGGCGCTACCGCGTAAAGTGCTGCGCGTGGAGTTTCGTATTGATAACAATAGCGCGCAGTTCCGCAGCAAGACCGATGAACTGGTCTCTTATCTGATTGGCAATCGTAGCCCGGGGACGCTCTCTGACTGGCTGCAAAAACAAGGACTGGTCGAAGGTATTAGCGCGGATTCCGATCCGATTGTTAATGGTAACAGCGGCGTATTTGCCATTTCGGCAACGCTGACTGATAAAGGTTTGGCCAATCGTGATGAAGTTGTCGCGGCTATTTTTAGCTATATCAATACGTTACGTGAAAAAGGGATAGATAAACGTTACTTTGACGAGCTGGCGCATGTGCTGGATCTCGACTTCCGCTATCCGTCGATTACCCGCGATATGGACTATGTCGAATGGCTGGCGGACACTATGATCCGCGTCCCGGTAGCGCATACGCTGGATGCGGCGAATATCGCCGATCGTTACGATCCTGCCGCTATCAAAAATCGCCTGGCGATGATGACGCCGCAGAATGCGCGCATCTGGTACATCAGTCCCCAGGAACCCCATAATAAGATTGCGTATTTTGTGGATGCGCCTTATCAGGTCGATAAGATTAGCGAACAGACGTTTAAAAACTGGCAGCAAAAAGCACAGGGCATTGCGTTGTCGCTGCCGGAGTTAAACCCCTATATTCCTGATGATTTCACGCTTGTGAAGAATGACAAAAACTACGTGCGGCCAGAACTGATTGTCGATAAAGCAGATTTGCGCGTGGTTTATGCGCCGAGTCGTTATTTCGCCAGCGAGCCAAAAGCTGACGTGAGCGTGGTATTGCGTAATCCGCAGGCGATGGACAGCGCCCGCAATCAGGTACTGTTCGCCCTTAATGATTATCTGGCGGGAATGGCGCTCGATCAGCTCAGCAACCAGGCGGCAGTGGGCGGCATTAGCTTTTCTACTAACGCCAACAATGGTCTGATGGTCACTGCGAACGGTTATACCCAGCGTTTGCCGCAGCTTTTCCTGGCGCTGCTGGAAGGATATTTTAGCTACGACGCCACGGAAGAACAGCTGGCGCAGGCGAAATCCTGGTATACGCAGATGATGGATTCTGCGGAGAAGGGAAAAGCCTACGAGCAGGCGATTATGCCGGTGCAGATGATTTCGCAGGTGCCTTATTTTTCCCGTGATGAACGTCGCGCTTTGCTGCCGTCCATTACGTTGAAAGAGGTAATGGCCTATCGTAATGCGTTAAAAACGGGCGCTCGTCCGGAATTTCTGGTTATAGGGAATATGAGCGAAGCCCAGGCGACCTCTCTGGCGCAAGATGTTCAAAAACAGCTCGCGGCGAACGGATCGGCGTGGTGTCGCAACAAAGACGTGGTGGTTGAGAAAAAGCAGTCCGTAATATTTGAAAAAGCGGGCAGTAGCACCGACTCTGCGTTAGCAGCGGTCTTTGTCCCGGTCGGCTACGACGAGTACGTCAGCGCCGCCTACAGCGCGATGTTAGGTCAGATTGTTCAACCGTGGTTTTACAATCAGCTACGAACCGAAGAGCAACTGGGATACGCCGTTTTCGCCTTTCCGATGAGCGTTGGCCGTCAGTGGGGAATGGGATTCCTGCTACAGAGCAACGATAAACAGCCCTCTTACCTGTGGCAACGCTATCAGGCATTTTTCCCTGACGCCGAGGCGAAGCTGAGGGCGATGAAGCCGGAAGAGTTCGCCCAAATTCAGCAGGCGATCATTACGCAAATGCGCCAGGCGCCGCAAACGTTGGGCGAAGAAGCATCCCGTTTAAGCAAGGATTTCGATCGGGGTAATATGCGCTTTGACTCGCGTGATAAAATCATCGCTCAGATAAAATTGCTGACGCCACAAAAGCTTGCCGACTTCTTCCACCAGGCGGTGGTGGAACCACAAGGTATGGCAATATTGTCACAGATTGCCGGTAGCCAGAATGGAAAAGCAGAATACGTGCATCCGACAGGCTGGAAAGTGTGGGATAACGTCAGCGCATTGCAGCAAACGTTACCTCTAATGAGCGAAAAGAATGAATGATGTCGCCGAGACTCTTGATCCTCTGCGCTTGCCCCTGACAGGCGAGCGTCTGATTGAAGCATCAGCGGGCACAGGCAAAACGTTTACTATCGCGGCGCTGTATCTGCGGTTATTGCTCGGTTTAGGCGGCAGTGCCGCATTTCCCCGCCCGTTGACCGTTGAAGAACTGCTGGTGGTAACCTTTACGGAGGCCGCCACTGAAGAGCTGCGTGGGCGAATCCGCAGTAATATCCATGAGTTGCGCATCGCCTGTCTGCGGGAAAGTACGGATAATCCGATGTATGCCCGCTTGCTGGAAGAAATTAGCGACAAAAAGCAGGCCGCGCAGTGGTTATTACTGGCGGAACGACAAATGGACGAGGCCGCAGTTTTTACCATCCACGGTTTTTGCCAGCGTATGCTCAGCCTGAACGCTTTCGAATCCGGTATGTTGTTTGAGCAACAGCTTATTGAAGACGAATCTTTGTTGCGTTATCAGGCCTGCGCCGATTTCTGGAGGCGTCATTGCTATCCGCTGCCGCGCGACATCGCGCAGGTGGTGTTTGACGTATGGAAGGGGCCGAAGGCGCTCTTAAAGGATATCGATCGTTATCTGCAGGGCGAAGCGCCGGTCATTAAAGCGCCGCCATCGCAGGAGGAGACGCTGGCATCGCGTCATGAACAGATCCTGGCGCGCATCAACCAGGTGAAGCAGCAGTGGTGTGAGGCGGTTAGCGAGCTGGACGCGCTAATCGAATCATCCGGCATCGATCGCAGAAAATTCAACCGCGGCAATCAGGCGAAATGGATCGAAAAGATCACCGCGTGGGCGCAAGAAGAGACCAAAAATTATCAATTACCCGAGGCGTTGGGAAAATTTTCACAGCGTTTTTTAGCTGAGCGCACCAAAGCTGGCGGCGTGACGCCCCAGCACCCATTGTTTGTCGCCATTGATAACCTGTTGGGCGAACCGCTATCGATTAAAGATCTGGTTCTTACCCGAGCGCTCTCAGAGATCCGTGAAACGGTGGCTCAGGAAAAACGACGGCGCGGCGAGCTGGGGTTTGACGATATGCTCAGCCGTTTAGATACCGCGCTGCGTAGTGAAAGCGGCGAGGCGCTGGCTGCGGCGATTCGCATCCGTTTTCCGGTGGCGATGATCGATGAATTTCAGGATACCGACCCACAACAGTACCGTATTTTTCGCCGTATCTGGCGACATCAACCCGATACGGCGCTATTGCTGATTGGCGATCCTAAGCAGGCGATTTATGCGTTTCGTGGCGCGGATATCTTTACCTACATGAAGGCTCGCAGCGAAGTGAGCGCGCACTATACGCTTGACACTAACTGGCGCTCCGCGCCGGGGATGGTGAATAGCGTTAACAAGCTGTTCAGTCAGATGAACGACGCCTTTATGTTCCGCGATATTCCCTTCAGTCCGGTAAAGTTTGCGCCCAGAAACCAGTCGCTGCAATTTAAAGTGAATGACGCGCCTCAACCGGCGATGACCCTGTGGCTAATGGAGGGGGAAAGCTGCGGTTCGGGCGATTATCAAAGTTATATGGCGCAGGTGTGCGCCACGCAAATTCGCGACTGGCTGCGCGCCGGACAAACGGGCGACGCGCTGCTGACGAATGGCGATTCGTCGCGGCCCGTTCGCGCCTCGGATATCAGCGTGCTGGTGCGCAGCAGGCGTGAGGCCGCGCTGATACGGGATGCGCTGACCTTACTGGCGATCCCCTCCGTCTATCTTTCTAACCGCGACAGCGTATTCGAAACGCTCGAAGCGCAGGAAATGCTGTGGGTGTTGCAGGCGGTGATGGCGCCCGAACGTGAGAATACGCTACGTAGCGCTCTGGCGACATCAATGATGGGCCTTACCGCGCTGGATATCGAAACGCTTAACAATGATGAAAATGCGTGGGATGCGGTTGTCGAAGAGTTTGATGGCTACCGGCAGATTTGGCATAAACGCGGCGTCATGCCTATGCTGCGCGCGCTAATGTCGGCGCGCAATATTGCTGAAAACCTGTTGGCGACAGCGGGAGGCGAACGTCGGCTGACGGATATTCTGCATATTAGCGAACTGTTACAGGAAGCCGGTTCGCAGCTGGAAAGCGAACATGCGCTGGTGCGTTGGCTGGCGCAACATATCCTTGAACCCGATAGCAATGCTTCCAGCCAGCAACTACGTCTGGAAAGCGATAAGCATCTGGTGCAAATCGTCACCATTCATAAATCGAAAGGTCTGGAATACCCGCTGGTCTGGTTACCTTTTATCACCCATTTCCGCGTGCAGGACCAGGCTTTTTATCACGACAGGCACTCCTACGAGGCGGTGCTGGACCTTAGTCACGCCGAAGAGAGCATAGCACTGGCGGAAGCCGAACGCCTGGCGGAAGACCTGCGCCTACTTTATGTCGCGCTGACCCGTGCAGTGTGGCATTGCAGCCTAGGCGTCGCGCCGCTGGTGCGGCGTCGCAGCGATAAGAAAGGCGAGACGGATGTGCACCAAAGCGCGCTTGGGCGACTCCTGCAAAAAGGCGAACCGATGGATGCCGCAGGCCTTCGCGCCTGTATTGAGGCGCTATGCGACGAGGATATCGTGTGTCGAACGCCAGGCAGTACGGATAACGACCGCTGGCAAATTGCCGCTGCATCGCACGCGGAACTCAGCGCCAGAACGCTGCAACGTCTGCTTTATGATAGCTGGCGCGTTACCAGTTATTCCGGTTTGCAGCAGCGGGGACATAGCGTGGCGCAAGATCTTATTCCTCGTCTCGACATTGACGCCGCAGGCGTTGGCGAAGCGGCGGAAGCGCCGGCAATGACGCCGCATCACTTTCCTCGCGGGGCATCGCCGGGAACATTTTTGCACAGCCTGTTTGAAGAGCTTGATTTTACTCAACCGATAGACCCCCAATGGGTACAGGAAAAACTGGAGCTGAGTGGTTTTGAAACGCGATGGGAGCCCGTACTTACCCGCTGGCTGGACACCGTGTTACACGTTCCCCTTAACGAGACGGGCGTTAGTCTGAGCGTGCTGACCGGGCGTGAAAAACAGGTCGAAATGGAGTTTTATCTGCCGATTGCCCAGCCGCTTACCGCCGGAGAGCTGGATGCGTTGATTCGTCGATACGACCCGCTTTCAGCAGGTTGCCCTGCTCTGGATTTCATGCAGGTTCGCGGCATGTTAAAGGGCTTTATCGACCTGGTGTTCCGTTATGAGGGGCGCTATTACCTGCTCGACTATAAATCTAACTGGCTGGGCGAGGATAGCGCCGCTTATACCCAGACGGCGATGGCTGCGGCG
The DNA here is from genome assembly GCF_051703725.1 of Salmonella sp. NW645. Classification (NCBI taxonomy): domain Bacteria; kingdom Pseudomonadati; phylum Pseudomonadota; class Gammaproteobacteria; order Enterobacterales; family Enterobacteriaceae; genus Salmonella; species Salmonella sp. NW645. The sequence continues at coordinate 266,816 of NZ_JAMMKR010000005.1, read as the reverse complement.
ATGCAGGCGCATCGCTATGATTTGCAGTACCAGCTTTATACGCTGGCATTGCATCGTTACCTTCGTCATCGAATGGCGAATTACGACTATGAACGCCATTTCGGCGGCGTCATCTATCTCTTTTTACGCGGGGTGGATAGCGAACGTCCGCAGCAGGGTATTTTTACCACTCGTCCTGCGGCGGCGTTAATTAACCAACTGGATGATATGTTTGCAGGTGAAATGAGTGAGGAGGCGCAATGACAATCCAGGAGCGGTTGCTGGAGGCCGTTGAACAAAAACTCTTACGGCCCATTGATGCCCAGTTTGCTTTAACCGTCGCCGGTAACGACGATCCCGCCGTGACGCTGGCGGCAGCGCTGCTTAGTCATGACGCAGGTGAAGGTCACGTGTGTCTGCCGTTGTCGCGTTTAACGTTAACGGAGGAGGCGCATCCCTTACTGGTCGCCTGGATAAGCGAAACGGCTACGCCAATTGACTGGAAAAAGCGGTTACTGGCGTCTGCGGCGGTTAGCTGCGGCGATAGCCCCGCGCCGTTAATTCTGTGCGGCGATCGCCTCTACCTGAATCGCATGTGGTGCAACGAGCGTACGGTTGCGCGCTTTTTTAACGAGGTTAACCAGGCCATCGCCGTAGATGAAGATCAGTTATCCCGTATTCTGGACGCGCTATTCCCTCCGACAGACGAGGTGAACTGGCAAAAGGTGGCCGCCGCTGTAGCGCTAACTCGCCGTATCTCCGTGATTTCAGGCGGTCCCGGCACCGGTAAAACCACCACCGTCGCGAAGCTGCTGGCGGCATTAATTCAAATGGCGGATGGCGAACGTTGCCGTATCCGGCTGGCGGCACCGACCGGGAAAGCGGCCGCACGCCTGACGGAGTCGCTCGGCGCGGCGTTGCGTCAGCTTCCTCTTACCGATGCGCAGAAAAAGCGTATACCGGAGGACGCCAGTACGCTGCACCGACTGCTGGGCGCACAGCCCGGCAGCCAGCGATTACGCCATCATGCGGGCAACCCGCTGCATCTGGACGTGCTGGTGGTCGATGAAGCATCAATGATTGATTTGCCGATGATGTCACGTTTGATTGACGCGCTGCCGCCGCACGGGCGGGTCATTTTTCTTGGCGATCGCGATCAGTTGGCATCCGTTGAGGCGGGCGCTGTGTTGGGCGATATTTGCGCCTATGTCAACGCAGGGTTTACGGCGGAACGCGCCCGACAGCTAAGTCGACTAACAGGGAGCGCCATTCCGGCGGGGGCCGGAACGCAAGCCGCATCTTTACGCGATAGCCTCTGTTTATTGCAAAAAAGCTACCGTTTCGGCAGCGATTCTGGCATCGGCAAGCTGGCGGCGGCGATTAACTGCGGCGACAGGTCGGCAATCCAGGCTGTTTTTCAGCAGGGGTTTAGCGATATAGAGAAGCGTACATTGCAAAGCAGCGACGATTATGCCGGGATGCTGGATGAAGCGCTGGCGGGCTATGGTCGCTACCTGCGGTTGCTGCATGAGAAAGCGACGCCGGAGGCAATCCTTCAGGCTTTCAATGAGTATCAACTGCTTTGCGCGCTGCGTGAAGGCCCATTTGGCGTGAGGGGACTGAATGACCGCATTGAGCAGGCGATGGTGCAGCAACGAAAAATTCAGCGGCATCCGCATTCTCGCTGGTATGAAGGGCGTCCGGTAATGATTGCGCGCAACGACAGCGCGTTGGGGCTATTTAACGGCGATATTGGTATTGCGCTCGATCGCGGGCAGGGGTTACGCGTCTGGTTTGTGATGCCGGACGGCACGATCAAGTCCGTTCAGCCCAGCCGTCTGCCGGAACATGATACAACCTGGGCGATGACGGTACATAAATCTCAGGGGTCTGAATTTGATCACGCCGCGCTGATTTTACCCAGCCAGCGTTCGCCGGTCGTGACGCGGGAGCTGGTGTATACCGCGGTTACGCGGGCGCGGCGGCGGTTATCGCTGTATGCCGATGAACGGATCCTGGCAGGCGCGATTGTGACGCGAACGGAACGGCGCAGCGGGTTAGCCACCTTATTTGATGAAGTCAGTCGTACCGGATAAGACGAGCTCTCGCCGGATGGCGACGCGTAGCGTCTTATCCGGCCTCCAAATGACGCTTTCGAGCGTAGGCCTGATAAGCGCAGCGCTATCAGGCCCCCTCGTTATCCTAAATCCGCCATCAGCACCTTTGAACGTCGCTGATAGTTATACATTTTTTTCTTGCTCTCAGGCAGTAACTCTATATCGACAGGCGTGAAACCGCGCTCCTGGAACCAGTGAATACTGCGCGTCGTCAGCACAAACAATTTACGCAGCCCCATTTGCCGCGCCTGGGCGGCAACCCGCTCCAGAAGCACTTCTCCACGCGATGAGCTGCGATAATCCGGATGTACCGCTACGCAGGCCATTTCGCCTATTTTCTCTTCCACAAAAGGATACAGCGCCGCGCAGGCGATAGTCATATTATCGCGCTGAATAATGGTAAATTTATCGATCTCCATCTCCAGTTGTTCACGGGAACGGCGTACCAGAATGCCCTGCTGTTCCAGTGGGCGGATAAGCTCCAGAATACCGCCAATATCGTTGATGGTGGCGCGGCGGATCTGCTCGGCGCTCTCCATGACGATCTGCGTACCGATACCATCACGCGAGAACAGTTCCTGTAATAGCGAGCCATCTTCCTGATAGCTGATCAGATGACAACGACGAACGCCGCTACGACAGGCTTTTACCGCGCCGCGCAAAAAACGTACGGTTCCGGAGTTGTAATCGCCCAGCGCTTCCAACTCTTCCACCCGCGCCTGCGCTTCATTCGGGAAGAGTTCAGAAATGATGCCGCCCTCGCTATTGGTAACGCCCTGAGAAGAACAGAAACCGATCATTTTTTCCGCTTTCAGTTTAACGGCGAGTTGAGTGGCAATCTCTTCTGAGGTCAGATTAAAACTTTCGCCGGTCACTGAGACGGCGACCGGCCCCATCAGAACGATCGCGCCGTTATCCAACTGGCGGTTGATCGCATCTTCATCAATGCGCCGGATACGGCCGCTATGACAGTAGTCCACGCCATCATCAACGCCCAGCGGCTGCGCAATGGTGAAATTGCCGCTGACGACATTAATGTGCGCGCCCTGCAACGGCGTATTGTTCAGACTCATCGACAGACGGGCGGTAATATCGAGCTGGAGTAAACCGGCGGCCTGTTTCACCAGCTCCAGTGCTTTGGCGTCCGTCACCCGCGTGTTTTTGTGGTAAATCGGTTCATGATGATGCGCGGCCAGATTGGCGTCGATTTGCGGTCGCGCGCCATACACCACGACAAGGCGAATACCGAGGCTATGCAGTAGCCCGATATCGCTAACGATGCTGGAAAAATTGTCATGCTCAATGGCTTCGCCGCCGAGCATAATGACAAAGGTTTTTCCGCGATGGGTGTTGATATAGGGAACTGAATGGCGAAACCCTTCTACCAGTTCGGTTTTACGTTCCTTTATCATTGCGCGCCCCACTAGTGAATTATTATTCGAAATTAGTGTATTTTTATTCTGTTTTTGCCCTCTGTGCAAGCGTAAATTTTATGCGGTCCGATCGCTTTTCTTAGTAATGCCGTGAATATAAAAAGAATGTTTACCCTTTTATAGATGACAGATTATGCGTCATTCGCTAAAGTTTCCGGTCAATTTGGATGAACTTTGTATGATCTCTATTTAGTTTTTGCTCGGGAGAAGCATGTCGGGAGCCAATTCAGCAATCAGCCGTCGCCGTTTACTACAAGGCGCGGGCGCCATGTGGCTATTAAGCGTGAGCCAGGTCGGGCTGGCTGCCGTAAGCCAGGTCGTTGCGGTGCGTATCTGGCCTGCGTCCAGCTATACCCGCGTCACGGTAGAGTCGAATCGTCTGCTGAAATATAAACAATTTGCCTTAAGTAACCCGGACCGCGTGGTAGTAGATATTGAGGATGTGAATCTGAACTCGGTGCTTAAAGGCATTGGCGCGCAGATTCGCAGCGACGATCCGTATATCAAATCCGCAAGGGTAGGGCAGTTTGATCCTAAGACTGTGCGTATGGTCTTTGAGCTAAAACAAAACGTGAAGCCGCAGCTATTTGCGCTGGCGCCTGTGGCAGGCTTTAAAGAACGTCTGGTGATGGATCTTTATCCTGCCAATGCGCAGGATATGCAGGATCCGCTGCTGGCGCTGCTGGAAGACTACAATAAAGGCGATCTGGATAAACAGGTGCCGCCTTCGCAAAGCGGGCCGCAGCCCGGTAAAGCGGGGCGCGATCGTCCCATTGTCATTATGCTTGATCCGGGACACGGCGGCGAAGACCCCGGCGCGATAGGCAAATACAAAACGCGTGAAAAAGACGTGGTGCTCCAGATAGCCCGCCGCCTGCGCGCGTTGATCGAAAAAGAAGGCAACATGAAGGTCTATATGACGCGCAATGAAGACATCTTCATTCCGTTAAAAGTCCGGGTGGCGAAAGCGCAGAAACAGCGCGCCGACCTGTTTGTCTCTATTCATGCGGATGCCTTCACCAGCCGGCAGCCTAGCGGTTCATCCGTATTCGCGCTATCGACCAAAGGCGCCACCAGTACCGCGGCGAAATATCTGGCGCAAACGCAGAACGCCTCGGACTTAATTGGCGGCGTGAGCAAAAGCGGTGACCGTTATGTCGACCATACGATGTTCGATATGGTGCAATCGCTGACCATTGCCGATAGTTTGAAATTCGGTAAAGCGGTGTTGAAGCAGCTTGGTAAAATTAATGACCTGCATAAAAACAAGGTCGAGCAGGCGGGGTTTGCGGTGTTAAAGGCGCCCGATATTCCGTCTATTCTGGTCGAGACGGCGTTTATCAGTAACATTGAAGAAGAACGCAAGCTCAAGACCGCGACGTTCCAGCAACAGGTCGCAGAGTCGATTCTGGCGGGCATTAAAGCGTATTTTGCCGATGGGGCGACGCTGGCGAGAAGAAGTTAACCTGAGATGACGGCGAGTTTATTGCGCGGGTAAGTAGGATGCTGCCCGCACTGTCGTTGCGGACCAGACGACAGATACAAAAAAACACCCGTAAGGGTGTTCATTAAGTTGGTTGCGGGGGCCGGATTTGAACCGACGACCTTCGGGTTATGAGCCCGACGAGCTACCAGGCTGCTCCACCCCGCGTCCGTCTAAACTTGCATTCTCATTATAATTGGTTGCGGGGGCCGGATTTGAACCGACGACCTTCGGGTTATGAGCCCGACGAGCTACCAGGCTGCTCCACCCCGCGTCCGTGGATGCGCACTATACTCCGCTGAGCTTTTGTTGCAACCCTTTTTTCATATAAATCGCTAATTTCTCATGAATTGCGCAAATACACCGCAGATAGCGCGATTTTTAAACGAATTTACATAATGAGATCGCGATCGCATTTCATTACTTCGGACGGTTTGTTATCTTCACCGGGCACTTTCGATTACGCAGAAGACGAGACACCATGAAAGGACGTTGGGCAAAATATGTGGCGACAGGCGTAATGCTGGCAATGCTGGCTGCCTGTTCATCAAAACCGACCGATCGCGGTCAGCAATATAAGGACGGAAAATTTACCCAGCCCTTCTCCCTGGTAAACCAGCCGGACGCGGTGGGCGCGCCGATTAATGCTGGTGACTTTGCCGAGCAGGTCGACCAGATCCGTTCCGCGTCGCCGCGTTTATACACCAATCAAAGCAACGTCTATAACGCTGTCCAGAACTGGTTACGTTCCGGAGGCGATACGCGTACTATGCGTCAGTTTGGTATCGATGCCTGGCAGATGGAAGGCACCGACAACTACGGTAACGTCCAGTTCACGGGCTACTATACGCCCGTCGTTCAGGCTCGCCATACGCGCCAGGGCGCGTTCCAGTACCCTATCTATAGTATGCCGCCAAAACGCGGGCGCTTACCGTCCCGCGCCCAGATCTACGCAGGCGCGCTGAGCGATAAGTACATCCTGGCCTGGAGTAATTCGCTGATGGATAACTTTATTATGGATGTCCAGGGCAGCGGCTATATTGATTTCGGTGACGGTAGTCCACTGAACTTCTTTAGTTATGCCGGTAAAAACGGCTGGCCTTATCGCAGTATTGGTAAAGTGCTTATCGATCGCGGTGAAGTGAAAAAAGAAGATATGTCGATGCAGGCTATACGCGAATGGGGAGAGAAGCACAGCGAAGCGGAAGTGCGTGAATTACTGGAGCAGAACCCGTCGTTCGTCTTCTTTAAGCCGCAATCTTTTGCGCCGGTCAAAGGTGCCAGCGCTGTACCGCTGATTGGGCGAGCATCCGTCGCCTCCGACCGCAGCATCATTCCGCCTGGCACGACCTTGTTGGCGGAAGTACCGTTGCTGGATAACAACGGTAAATTTAGCGGTCAGTATGAGCTACGTTTGATGGTCGCACTGGATGTCGGCGGAGCGATTAAAGGCCAGCACTTTGATATTTACCAGGGGATTGGCCCGGATGCCGGGCATCGTGCCGGATGGTATAATCACTATGGTCGCGTCTGGGTGTTAAAAAGCGCGCCGGGCGCCGGTAACGTGTTTAGCGGCTGATTGTGGTATTCTGCGACAACCGGATTGCCCGATAACGCGATCGCTATCGGGCCTGAAAATAGTGAGCAGGGGTGAGGAATAACCTCACCTTTTTTTATTCTGAGGTCATATGTCAGTGGTGATAAGTGATGCCTGGCGCCAACGCTTTGGCGGCACCGCGCGTCTGTACGGTGAAAAAGCGCTGCAGCGGTTTGCTGAGGCGCATATCTGCGTCGTGGGAATCGGCGGGGTGGGATCATGGGCGGCAGAGGCGCTGGCGCGTACGGGCATCGGCGCGATTACGCTGATTGATATGGACGATGTCTGCGTGACCAATACGAACCGTCAGATCCATGCGTTGCGTGATAACGTCGGGTTGGCGAAAGCGGAAGTGATGGCCGAACGGATTCGTCAAATTAACCCGGAGTGCCGGGTAACGGTTATCGATGATTTCATCACGCCGGATAATGTGGCGGGTTATATGGACGCGGGTTTTACCTATGTCATTGACGCCATTGACAGCGTTCGTCCAAAAGCCGCGCTGATTGCGTACTGTCGCCGATATAAGGTTCCTTTAGTGACCACTGGCGGCGCAGGCGGGCAGATCGATCCGACGCAAATCCAGGTCGCTGATTTGGCGAAAACCATCCAGGATCCGCTGGCGGCAAAACTGCGTGAGAGATTGAAACATAATTTTGGCGTAGTGAAGAACAGTAAAGGTAAACTGGGCGTGGACTGCGTTTTTTCCACTGAAGCGCTGGTTTACCCACAGGCGGACGGTTCCGTATGCGCGATGAAAGCTACCGCAGAAGGGCCAAAACGGATGGATTGCGCCTCTGGCTTCGGCGCGGCGACGATGGTGACGGCAACGTTCGGTTTTGTCGCCGTTTCCCATGCGCTGAAGAAGATCATGGCTAAAGCGGCGCGACAAGAATAAAAGGACGGGGCGGAGTGTCACGCAGACGCGTATCCGGCCCTGCGCCCTTTGTTAGCGAAAGAAGCGCTGTACCCTGCCGAACACCGGTTTCAGACGGGCGCGGAGATAATGGGAATATAAATTTTCAGATATGCATAGAAACAACCCGAACCATACTGCACAAAAGCAGAGCAGTTCCGCGTAATTAATGTGCTCGCCAAATATCATAATGGCAAGTAAGAACTGTAAAGACGGCTCTATATATTGCGCCAGTCCGGTGACAATCAACGAGGTGTGATTTAACGCGATGGCAAATAATACCAGTGGAATGATTGTCACTGGCGCCGTCATAACATACAAAAAGAAAGGAGTATTAGCGGATATAATTGGTCCAGTGTCGCTAAAGAGAAAAATTAATAGTGAGACAGGTAATGCCCATAATGTTTCAATCGTTATCGATGTCATCACATCATAATGTATAAACTTTCGCGCCAGGCCATATAGCGCAAATGATAATCCCATGGTTAGCGCCAGCGCCGGGAAATGCCGTAGCATGATAATTTGAAAAGTCAGGCCACAAACACCGGAAAAAACGGCGATGGCCTGAAACAACGACAGTTTTTCTTTAAGAAAAATGCATCCCAGCGCAATAACAAATAGCGGGTTGATAAAATAGCCGAGGCTGGCATCAAGTACCAGATGATGGGTTAGCGCATAAATAAAAGATGACCATGAGACAATCATTAAAAGTCCGGCGATCATGCAGAAGAAAAAAGATTTTTTATCTTTCCAGGCATCATGAAATCGCGTTCGCTGCCGAAATAACAATCTTACTGCCAGTAATAATGGAATTGACCAGAACACCCGGTATATCAATATTTGTGCGAGATTTCCCCCTGATAAATATTGATAATATAAAGGTGTTAACCCCCATAATATAAATGCCAGTACCACAAACATGGTACCGCTACGCAGATATTTTTCCACTTATCCATATCCTGTTATAACTTCACCCGATGCGTATGAATTTTCCAGTTCTCCTGCTACGCTACATCAAGTGGCTTTATTTACTCTAAAATCTTCACGCCGTTTTAACATGGATTCTAACATTGTAATTTCATTGTGATAGCTGATAAAAATCAAAAGAATGTTTATCAGGGAAATCTGATGCAGAAACTAATAAAGTGACTGGATTATTTTATCTGCATCGCCTGACCGCCGCGGACGGCGCTGTCAGGCGACAGAATATTTACGCTATTTCAACCCTTATGCGTTGCGGCAACAATCGCTTCGCTCAGCGCGTTCAGCCCCTGACTGCGTGAGGCGCTAAGCTGGGCGCGTAAACCCAGCTCATCAAACAGCGCCAGCGGTGAACGAGCCTGCAGCTCGGCGGCGTTTTTTCCTTCCACCGCGGTGAGCAATACCGCCAGCAGGCCGCGGACAATCCGCCCCTCACTGTCGCCGAAAAAGTGCATCGTTCCGTTATCTGATCGGGTAAAGCCCAGCCAGACGCGGTTCTCGCAGCCGGCTATCTCTTTCGCCTGCGCTTTGCATTCATCCGGCAGAGCGGGGAGCTGTTTTCCTAACAGAATCAACTGACGATATTTATCCTCCCACTGGGTCAGCGGGAGAAAGATAGCGCGTAACGTCTCTTCCGTTACCGTTGTGCCGAACGGGTGTCCGGTATAAAGAGGGTTTGTCATTAATCCACCAGCAGTTCCAGCGCGCGGTCAACGGCGTTAACCAACGCATCCACATCATGTTGAGTATTATACGGCGCAAAAGAGGCGCGCAGAGTCCCTGTGACGCCAAGTTCCGCCAGCAATGGCTGGGCGCAATGTTGCCCGGCCCGGAGCGCAATACCGTATTCCGCCAGCAGCGTCACCATATCGCCGTGGTGCACGCCGACAAAATCAAAGGCCAGCAGGCTGGAGTCCTGGCAGCGGAACGAACGAAAGCCCGGACGTTTCGCCAGTGCGTCTTCCGCCAGCGTCGCCAGCCCGCGGCTCCAGTTTTCGGCCTGTTCAATATCGATATCGGACAGCCATTCCAGCGCAGCGCTCAGGCCGATGACCCCGGCGACGTTCGGCGTCCCCGCTTCCAGTTTCCAGGGAGCGCTTTGAGTGGTGAAGCCTTCAAAGCTAACGTCACGGATCATCTTGCCGCCGCCGAGCCAGGGCGACATCGCCTCAAGAAGCTCCGGCTTACCGTACAGCACGCCGATACCGGTCGGGCCATACAGTTTGTGAGCGGAAAAAGCATAAAAATCGATATCAAGCTGCTGGAGATCCGCCGGGAAGTGTACCGCGCCTTGCGCGCCATCTACCATCACTACCATTCCCGCCGCGTGAGCGGCGCTGATAGCGCTTGCGAGATCCGGGCAGCCGCCCGTTACGTTCGACATTTGCCCCAGCGCCAGAATCCGGCTGCGCGACGTGATCAGTTCCGGCAGACGCTCAACATCAGGAAGACGTCGGTCATTAAGCGGCAGTTTTATGACCTGCGCGCCGGTTTGTTGCGCCACCATCAGCCAGGGCACAAGGTTGGCGTGATGCTCGGCGACGCTAACGATAATTTCATCGCCGGGGCGCAGACGAGGACGGGCGTAACACTGCGCCACCATGTTGATCGCTTCGGTGGTGCCGCGAGTCCAGACGATACTTTTTTCATCGGGCGCGTTTAACAGTCGCGCTGCTTTTGCTCTGGCCGCTTCATATTGCGCCGTCAGGCGCTGCGCCTGTGCAAACTGGCTACGATGAACGTTACCGGCGCTCAAACAATAAAACTGGTGCGTGGCGTCAATGACTGCCTGTGGCTTTAATGCCGTGGCGGCGCTATCGAGATAAACACCCGCATCGGCTAGCGCGGGAAACTGCGCGCGAAACTGCGTGGGATTAAAAGCGTTCATGATATTCCTCGGTTCAGTTTACCGATCGTGGCGTAAAAGCGCGGCTGATACAAGGTTTGTCCTAACCATCGGAATCGTCTGTATATCCTGGCGAATTATGTAAAGGAGGTTATGCTGAATAATGTTAGGCGAATGTTTAAGCCTGTTACGGAGTCCGCTTTAAATAGCACAAACAGCTTTAAGGAGAAGAAGATGAAAAAGACTGCCGCAATTATCTCTGCATGTATGCTGACTTTTGCCCTGAGCGCCTGTTCCGGTCCTAATTACGTTATGCACACCAATGATGGACGTAGCATTGTGACCGACGGTAAACCCCAGACCGATAACGATACCGGTATGATTTCGTATAAAGACGCTAATGGCAACAAACAGCAGATCAATCGTACTGACGTGAAAGAGATGGTGGCTCTGGAAAACTAACCGTTTGTTATACAAAAAAAAGCACCGCAATATGGCGGTGCTACATTAATCACTATGGACAGACAGGGTAAATGTACAGGAAGTGAAAAAGGGTAGTCTCGCTACCGTGGTCTGAATCGCAGACCAATTGCAAACACAACAACACAACATCACAACCGTAAGCCAAAAGCCCATCAGAACACGCATTCCGATAAAACTTTTCGTTCCGGCTCAGGAAGTGCCGCCACTATAGGTATTTGCTGGTAGAACCTCAACGGACAATTTATAATGTCTCAGATTAAAAAAACTAATAGGTTACATATTGTTACCTATTTGTTAAATTCATTCGACATTAAGTCCAGAGGCCATGTCAAAACGATTACCTCCTTTAAATGCGTTACGCGTTTTTGATGCTGCCGCGCGCCATTTGAGCTTTACGCGAGCAGCGGAAGAACTTTTTGTGACGCAGGCCGCAGTAAGCCACCAAATTAAGTCACTTGAGGATTTTTTGGGGCTAAAACTGTTCCGCCGCCGCAATCGTTCGCTGCTGCTGACGGAAGAAGGCCAAAGCTATTTTCTCGACATTAAAGAGATATTTTCCCAGCTCACGGAAGCAACGCGTAAGCTCCAGGCGCGCAGTGCCAAAGGGGCGCTGACGGTGAGTTTACCGCCCAGTTTTGCCATCCAGTGGCTGGTGCCCAGACTCTCCAGCTTTAACTCAGCTTATCCGGGAATTGACGTTCGGATACAAGCCGTTGACCGTCAGGAAGATAAACTGGCAGACGATGTCGATGTCGCGATTTTTTATGGCCGGGGAAACTGGCCGGGCTTGCGCGTCGAAAAATTATACGCAGAATATTTACTGCCCGTCTGTTCTCCTTTATTGCTCACAGGCGAAAAACCGTTAAAAACGCCGGAAGATCTGGCGAAACACACGTTATTGCACGATGCTTCCCGGCGTGACTGGCAGGCCTATACTCGTCAGTTAGGGCTCAACCATATTAACGTTCAGCAAGGGCCGATATTTAGCCACAGCGCGATGGTGTTACAGGCCGCTATTCACGGACAGGGGATCGCGCTGGCGAATAATGTTATGGCGCAGTCGGAAATTGAAGCCGGGCGACTGGTGTGTCCATTTAACGATGTTCTGGTGAGTAAGAATGCTTTTTATCTGGTTTGTCATGACAGCCAGGCAGAACTGGGTAAAATAGCCGCCTTCCGTCAGTGGATTTTGGCGAAGGCGGCGACGGAGCAAGAAAAATTCCGTTTTCGTTACGAACAATAATTAACTTAGGGTATGACCATGACCAGCCGTTTTATGCTGATTGTCGCCGCTATCAGCGGTTTTATTTACGTTGCTCTGGGCGCGTTCGGGGCGCATGTTTTGAGTAAAACCCTGGGCGTGGTTGAAATGGGCTGGATTCAGACCGGCCTGCAATATCAGGCGTTCCATACGCTGGCGATCTTTGGCCTGGCGGTGGCGATGCAGCGCCGTATCAGCATCTGGTTTTACTGGAGCAGCGTTTTTCTGGCGCTGGGCACGGTGCTGTTTAGCGGCAGTCTGTACTGCCTTGCGCTTTCGCATCTGCGCTTGTGGGCGTATATCACGCCTGTCGGCGGCGTCAGTTTCCTGGTGGGCTGGGCGCTATTACTGATTGGCGCCATTCGTATGAAACGTAAGGGCGCGAGCCATGAATAAAGTTGTATTGCTCTGCCGTCCGGGGTTTGAAAAAGAGTGCGCTGCAGAAATTACCGATAAGGCGGGAAAACGGGAAATATTTGGTTTTGCACGCGTAAAAGAGAACGCAGGCTATGTCATTTATGAATGCTACCAGCCGGAAGATGGCGAAAAGCTGATTTCAGAACTGCCGTTCAGTTCGCTGATTTTCGCCCGCCAGTGGTTTGTGGTGGGTGAACTGCTGCAACATTTACCGCCGGAAGACAGAATTACGCCGATTGTCGGCATGTTGCAGGGCGTAGTGGAAAAGGGCGGCGAGCTGCGGGTTGAAGTCGCCGACACCAATGAAAGTAAAGAACTGATGAAGTTCTGCCGCAAATTTACGGTGCCGCTGCGCGCGGCTTTGCGTGATGCGGGCGTATTGACGAATTATGAAACGCCGAAGCGTCCGGTCGTTCATGTCTTTTTTATCGCGCCAGGATGCTGCTATACCGGTTATTCGTTCGCGCATAACAATTCACCGTTTTATATGGGCATCCCGCGTTTGAAGTTTCCGTCTGATGCGCCGAGCCGCTCAACGCTGAAACTGGAAGAGGCGCTCCACGTTTTCATCCCGGAAGATGAGTGGGATGAACGTCTGGCGAACGGCATGTATGCGGTGGATTTGGGCGCCTGTCCCGGCGGATGGACGTACCAGTTAGTGAAGCGCAATATGTGGGTCTACTCCGTAGATAACGGCCCGATGGCGCAAAGCCTGATGGACACCGGACAGGTGACCTGGTTGCGTGAGGATGGCTTCAGGTACCGTCCGAACCGGAATAATATTTCATGGATGGTCTGCGATATGGTGGAGAAGCCGGCCAAAGTCACCGCGTTAATGGCGCAGTGGCTGGTGAACGGCTGGTGTCGGGAGACGATTTTTAACCTTAAACTGCCGATGAAAAAACGCTATGAAGAGGTGTCGCATAACCTGGCGTATCTTCAGGCGCAGTTGGATGAGCATGGCGTTAATGCGCAGATCCAGGCGCGTCAGCTTTATCACGATCGCGAAGAAGTGACGGTACACGTGCGTCGGTTGTGGGCGGCTGTTGGCGGACGTCGCGACGAGCGGTAAAAACGCGCTGCCGTCATCCGGCGCGTCATCAGCGCCGGATGGCGCACGCTTATCCGGCCTATGACTGCGGCGCATCTGAAACAATATGCGTCACGTCATCCAGATGGCCGATGCGCGCCTCTCCTGAACGATTAAATTTACTTTTATCAATCAATAATAAAGACTGCGAGGCGCGCCTGAGCAGGATAGATTTAAAATCGGCGTTGATCGCATTGGAGTCCCACAGATCGCCGCCGCCGTCGATCCCCTCGCAGGAAAAGATGAACAGATCGATATCAAGCGATTTTAGCTGTGAGATAAGCGACGGATTAACGTAACAGCCATATTTACGTTCAAGCTGGCCGCCGGAACTTATCAGCGCAATGCGTTCGCGTTTTCCCAGCTCCTGACAGATAGGATGGCTATTGGTAAAAACCTGAATGGGAATATCCGGCAACTGGCGGGCCAGATACCAGCAGGTTGAACTGGCATCCAGCGCAATCGTCATTCCTTCTTCTATCCACGCTAACGCTTCACGGGCAATATCGGCTTTATGCGCATAATGGCTTTTCAGGCGGATATGGAATGGATCGCCGCTGTCCTGATTTTCACGATGAATATATTTAGCTCGTCCGTGATTACGCAGCACTTTTCCCTGCGTCTGTAGTTCACTGAGATCGCGGCGGATGGTCTCTTTACTGACGTTAAGCCGGGTGGCCAGCGCTTCGGTGGTCAGACTTTTATGATTGATCAGCAGATCGACTATCGCTTGTTGGCGTGCCGCTTTCATTTTTCTCACCCCATCATTCGATGAACGCCCGCGTCATGCGGGCGCACCGGCAAGAGATTACGGCGTTACCCCTTTTTTTAAAAGAATATTTCCGTACTTCGCGCACTCACCTGTGATAACGATCGCAAACGCTTTTTGCGCCCGCTCATAAAACGCATAGCGGTCGATACGAACGATATCCGGGCACGGCGCTTCTAATGACAAGGCATCGCGATAGCGCGCTTCAACGCTGGGATCGAGCGTGTCGCCTTCCACGGCGGCCATCATCACCAGCGGCGGGGCGTAGCTATCCAGCTCAAAGAGCGGAATAATTGCCCGCAGTAGATCGCTGACGCTAAGACCATCGGCGCGAATCACCTGCGGGCCCAGGCTATGCGCGGGAAAGTGAGCGTCGGAAAAAATGATTTCGTCCCCGTGGCCCATCTCGGCCAGCACTTTGAGCAGTGTCGGGGAAATTAACGGTGAAATGGTTTTTAGCATTTCATACTCCCTCAATAATTTCAGGTTCGGTTTGCGGCCAGAAATAGCGATACTGATAATTGACCTGCGCACGCGCCTGTTCCGGGCTATTAAATTCGCCTACGCCGTACCAGCCAAACATGGCAGCGCCGGCCACGGTGGTTTCCGCGTCGTCCAGCACTTTGATAGGGATATCAAGCTGATTCGCTTTAATTTGATTCCATAAAGCGTTGCGACTGCCGCCGCCAACCAGTAACAGTTCTGTGGCGTTAAAATGGCCGATTTTCTCCAGCGTGCGCAGATTACGCTGAAGTTGCGCCGTCAGGCCTTCCAGCGCGGCGCGATAGAAATGGCCGCGGGTGGTATTGAGCGTCACGCCCTGCCAGCCTGCATTTTGGCAGGCGAGCAGATCGCACTGCATCCGCACGCCTTCCGCGCCAGCGGGAATAGCGCGCGCTTCGTCGATCAGCGTTTGCCATGGCGTTTCCGGCGTCCACAGCAGTTTTCGTACCCATTCGAGTACGCCGGAGGCCAGCCACTGCATTCCGGGGTTATAAAGCCCCGACTGACTGTCCAGTTCACAGGTCGAGCCTGGATACTGGCTGAGCAGCGAGGTATCCACCTGACCGCTGCGCACCATCAGAATCTCCCATGTTCCTGAGGAGAGCACCGGTTCACCTTGCTGCGCGCCAGCGCCGAATAACGCGAACTGAGTATCGTGTCCGGCAGAGATCACCGGCACACCCGCCGGGAGACCGAGTAGCCTGGCCGCGTCTGTCTGTAGCGTGCCTATCTGGGCGCCCGCTTCCACGATACGCGGGAACAGGCGGCGCGCCAGGCCCGTCGCCTGCAGGATTTCCGGACTAAAGTCGCGCTGATGGATATCCAGTAGCTGGCTGGTGCCTGCCATAGTGATATCGGTCGTAAACTCGCCGGTCAGACGGTGGTTAATCAGCGACGAGATAAACAGCCAGCAGTGAGCTTGTTCCAGCAGGCGCGGATGATTCTCTTTAAGCCAGACCAGTTTGTACAGCGTGTTAAAGCTGAACGCGCCGACGCCGGAGAGCGTCTGCAATTGCCGGGGCGAGATAAAGCGCCCAATCGTTTCCATCACGGCAGCGGTTCGCGGGCATTTCCAACTGATGACCGGGTAGAGCAGCTTACCCTGCGCATCGACCAGCGCGCCATCGACGCCGAACGTAGTCACCGTAATACCGCGAACAACACACTCCGACAGGGCGCTGGAGAGTGACCTGCAGCAGTCGGCGAAACGTTGCAGGATGGCGTCCAGCGACCACTGATGCCAGGCGCTATTTTCTGCGGCAATGTCGCTGGCGTTAGCGGTTGAGGCGCGGGCGACAATTTTCCCCTGGCGATCAACGGCGATCGCCCGAACGTTAGTCGCACCGCAGTCGAGAACCAGGATAACGTCTTGTTTCATAGATAACTCCATAAACGCCGCCCGATGGCGCTACGCTTATCCGGCCTACGGTTCACGCGCCCGTAGGCCCGGTAAGCCTGCGCCACCGGGCTAAGCCGCATTAACGTTTATACAGCGGGCCATAATTTTGGCAGGCGCGATAATCCTGGCCTTCGATATCCATACCGTGAGCCGCCCAGGCGGAAGGACGGTAGATCTTCGCCTCCTCCACGTTGTGCATACATACCGGGATACGCAGCATCGCGGCGAGAGTAATAAAGTCCGCCCCTACATGGCCGATGGTGAGTACGCCGTGGTTAGCGCCCCAGTTCGCCATCACCGAATAGACATCGGTAAACGGGCCTTTGCCGGTAAGACGCGGCGCAAACCAGGTGGTAGGCCAGGTAGAGTTGGTGCGGGCATCAAGCTGATCGTGCATCGCTTTCGGCAGTTCGACGCTCCAGCCCTCGGCGATTTGCAGTACTGGTCCCAGGCCTTTGATGATATTCACGCGGGTCATGGTGAATGGCACGCCGCCTTCGGTCAGGAAACGGGATGAGTAGCCGCCGCCGCGGAAGTATTCGTGAATCGCCGGGCACCATTCAGTGGCCGCCAGACACGCATCCGCCTCTTGTTGGCTGATTTCCCAGTGTGGTTTCATGGTCGGCTTGCCTTCGCTGTCGCGCTGTTTACAGGCACCGTCCAGAGCGGCAGAACCGGAGTTAATCAGGTGAATAATGCCGTGTTCCGCCAGGCCGCTGAGCGCCTGGCCGGTGACGCGTTCTACGGCTTCCGGCGACCAGTAGGTTCGTACGTCGGCGAATATCTGCGCGGTACCAGTGAGTTGATGGCCAAACAGCATCGCTACGCCGTTCAGACTGTCATTTTCGGTGGCGACGACAAACGGTTCGCGTACGCCGTTCCAGTCAAAAGAGCTATTGAGCAGCGCTTCGGCGGTATCGCCGTTCGGGTATTGATCGGTCCAGTGGCGCTGGCCCTGGAAGCCGGCGGCAATGGCGTTGTAGCCCAGCGATTCTTCAACTAACCCTTTGTCCGCCAGCGTCTTGTTGCCCTGCATCATATCGCGAATACACATCGCCATCAGCAGGCTCTCTTTTAGCACCGCGCGGTTCTGGGCTTCATTGCGCTTATACTGCGAGGCATTCTGATCTTCGCCGTAGCGGAAGTTTTTATCCGCCCACGCCAGCGCCATCTCCAGTTCGGCCTCATCATAAATTTTTTGATCGATACGGCGGCGCAGTTCGGTCATATCTACCGCTTGCACCTTCATGCCCAGCCAGGATTCGAAGAAGTTATGATCGACAATGGAACCCGCGATCCCCATCGACACGCCGCCGACGGAGAGGTAGCTTTTGCCTTTCATACTGGCAACCGCTAACCCTGCCCGCGCAAAACGCAGCAGTTTTTCTTCGACGTCGGCGGGAATGGAGGTATCGTCGGCATCCTGCACGTCATGGCCATAAATGGAGAACGCCGGAATGCCTTTCTGGCTGTGCGCCGCCAGCGCCGCGGCAAGGTAAACCGCCCCAGGACGCTCTGTGCCGTTAAAGCCCCAGATGGCTTTCGGACGCATCGGGTCCATATCAATGGTTTCGCTGCCATAGCACCAGCACGGCGTAACGGTAATGGTCACGCCCACGTTCTGGCTACTGAATTTTTCTTCACAGGCGGCGGATTCCGCCATTCCGGCAATACAGGTATCCGCAATGACGCACTCCACCTGTGCCCCGCAGGCGTGGCGGATTTTCTCGGTGATGAGCGCCGCCGTCGCTTTCGCCATGTTCATGGTTTGCTCTTCGAGCGACTCGCGTACGCCCATACGACGTCCATCAATCACCGGGCGGATACCGATTTTCGGTAAGCTGATTTTTTTCATGACAGATTCCTCACGTTATTCGGATAAATGTTCAGTTTGTCGCCGCTTGTGAACGGAAACGGGCAAAAATGAAGATGACGGCAAAGCACAATGCCGGAACCAGTTCGGCGGTCGGGATTTTGCCTGCGGCGTCGCTAACGAAGCCCATTACTGGCGTGACAATACCGCCGCCAATGATGGTCATGACGATAAAAGACGAGCCGTACTTAGTGTCCTGTCCCAGATTTTTGATACCCAGCGAGAAGATGGTCGGGTACTGGATTGACATAAATGCGCTACACAACGTCAGCGCCAGCAGGCCGATATGTCCGCCGCTAAAGGCGGAAATCAGACACAGGAGCATGGCAAACAGGGCGTAGGCGGCCAGCACTTTATGCGGCGCGAAGCGGCTGATAAGCCAGGTCCCGGTGAAACGGCCGATAAAGAAGCACACCATAGTGCCGGTCAGGTAATTGGCGGCGAAACCGGGCGTCATTCCAGGGATCTCCTCAATGGCGTAGCGGATCAGATAGCTCCAGCAGGCGGTTTGCGCCCCCACGTAGCAGAACTGCGCCAGCACCGCCCAGCGCCAGTGGCGGATACGGATGAGTCGGGAGAGAGAAGATAAGAAAGAGCTTTGTTTAGCATCGCTATGATCGTCACTTTGCAGGGCCGGAAATTTGGTCAGCATAATCAGCAGCGCAACTACTAATACGATGGCGACGATAATCATGTATGGCGTTTGTACCGATAACACCAGGCTGTGTTTATAGGCGCTAAGCTGATCCGGCGTCATTTTATCAAGCGCTTCTTGCGATTGATGCGGCACGTTAGACAAAATAAGGCTTTGCCCAAACACAACGGCGATAATAGCGCCAAAGGAGTTAAAAGTTTGCGCCAGATTAAGCCGGAAATGTCCGCCGCTTTCTGGACCTAATACCGTAACAAAAGGGTTGGCTGCAGTTTCAAGACAGCCTAAACCGGCGGCGATGATAAACAGGCCAATTAAAAATAATGTGTAATTCATTATCTCGGCGGCAGGCCAGAATAATGCGGCGCCAACAGCATACAAAAAAAGCCCGGTGATAATCCCTGCTTTATAACTGAGTTTTTTCATCAAAATCCCAGCGGGGATTGGAATGACGAAATAACCGAAATAAAAGGCTGACTGAATAAGCCCAGCCTGAAAGTTAGTTAGCGTAAAAGCTTGTTGAAACTGCGGTAGTAAAATGTCATTCAGATTATTGGCGACAGCCCACAGAAAAAATAGCGAGCAAAGTAAGGCGAATGGAATAATGTAGCGCTTGCTCTTGCTTTGCTCTGCATCCACAGCACGAAAACTCTGCGTTTGTATTGTTGTGTTTCCCATAGCATCCTCATCGGTTCAGAAGCTTTTGCGTGCGGTCGGTTCTGGTCACCAGACCGTAAAATTAGGTGAGTTCGCTTTTCTTACCGGTAATAAATTGGCGTCCGGAATGAACTCATGGATTCATTTTCAAATAAAAAAGGCCTTTTAATATGATGGCGGTCACATTTATACCTGAGAGCAGAGCGTTCTGTGATTATCATCACTTTAATTTCCATAAAAAAATGACCGTTTGAGATGTTTAATTTAAAAAACCACAGACTGAATGCCCGAATTAAATTATTGCCACGAAAACGGGCAGTAGTAACTTATTCTTCATTTTTGCCCGTTTTAAAAAATATTATTAAGAGCGGGCATTTATCGGCGAGAGAAACGGTAGTCGTCTGGTTTATCGTGGCGAATTAATTGATGTGAATCACAAAATATCGTTATTTAAATTCCCTTCTCTTTATTCAGTATGATGATAGTTGCTAACTATTCGATTATTTCAACAGGACAGCAGCGCGATGCGAAAGGCGGTTTTGTTGTCTCATTTTGAATCACAGAGAGAGGTAAATAATGGAACGAAATAGACTGGCGCGGCAGATTATTGATACCTGTCTGGAAATGACGCGGTTAGGGTTAAATCAGGGGACGGCAGGTAACGTGAGCGTACGTTATCAGGGCGGAATGCTGATTACGCCGACGGGGATCCCCTACGAGAAGCTGACAGAGTCGCACATTGTCTTTATTGATGCTGACGGTCAGCATGAGCAGGGCAAGCTGCCTTCCAGCGAGTGGCGTTTTCATATGGCGGCATACCAGACGCGCCCTGACGCCAATGCTGTGGTACATAACCACGCTGTCCATTGTACGGCAGTCTCGATCCTGAATCGCCCGATTCCGGCGATTCACTACATGATTGCCGCCGCGGGTGGAAACTCTATTCCCTGCGCGCCCTACGCCACTTTTGGCACCCGCGAACTTTCTGACTATGTTGCCGTGGCGCTTAAAAATCGTAAAGCGACGCTGTTACAGCATCACGGGCTTATCGCTTGTGAAGAAAATTTAGACAAAGCATTGTGGCTGGCGCATGAAGTGGAAGTGCTGGCGCAGCTCTATTTAAGTACGCTGGCCATTGTCGATCCGGTACCGGTACTGGATGACGAGGCGATCGCTATCGTACTGGAGAAATTTAAAACTTACGGATTACGTATTGAAGAGTGATGTCAGGAGACAGGCGATGGCGAACAGAATGATTCTGAATGAAACGGCATGGTTTGGCCGGGGAGCGGTGGACGCATTAACCGATGAGGTGACGCGCCGCGGTTATCATAAAGCGCTGATTGTTACGGATAAAACGCTGGTGCAATGCGGTGTGGTCGATAAAGTGACAAGCAGAATGGATGCCGCAGGGCTGGCGTGGGAAATCTATGCGGGCGTGATCCCTAATCCTACGATTTCCGTTGTCCAGGAAGGGCTTAAGGTCTTTACCCAAAGCGGCGCGGACTATCTCATCGCCATTGGCGGCGGTTCTCCGCAGGATACCTGCAAAGCGATCGGTATTATCAGTAACAATCCGGAATTTGCCGATGTGCGCAGTCTGGAAGGGCTATCGCCGACCCGTAAACCCAGCGTGCCGATTATGGCGATCCCGACAACGGCGGGAACCGCGGCGGAAGTCACTATCAATTATGTGATTACCGATGAAGAGAAACGGCGCAAATTCGTTTGTGTCGATCCACATGATATTCCGCAGGCGGCATTTATCGATGCCGATATGATGGACGGTATGCCGCCCGCGCTGAAAGCGGCAACGGGCGTGGATGCGCTAACCCATGCTATTGAAGGCTATATTACCCGGGCCGCATGGGCGCTGACGGATGCATTACATATCAAAGCCATTGAGATTATTGCTGGCGCGCTGCGCGGCGCCGTAGCCGGAGAAAAAGAGGCCGGTGAGGCGATGGCGCTGGGGCAATACGTTGCCGGGATGGGGTTTTCCAATGTGGGGCTGGGGCTGGTGCATGGGATGGCACATCCGCTGGGCGCGTTTTACAACACGCCGCACGGCGTCGCGAATGCTATTTTGCTTCCGCATGTGATGCGTTTCAATGCCGGGTCTACCAACGAGAAATTCCGTGATATCGCCCGGGCGATGGGGGTGAAGGTAGAAGGATTGAGCCTTGAAGAGGCGCGTAATGCCGCAGTGGAAGCCGTATTTGCGTTAAATCGCGATGTGGGAATTCCGCTGCATTTGCGTGATGTCGGCGTTCGAAAAGAGGATATCCCGGCGCTGGCGCAGGCGGCGTTCGATGATGTCTGTACGGGCGGCAATCCGCGTGAAGCGAGTCTGGCGGACATTGTCGAACTGTATCATATCGCCTGGTAATTTTGCCGGATGGCGCTGCGCTTATCCGCTCTACATTTCGTGCAGTCCTGTAGGCAGGATAAGGCGTTCACGCCGCCATCCGGCAACAAAACTACCGCGCCAGCCGTAGCTGCTGTAAGTTTCCGTCGATATGTAAATCGGTTTGCAGACGTGCAATATCGCGGCAGAGAAATGCCATTTCTTTATGCATCTCAAGCTTTTTGCGCCACTTTTCCGGCACCTCGTCCAGATGGGCGTAAATTCCCTCCAGATTTTGAAACTGAATCAATAGCTGGGTCGCGCTTTTGGGGCCGATACCGGCAACGCCGGGGACTTTCGAACTGCTGATTCCTGCCAGACCCCAGTAATCCGGCAACTGTCGGGGAAGTACGCCAAACTCTTTTTCAATAAACGGCGCGTCCAGCCAGCGTTTCTGGAAGTAGTCGCGAATGCGCAATCCCGGAGAGAGCAACTGGCAATAGCCTTTATCGGTTGACACAATGGTTGCCTGGTGTCCGGCTTCGGTAACTTTTAGCGCCAGCGTCGCCGCCAGATCGTCCGCTTCATTACCATCTGATGCCCAACAGCGTACGCCGCGCTGTTCAAACGCGGCGCGTAGGGCGGGCATTTCATTATGTAAATCGTCAGGCATCGGCGGACGTCCTGCTTTGTAGTCCGGCAAACGCTGATGACGCCAGCCGCTGCTGCGCGCGTCGTCATCAAATACCGCTACGGCATGGGTTGGCTGGCTGTGGATAATCAATTGATCGAGCGCGTGTTGGCAGGTTTCCACACAGGGCGATCCCTGAACGGCGTGAATACGGCGAATCAAATTGAGCGCGTCGACGATAAGCAGATGAGCAGCCACGGTGTTCTCCCTTACAAACCTGCGCGTAGGGTAACATTCACGGCGGGGGGAGGCGAGCATTGCGAAATAGCGCTATCCGTAGGCCTGATAAGCGAAGCGACATCAGGCAACAAAGCCGGATGGCGGCGAGCGCCTTATCCGGCCTACAGATCCTAAAATGTGCTGAGAATTAATCGCAGGTAACGATCTTCATCGCCAGGCCGCCGCGCGAAGTTTCGCGGTACTTAGCGTTCATGTCTTTACCGGTTTCGTACATGGTCTCAATCACTTTATCGAGGCATACACGCGGTTCGCTGGTACGGCGCAGCGCCATACGCGCGGCGTTGACCGCTTTGACTGAAGCAATCGCGTTACGCTCAATGCAGGGAACCTGGACCTGACCGGCAACCGGATCGCAAGTTAACCCCAGATTATGCTCCATGGCGATTTCTGCGGCGATACACACCTGCGCCGGACTACCGCCCAGCAGCTCGGCCAGACCCGCTGCCGCCATGGAACAGGCCACGCCGACCTCTCCCTGACAACCCACTTCGGCGCCGGAAATAGAGGCGTTCATCTTATACAGCGAGCCAATCGCGCTGGCGACCAGCATATAGCGAGCAAGTGAGTTAGCATTTACTTCGCGGATAAACTTGTCATAGTACGCCAGCACCGCCGGAACAATACCACATGCGCCGTTAGTCGGCGCAGTGACTACTCGTCCGCCTGCGGCATTCTCTTCGTTCACCGCCAGCGCGAACATATTGATCCAGTCGACGACCGCCATCGGATCGGTGGTGGTCTTATCCTGACTGACCAGCACCCGACGCAGCGCCGCCGCGCGACGCGGAACGCGCAGTTTGCCCGGCAATACGCCCTCGGTGGTGATACCGCGCTCGATACCGCTGCGCATTACCTCCCAGACCCTGGCGAAGTGCTGCTCCAGCGCTTCTTTACTGTGCAGGGCCAGTTCGTTTTGCATCATCAGACCGGAGAGCGACAGACCCGTCTCCTGGCAGTGGCGCTGTAAATCCGCGGCGGTTTTGTAAGGGTACGGCACGTTAACAGGTTCGCTATTCGTCAAACCAAAGTGCTCTTCATCGACGATAAAGCCGCCGCCAATGGAGTAGTAGGTTTGGCTGTAGAGCACCTTATCGCCCGCCAGCGCGGTAATACGCATCCCGTTTTCATGCAGAGACAGGTTGTCGGCGTGGAAATTCATGCACTTATCGACCGGAAATTCGACTTCATGCTGCCCATTGGCCAGTAGTAAACGCCCATGGGTGTTCACATCCTGGATAAAGGACGGAATGGCGTCGATATCGACGGTGTCCGGCAGATTCCCCGCCAGGCCCATAATAATGGCGATATCAGTATGGTGGCCTTTACCCGTCAATGACAGAGAGCCGTAGACATCCACCACGACGCGGGTGACATCTGTAAGGATATGGCGGGCAATCAGATCATCCGTGAACTGCTTGCCTGCTTTCATTGGTCCGACGGTGTGAGAACTGGAAGGGCCAATGCCGATTTTAAAAATATCGAATACGCTAATCATAGGGCATCCATTGCGGTTGTATCATAGAGAAGCGCCGCGGTAAGCGGCGCTAAAGGACTTAGCTGAACAGTGAGTAGAAAATAGCGGAGATGGCAATCAGGCCCATAATCACAACGAATACGTTGCTGATATGACCGCTGTACTTACGCATTGCCGGTACTTTCTGGATGGCATACATCGGCATCAGGAACAGAATCATCGCGATGATCGGGCCGCCCAGGGTTTCAATCATGCCCAGGATGCTGGGGTTCAGCGTCGCCACAATCCAGGTGGTGACCAGCATGAACAGCGCGGTAATTTTATTCAGTTTGTTGATTTCGATGGATTTACCTTTACCACGCAGCGATTTAATCACCATACCGTTAAAGCCTTCACGCGCGCCCAGGTAGTGGCCGAGGAAGGATTTGGTGATAGCAATCATCGCAATGATCGGCGCCATCCAGGCGATGATCGGCGCGTTAAAGTGGTTCGCCAGGTAAGACAGAATAGAGATGTTCTGCTCTTTTGCTGCCGCCAGATCTGCCGGCGTCAGGCTCAGCACGCAGCTGAAGACGAAGAACATCACGGTTAGCACCATCATGATGTGGGCGAAGGCCAGAATTTTAGAACATTTCTTCTCAGCGCCTTCACCGTACTCTTCACGCTTCGCAACCGCGAAGGAGGAGATGATCGGGGAGTGGTTGAAAGAGAAAACCATCACCGGAATCGCCAGCCACAGCGTCATCCACAGACCGTTACCGGTAGACGCGGCGGAATCAAAGGACAGCGTTTCCAGCGCCGCGCCGTTCCACTGCGGGATCAGGTACAAGGCCAGCAGCATCAGCGCAGCGACGAACGGGAATACCAGGATACTCATCGCCTTAACGATCATTTGCTCGCCGAAGCGCACGATGGTCATCATGCCAACAATCAGGATCAGGGAAAGAATCGCCCGCGGCGGCGGATTAATCGCTAACTGGTGGGTCAGGAAGCTTTCCACGGTATTAGTAATCGCCACGCTGTAAACCAGCAGGATGGGGTAAATCGCGAAGAAGTAGAGCAGGGTAATCAGTTTACCTGCGCCGATACCGAAGTGTTCCTCAACGACTTCAGTGATGTCTTCACCCGGGTTTTTACCGGACAGCACGAAGCGGGTTAAACCACGGTGTGCGAAAAAGGTCATCGGGAAAGCGAGAATCGCCATGATGATGAGCGGAATCATGCCGCCGACGCCTGCGTTGATCGGCAGGAACAGAACGCCCGCGCCGATTGCCGTGCCGTAAAGGCCCAGCATCCACATGGTATCCGTTTTGCGCCATGCGCTTCGAGAGTCAATCGAAGCAATCGTGCTGGTCTGAGTGGTTTCCATCTATTTCTCCTGGAGGATGCTAAAAATCAGGTTGCTGGTCTAATCCAATGAAAAAAGACCTGATCGTAAAATGAAATCTGCTTAGGGACGCTTTTTATATAATTTTTCGCCGTAATAATTTTCGGGCGGAAAGATACATTTAAGTGATGAATCTATCAGTGATCCCGATCTCAAATGCAATAATCCGCTTCTTACATGGATAAATTTGGACCATTAATCTATTAAAAAAACGTCATAACGAATTTCCGGGCGCGAAGGCTACCATTAACGATATAAGGCCGGAAAGATTGGGGCGCAAGATACGGAGGTTTGACTATAAAAATCAAGGTTTTTAGTGGATTCTGGCGAAGAATAAGAGTTTGGACCGATAAATCACGGTAAGAGGAGTGAGGTAAACGTTTGCCTGGCAATCTATTTATGGTGAATTATAAATGGTGTTTATAAAACAATGCGGGCTATGCCTCTGATGAACATCATAAAAAATGAAGGCATACGTTAATCGCCATACCGCAATGAAAGGAATGGGAGAAGCGCCCGGCTGCTGGCGGCAACCGGGCATAAGCGCTAAGCGCAGATCTCGTAACAGGGGATGTAGGCGGAACCTGGCAATTTCATACGATGCTGCGCGACGAATCCCTGCAGCAGATCGTCCATGCGACGCATCATCTCTCGATCGCCGTGGATTTTATACGGACCATTAGCTTCAATGGCGCGTATCCCGACCTCCTTCACGTTCCCCGCGACAATACCGGAGAAGGCGCGCCGCAGATCCGCCGCCAGAATTTCAACCGGCTGATCCGGGTACAGTTTCAGGTTGGCCATATTCTCATGCGACGGCTCAAACGGCACCTGCAGATCCGGTGCAATACGCATCGACCAGTTAAAACTATAGGCGTCGCCGGTATCGCGGCGATTCTCTTTCACTTGCGGCATCGCTTTCTTCATCAGCCGCGCTACCTCCGCCGCATCGTCAATGATGATGCGGTAATGACGGCGGGCCGCTTCGCCCAGCGTATGGGTAATAAACTCATCCAGCACGCGGAAGTAATCGGCGCTCTCTTTTGGTCCGGTCAGGATCAGCGGCAGCACCTGATTTTTATTGGCTGGATTCATCAGAATCCCCAGCAAATAAAGCAGCTCTTCCGCCGTACCCACGCCGCCCGGGAAGATGATGATACCGTGTGCGATACGGACGAACGCTTCCAGGCGTTTTTCGATATCCGGCATGATGATCAGTTCGTTCACCAGCGGGTTAGGCGGTTCAGCCGCAATAATGGAAGGTTCAGTCATGCCGATAAAGCGGCTGTCTTTATAACGCTGCTGCGCGTGACCGACCGCCGCGCCCTTCATGGGGGCTTCCATCGCCCCAGGGCCGCAGCCGGTGCAGATGTTCAGCTCGCGTAATCCCAACTGTGTGCCGACGCGACGGGCATACAGGTACTCGTTTTCGTTAATTGAGTGGCCGCCCCAGCATACCACCATGTTTGGCGCTTCGCCGACGTGCAGCGCCCGGGCGTTGCGCAAAATGGAGAACACCAGATTGGTGATATGTGTTGAGCTTTCAAGATCCAGATGCTGGAAACGACCGGCATTATGGATCTGCCCATTCACAAAGAGAATGTCGCGCAGCACCGCGAACAGGTTAGCCTGTAGCGCACGAATAATCCGCCCGTCAACAAAGGCGTCTTCAGGCGGATTAATCAATTCCAGCTTCACGCCGCGCTCGCGGCGCAGCACGTTAATATCGAAATTTTCAAAGCGGGACAGCAGCTCTTTGCTGTTGTCGGTCAGGCTGCCGGAGTTAAGAACGGCAAGTGAACAGTTACGAAACAGTTGATACAGGTCGCTACTGGCCGTGCGTTTCAGCATGTCCACTTCCAGTTGCGACAACATATCCATTGAGCCAAGCGGGCTAATATGTGTAATCAAGTAAACTCCTTATGGGACGCAACACGCCATTCCCTGTTGATTACAATAGCCCTGGCTGATGACCTTTCACAACCTTACATGCGCAATCCGGCACGCAAAATTGACAAAAAAGATTACTGACGCGCCAGCCTGCCCGTGGCGGGCACAAAATCGGCATTGCTGCGCCAGGGATTAATGTCCAGCCCGCCGCGGCGGGTATAGCGCGCATAAACGCTTAACGTTTCCGGCTGACAGAAGCGCAGAATGTCATTAAAAATACGCTCTACGCACTGCTCGTGAAATTCATTATGGTGACGGAAGGAGACCAGATAACGCAGCAGTTTTTCCCTGTCGATTTTGCGCCCGCGATACTGAATTTGTATTGAGCCCCAGTCCGGTTGGTGGGTGATCAGGCAGTTGGATTTCAGCAGATGACTGACCAGCGTCTCCTCTACTTGCTTCTCGCCGCTGACCGCATGTTGCAGATAGTCGGTAGTAAACTGGTAGTTGTCGATACTGATATCCTGATCGTCAATACAGGTGCCGTGGAAATGGGCGACAGGCTGTCCTTCCAGCTCATCAAGACGATGAAGCCTCACGCTAACGTTGCCCTGCGCGCAGGCGCGCAGATCGCGCTCCAGCGTCTGGCGCACCGTCTCCCAGGTGTCAAAGCGCGTCTGGTTAAAGCTGTTCAGATACAGTTTAAAGCTTTTGGATTCGATTAAATTAACGCTGGTGTAATCCAGTTCGACATGCCCGACGGCGACCTGCGGAAGACCACGGCTGTTAAGCCAGGAAAGTTCATACAACGTCCAGATATCCGCGCCGTGGAACGGCAAATTATCGGCTGTTAATCCGAGCGGGTCGCGATTCAAACTGCGCGGTACGCCCTGCAGCAGGCTGGCGTCATAATTGTCCCGGTAATCCGTTGATTTTCCGAGAGTCAGGCCATCGAGAGCCTGATGGTTTTCATAAGAAGACATGTTTCACCGTCATAAACCAGATACACTATGCGCCAAGTGTATCCTGGCTTTTATGAAGAGAGAAACTGGTGGACGAACTGACAGCGCAGGCATTGAAAGCCTTTACGACGCGTTACTGCGACGCGTGGCAAGAAAAACACGGTAGCTGGCCGTTGAGCGAAGAACTGTATGGCGTACCTTCTCCGTGCATTATTTCTTCAACCCGCGATGCCGTTTACTGGCAGCCGCAACCTTTTGAAGGCGAAGAAAATGTAAACGCGGTTGAACGCGCCTTCGATATTATGGTACAACCTGCGCTCCACGCGTTTTACACCACGCAGTTTGCTGGCGACATGCCCGCGCAGTTCGCGGATGAAAAGCTTACGCTACTGCAAACCTGGAGTCAGGATGACTTTCGGCGCGTGCAGGAAAATCTGATAGGCCACCTGGTCACGCAAAAGCGGCTCAAGCTTCCTCCCACGCTTTTTATTGCGACGCAGGAAAATGAACTTGAGGTCATTTCGGTCTGTAATCTGTCCGGCGAGGTGATTAAAGAAACGCTGGGCACCCGCAATCGTACCGTTCTTGCCGCAACGCTTGCGGAATTCCTTACGCAACTTAATCCTCTTCTGTAATCGTTTGCCCTAACAGGTGTGAGAGATCTCTTACAAAGTCTGTAGGAGATCGCCAGGATATCAGCGGATACTGAGTCCCGTTTTCTTATGTAAGTCTATATAAAACAACCTGTTAAAATGTTTTTGCGCACTTTCATATGAAAATTTACTTAAGGTATTGTCTGTAGGTGTCTTGTAAGACAAGGTGAAACAGGCGATTCTATCTTCGTCGACAGGGAGTCGTACAACGAAGCGAACGTCAGGATGATGACGCTTCAGCAGGACACGCCAGGATGGTGTTACAAGGAAAGGCTTCAGGATGAAGCAAAGTGGAAAGCGCAGGATGCGTTAAAGGACACCTCCAGGACGGAGAACGAGAGCCGATCAGGATGTTCGGCGGGTCTGGATGACCAGGGACGCTTCAGGAAGAAGCTATCACATCGGGCGATGTGCGCAGGATGCAAACGTTCAGGATGAACAGGCCGTAAGGTCACAGGAAAAGTTGTCACGGATGAGCAGGGAGCACGAAAAGTAGCTGGAATGCTGCGAAACGAACCGGGAGCACTGTTTATACAGTGCTCCCTTTTTTTTGTTATTCTTCGCGCCAGATTTTCATCATTGAGGTTTTTAACATGACGACTCATGACCGTGTGCGTCAGCAGTTACATGCGCTTGAAACGCTGCTGCGCGAGCATCGCCACTGGCGGCTGGATGCGCCGCAGGCGCACCTGTTTACCAGCACCCAACCATTTTTTATGGATACCATGGAACCGCTGGAATGGCTGCAATGGGTATTGATCCCTCGTATGCATACCCTACTTGATAATGCGCAACCACTGCCCGAGGCGTTTGCCGTCGCCCCTTATTATGAAATGGCGCTGGCGGCGGATCATCCGCAGCGGGAGGCGATCCTGGCGGTTTTGCAGGATCTGGATGCGCTATTCGTCCGCGATAAATCCTGATGCTGGAGATCCTCTATCAAGACCAGTGGCTGGTTGCCGTGAATAAACCCGCAGGCTGGCTTGTTCACCGGAGCTGGCTGGATCGCGACGAAAAAGTCGTGGTCATGCAAACGGTGCGCGACCAAATCGGCCATCATGTTTTTACCGCCCACCGTCTCGACAGACCCACGTCGGGCGTACTGTTAATGGGGCTGTCCAGCGAAGCGGGACGCCGTCTGGCGCAGCAGTTCGAGCAGCACCACATCCGTAAACGCTACCATGCCATTGTGCGCGGCTGGCTGATGGATGACGCAGTACTGGATTATCCGCTGGTGGAAGAGCGCGATAAAATTGCTGATAAATTCGCCCGCGAGGATAAAGCGCCCCAGCCGGCTGTAACGCAGTATCGCGGACTGGCGACGGTCGAAATGGCGGTGCCGACCGGACGTTATCCCACCACGCGTTATGGTCTGGTTGAGCTGGAACCAAAAACGGGACGCAAGCACCAGCTTCGTCGTCATCTGGCGCATCTGCGTCATCCTATCATCGGCGACAGCAAGCATGGCGATTTGCGACAAAACCGCAGCGCCGCAGAGCATTTTGCCTGTCGTCGCCTGATGCTTCATGCCAGTCGGCTTGAACTGACGCACCCCTTCACCGGACAGCCGTTGATGATTCAGGCCGGGTTGGATGAAACCTGGATGCAGGCGCTGACACAGTTTGGCTGGCGTGGACTTCTCCCTGACAATGAAAGGGTTGAGTTTACGGCGGCGTCCCGGCAGGATGAGACTCATCAGGCATAATTCAGGGAGATACGCATAATGGCGGAAATTGGTATTTTTGTCGGGACCATGTATGGCAACTCACTGCTGGTGGCGGAAGAAGCGGAAGCGATCCTCGCCAGACAGGGCCACAGCGCGACCGTGTTTGAAGATCCTGAACTGTCCGACTGGCAGCAATATCAGGATAAGGTTGCGCTGGTCGTTACCTCGACGACCGGGCAGGGCGATCTACCGGATAGCATTGCGCCGCTCTTTCACGGCATTAAAGATACAGTCGGTTTTCAACCAAACCTGCGTTACGGGGTGATTGCGCTAGGTGATAGCAGCTACCCCAATTTCTGTAATGGCGGCAAACAGTTTGATGCCCTGTTGCAGGAGCAAAGCGCGCAGCGGGTGGGGGAGATGTTATTCATTGACGCCAGCGAACATCCGGAGCCGGAGAGCCAATCCAATCCCTGGGTTGAAAACTGGGGAACTTTACTTTCCTGAGGTAAATCCCTCCCCCCTACGGGAGGGTACCTTTTCGTTTGCTTGCGTTGCCAGTAAGCAAAATCACGACCTGTACACAGTGTAAAGTAACTGAATCGTGTTAGCTTTGGGCATATGCCCGCAAAAGCGGCAGTTTTTTACGGGCGTTTTCATGTAATCAAGCGACCTGTTTCACATTCTTCTCTTTTTATTCCTCCTGCGTCGACGCCTGACGCCTTCTGATTTCATTTCCGTGAAGTGGCTTCCACTGTCCTGGGCTTTTGCCATAAACAGGCGTAATTCATCGCCAAAATACTGTGTTGTTGCACGGTGAGTGTGTGTGGCGCGCTTTTTATACTTCTCCTGCCAGTGAATAAAAGCATGCAGCGTGCAAAGCAAACGACCTAATAAAAGCTGCAACAAGGAAACGTTATCTCTGATTCCCTACCGGTTGTGCAGTTCAGAGTGAGCGTAGCTAACGCGAAATTTCAGGAGTGCAACAATGAGTTCATTAAGTCACGCGGCGAGTAGTGCGGAGAAACGCACGAACGCCCGCTACTGGATAGTGGTGATGCTGTTTATCGTCACATCCTTCAACTACGGCGACCGCGCCACATTGTCCATTGCCGGCTCAGAAATGGCCAAAGATATCGGCCTTGATCCGGTAGGCATGGGCTATGTTTTTTCTGCTTTTTCATGGGCCTATGTTATCGGGCAGATCCCGGGCGGCTGGCTGCTGGACCGCTTTGGTTCCAAACGCGTCTATTTCTGGTCTATTTTCATTTGGTCAGTCTTCACCCTGTTGCAGGGTTTTGTCGATATCTTTAGTGGTTTCGGCATTATTGTCGCCCTCTTTACGCTTCGTTTCCTGGTTGGTCTGGCGGAATCGCCTTCTTTCCCGGGCAACAGTCGCATCGTTGCAGCCTGGTTCCCGGCGCAGGAGAGGGGAACGGCTGTGGCCATCTTTAACTCCGCGCAATACTTTGCCACGGTTATTTTCGCGCCGATTATGGGTTGGCTGACGCACGAAGTGGGCTGGTCGCATGTCTTCTTCTTTATGGGCGGGTTAGGGATCATCATCAGCTTTATCTGGTTGAAAGTTATCCATGAACCAAATAACCATCCGGGCGTAAATAAGAAAGAGTTGGAGTACATCGCAGAAGGCGGCGCGCTGATCAATATGGATCAGAAAGACACCAAAGCGAAAGTACCGTTTAGCGTCAAATGGGGCCAGATCAAACAGCTGCTGGGCTCTCGTATGATGATTGGCGTTTACATCGGTCAGTACTGTATTAACGCATTGACCTATTTCTTTATTACTTGGTTCCCGGTCTATTTGGTCCAGGCGCGCGGCATGTCGATTCTCAAAGCGGGCTTTGTCGCCTCGGTTCCTGCGGTCTGCGGCTTTATCGGCGGCGTGTTGGGCGGCATCATTTCCGACTGGTTGATGCGTCGTACTGGCTCCCTGAATATCGCGCGCAAGACGCCGATTGTGCTGGGGATGTTGCTGTCAATGGTTATGGTGTTCTGTAACTATGTGAACGTGGAATGGATGATCATCGGCTTTATGGCGTTGGCCTTCTTCGGTAAAGGTATCGGCGCGTTGGGCTGGGCAGTAATGGCGGATACCGCGCCGAAAGAGATCAGCGGTCTTTCCGGCGGCTTGTTTAATATGTTCGGCAATATTTCCGGTATTGTGACGCCAATCGCGATTGGTTACATCGTTGGCACCACCGGTTCCTTCAACGGCGCGTTGATCTATGTCGGCGTACATGCCCTGGTGGCCATCATCAGCTATCTGGTGCTGGTAGGCGATATTAAGCGTATTGAACTGAAACCTGTCGCAGGACAATTATCATGACAACGCAATCCAGTCCCGTGATTACGGACATGAAGGTCATTCCGGTTGCCGGACATGACAGTATGCTACTCAACATCGGCGGCGTGCATAACGCGTACTTCACCCGTAACATCGTCGTCCTCACCGATAACGCCGGGCATACTGGCGTCGGCGAGGCGCCGGGCGGAGAAGTGATTTATCAGACGCTGGTCGATGCTATTCCGATGGTATTAGGCCAGGAAGTCGCCCGCCTGAACAAAGTGGTGCAGCAGGTGCATAAAGGCAACCAGGCCGCTGATTTTGACACCTTTGGTAAAGGCGCATGGACGTTTGAACTGCGGGTTAACGCGGTGGCGGCTTTGGAAGCGGCGCTGCTTGATCTACTGGGACAGGCGCTTAATGTGCCGGTCTGTGAACTGTTAGGACCCGGTAAACAGCGCGATGCCGTCACCGTGTTAGGCTATCTCTTCTATATTGGCGATCGTACTAAAACCGATCTGCCGTATCTGGAAAGCACGCCGGGCAGTCATGAATGGTACCGTCTGCGCCATCAGGAAGCGCTGAACAGCGACGCGGTCGTGCGGCTGGCGGAAGCGTCTCAGGATCGCTACGGTTTTAAAGATTTTAAACTCAAGGGCGGCGTGCTGCCGGGCGAACAAGAGATTGATACCGTTCGCGCGCTAAAAAAACGCTTCCCGGACGCGCGTATTACCGTGGATCCGAACGGCGCCTGGCTACTGGATGAAGCCATTGCGTTGTGCAAAGGGCTGAATGATGTACTGACCTACGCGGAAGATCCGTGCGGCGCGGAGCAAGGATTCTCTGGTCGTGAAGTCATGGCGGAGTTCCGCCGTGCTACAGGACTGCCGGTAGCGACCAATATGATTGCCACCAACTGGCGTGAAATGGGACACGCGGCGATGCTCAATGCGGTAGACATTCCTCTTGCCGACCCGCATTTCTGGACTCTCACCGGCGCCGTTCGCGTGGCGCAACTGTGCGATGACTGGGGGCTAACCTGGGGCTGCCATTCGAATAACCATTTTGATATTTCACTGGCGATGTTTACCCATGTCGGCGCGGCGGCGCCAGGCAAACCCACCGCTATTGATACGCACTGGATCTGGCAGGAGGGCGATTGCCGCCTGACTAAAAATCCGCTGGAAATTAAAAACGGCAAAATTGCCGTTCCGGATGCGCCAGGACTGGGCGTGGAGCTTGACTGGGAACAGGTGCGAAAAGCGCATGACGCGTATAAAACGCTGCCAGGCGGCGCGCGTAATGATGCAGGCCCGATGCAATACCTGATCCCCGGCTGGACTTTTGACCGCAAACGCCCTGTTTTTGGTCGTCACTAATTCTGAATAAGGACACAGTTATGAGTAATCAATTTACGACGCCTGTAGTGACTGAAATGCAGGTTATCCCGGTTGCGGGCCATGACAGTATGCTGATGAACCTGAGCGGCGCGCATGCCCCGTTCTTCACGCGCAACATCGTCATTATTAAAGATAACTCCGGTCATACCGGGGTCGGCGAGATTCCGGGCGGCGAAAAAATCCGCAAAACGCTGGAAGATGCGATCCCACTGGTGGTGGGAAAAACGCTGGGTGAATATAAAAATGTCCTGACCGCCGTTCGCAACCAGTTTGCCGATCGCGATGCGGGCGGACGCGGTTTACAAACGTTCGATCTCCGTACCACTATCCATGTGGTGACTGGTATTGAAGCGGCAATGCTTGACCTTTTGGGCCAACACCTGGGCGTCAACGTCGCTTCGCTGTTAGGCGACGGTCAGCAGCGCAGCGAAGTCGAAATGCTGGGTTATCTGTTCTTTGTCGGCAATCGCAAGGCCACGCCGCTGCCGTATCAGAGCCAGCCGGATGAGCAATGCGACTGGTATCGTCTGCGCCATGAAGAGGCGATGACGCCGGAAACGGTAGTACGTCTGGCGGAAGCCGCCTATGAAAAATACGGCTTCAACGACTTCAAACTGAAAGGCGGCGTGCTGGCGGGCGAAGAAGAGGCCGAGTCAATCGTGGCGCTGGCGAAACGTTTCCCACAAGCGCGCGTCACGCTCGATCCAAACGGCGCCTGGTCGTTGAACGAAGCGATCAGCATTGGTAAATACCTGAAAGGTTCTCTGGCCTATGCAGAAGATCCGTGCGGCGCGGAGCAGGGTTTTTCCGGACGTGAAGTGATGGCGGAATTCCGTCGCGCGACTGGATTACCGACGGCCACCAATA
Source organism: Salmonella sp. NW645 (assembly GCF_051703725.1). Lineage (NCBI taxonomy): Bacteria > Pseudomonadati > Pseudomonadota > Gammaproteobacteria > Enterobacterales > Enterobacteriaceae > Salmonella > Salmonella sp. NW645. Next base: position 231,477 of record NZ_JAMMKR010000005.1, on the reverse strand, counting down.
TGATAGCGACCGACTGGCGTCAAATGGGGCATACGCTGTCGCTGCAATCCGTCGATATCCCGCTGGCGGACCCGCACTTCTGGACTATGCAAGGCTCTGTACGCGTGGCGCAAATGTGTCATGAGTTCGGTCTGACCTGGGGCTCGCACTCTAACAACCACTTTGATATTTCGTTGGCGATGTTTACCCATGTTGCCGCGGCGGCGCCGGGCAAGATCACCGCGATCGATACCCACTGGATCTGGCAGGAAGGCAACCAACGTCTGACTAAAGAACCGTTTGAAATTAAAGGCGGCATGGTGCAAGTACCGACCAAACCGGGTCTGGGCGTTGAGCTCGATATGGATCAGGTGATGAAAGCGCATGAGCTCTATCAAAAGCATGGCTTAGGCGCGCGTGACGACGCGATGGGAATGCAGTACTTAATTCCTGGCTGGACGTTTGATAATAAGCGTCCTTGCATGGTGCGTTAAGTCAGAACCGGTTCCGTAAGGAACCGGTTCTTCTCTGGGTGTATGCTTAACAGGATCAACATGCGTAAGGACGACTTATGAAAATAGTGATCGCACCAGACTCGTATAAGGAAAGTTTGAGTGCTCTTGAGGTAGCGACCGCCATTGAACAAGGATTTCGCGAGATCTGGCCGGACGCCGATTACCTGAAATTGCCGCTGGCTGATGGCGGAGAAGGTACTGTCGAAGCGATGGTTGAAGCGACGGCGGGTCGAATCGTGCATGTTGAGGTCACCGGGCCGTTGGGGCATCGCGTCAATGCGTTTTATGGGCTTTCCGGCGATGCGCGTTCCGCGTTCATTGAAATGGCGGCCGCCAGTGGGCTGGAGCAGGTACCGCCCGCGCAACGCGATCCGTTGAAGACCACATCATGGGGAACCGGCGAGCTGATCCGTCATGCGCTGGATGCGGGCGTTGAGCATATCATTATTGGTATCGGCGGTAGCGCCACCAACGATGGCGGCGCGGGGATGGTGCAGGCGCTGGGGGCCAGGCTACGGGATGCGCAGGGCAATGATATTGTGCAAGGCGGCATTGGGCTGGAAACACTCGCCAGCATTGATATCAGCGGCCTGGATAAGCGTTTGTCGGCGTGTCATATAGAGGTCGCCTGCGATGTCACGAATCCCCTTACCGGCAAAGAGGGCGCGTCTGCGGTTTTTGGTCCGCAAAAAGGGGCGACGCCGGAAATGATTGAACGCCTGGATACGGCATTGACTCGCTATGCGCATTTGATTGCCCGCGATCTGCATGTCGATGTGTTGGATCTGGCAGGCGGCGGCGCGGCAGGCGGCATGGGGGCGGCGTTATACGCGTTTTGCGGCGCGCAGCTACGGCGTGGTATTGAGATTGTCACCGATGCGCTTCATCTGGAAGCGTGTCTTGCGGATGCTGATTTAGTCATCACCGGCGAGGGGCGCATCGACAGCCAGACCATTCACGGTAAAGTCCCTATTGGCGTGGCAAACATCGCCAAACGGTATAACAAGCCGGTAATTGGTATTGCGGGTAGCCTGACGGCGGATGTTGGCGTGGTTCATGAACATGGGCTTGATGCCGTTTTCAGCGTGATTTATACCATCTGTACGCTGGAGGACGCGCTGAAGAATGCGAGTGAAAACGTACGAATGACCGCGCGCAACGTGGCTGCAACGCTGAAAGCGGGGCAACAGTTACGCTGAGTTATAGGCCGGATAAGGCGGTCATGCCGCCATCCGGCGAATATCAGCCCAATATCTTCTTCGCTTCACGCGCGACATTATCCATCTCATCCAGCAGCTCCAGAAACTCAGGCTCCAGCTCCTCTTCGTGGACGCCGCTGCGAAGCTGTTGCTCAATAAGCTGGCAAAGGTTCTTCATCCGCGGTACGCCGCTATAGCCGCAGCTCCCGTGTAGCTTATGGATCAGATCGACCAGACCGTTGGGGTTTTCTCCCACCAGTTGTTCTTCAATTTTGTTGCGCACTTCCGGCAGAAAATCAATCAGCATTTGCAGCATATCCCGTGCCAGATCGGGCTTACCGGCAGCCTGGCGGAGCGCAAGCTGCCAGTCGAGCGTCGCATTCGGATTGAAGATAAACTCAGCCGGTTCCGGCGCCATCAGGCGCGCTGCTACGTTGGCGCCGGGTTTATAGCGCAGCAACAGATTATGCAACTTCTCTTCTTCTATCGGTTTAGCCAGATAGTCGTTCATGCCCGCGCTGAGCAACTTCTCTTTTTGCCCGGCCATCGCATGTGCCGTAACGGCAATAACCGGTGTTTGCTGCTGATGAGGAAGCTGGTGAATTAACTCGCAGGCGCGTATGCCGTCCATATCCGGCATCTGAATATCCATCAAAATCAGATCAAACTGCATTTGTTTCGCCCGATCCACCGCCTGATGTCCGCTATCACAAAGCTCTACGTGCTGGACTTTATCTTCCAGTAACGCGCCGATAAGCTTCAGATTAGCGGGATTATCATCAACCGCCATAACCGTCATGGTGATTTTACTGGTATCCATTAGCAGCGGTTCAGGATGGTGATTCAACTGGCAATATTCCGTCAGCGCTGGCAACAGGCGCGTTGACGTCAATGGTTTTAACAGACAGGCCGCCGCGCCTCCTTGTTTCAGCTTTTCGGCGTTAATTTGCGCATGGCAAGGTAGCGCCAGCAGTAGAAAGTCCGTCATTGACGCCGCTTTCGCCAGACGTTCATGCTGCATGGTGAGCGGCTCGCGGAAGGTCACCGGAACGCTCAAAATCATAATATCGTAGTGCGCTAACGGCAGCGCGGAGAAGGTCGGGCTGTAAACCACCTCCACCGGCGTGTCGCTCAGCAGATCCAGGGTACATTGCGCGGCGGTAGCATTCGGTTCGACATAAGCCAGCCGTTTTCCGGCCAGACATGCGGTCGACGGCCCGTCAATAATGACATTTGGGTTAAGATCAAGATTAATATGAAACCAGAAGGTCGAGCCGCGATTAGGCTGGCTGTGGAAAGAGATATCCCCGCCCATTTCGTTGACCAGCTTTTGCGTAATCACCAGCCCAAGCCCGGTGCCGCCGTGACGGCGAGAAATACTGGCATCGGCCTGGCGAAACGCCTGAAACAGTCGCGACTGGTCGCGTTCCGGAATGCCGATCCCCGTATCGCGGATCTGCACTTCAATCTGTACTTTGGTGTTACTGAGCGCCCGCTTTTCTACCAGAATGTCGATATTGCCACTCTCGGTGAACTTAATGGCATTGCCCACCAGATTAGTAATGACCTGTTGCAGGCGCAGCGGGTCGCCAATCACATTATCCGGGACGTCGTTTTTAATATTTAACGTCAACTCCAGCCCTTTATCATGCGATGAGTGGGCCAGCAGCGTAACCACTTCATCCAGCGTGTTGCGCAGTGGAAAAGGGATACTTTCCAGAATGAGCTTACCGGCTTCCAGCTTGGAGAAATCAAGCACGTCATTAATGATCGCCAGCAGATTATTCGCGGAACGCTCAATGGTGTTCAGATGGTCACGCTGGGTGGGATTCAGCTCCGTTTTTAATGTCAGGCGGGTAAAGCCAATGACGCCGTTCAGCGGTGTTCGCAGTTCGTGCGACATGTTCGCCAGGAACTCCGACTTAATACGCGCCGCTTCCTGGGCACGCTTTTTCGCCAAATCCAGCTCAACGTTTTGGATTTCCATCTGCTCAAGGGTTTCACGCAGGTCCGAAGTGGCCTGATCGATATTATGCTGCATCTCTTCGTGATAGGCGGCAAGCGACATCGCCATGGAATTAATGCCGTTTTTCAGCATGTCCAGCTCGCCCAGCATAAATCCTTCCACCCGGCTATCCAGTTGTCCGCGGCGAATGCGGTCAACGGTATTCACCATATTACGGATAGGCCCGGTGACATCGCGCATAAGCCGCCAGCCAAAGATCAGCGCAATGCCAATACAAAAAAGCATCATTACGCTGGAGATAAAAATCTCTTTGTATTGCTGTAGCCTGACCGACTTGAGATCCAGTTCAAGCGCCACATACCCCAGCATATTTTTGGTATTTTTTGCGTCGGCAATCGCTGACTCGTCCGGCGAATAGCTCTCCGAGATAATCGGGGTGCGCAGAATCATAATATCGCCGTGGCGATCGACGCTCAGACGACGTGGAAACGGCGCTCCGGCGGGAAGCTGCATCTGTGAGGGGTCCAGATGGAAATTAGACGTTACAAACAGGCGGTTATGATCGTCATAAACGGAAATCGCCCGCACAATATCAGAGTGTCTGCGGTGCAGGACGCTGATAAGTTGGCCGATAGACTCCCGGTTTTGTAAGTTCATACCATATTCGCTGGAGACGGCGAGCGGTTCAATAATACTGGCGCCGGCATCTTCCAGTTGACGCTGCAGGTCGTTATAGCGGTGCACTACAAAAAAGATACTGAGCAGCAAACCTATCAGGACGGTCGGGGCCAGGATCAGAATCATCATGCGTGCGCGCAGGCTGTAGTTGGTCATGGAGTTCCGTTATGGGACAATTAGGGTCACACTGTTAAATTGAGAAAAAGCTGGTCGATGGCGCAATTCTACTCTGCAAAACGGCGCGTGACGACGCGTCAGATCATAACCGTTAAAGTCAATGACCTCGATTCATTTGGTCAGGGCGTAGCCCGTCATAACGGAAAGGCGCTGTTTATCCCCGGTTTATTGCCTGAGGAAAGCGCAGAAGTCATTCTTACAGAAGATAAAAAGCAATTTGCCCGCGCACGCGTTTCGCGCCGTTTGAATGATAGCCCGGAACGAGAAACGCCGCGCTGCCCGCATTTTGGCGTCTGCGGCGGTTGTCAGCAACAGCATGTCAGCATCACCCTGCAACAACGCAGCAAAAGCGCGGCGCTGGCGCGTTTGATGAAACACGAGGTGAATGACATCATCGCCGGCGAGCCCTGGGGTTATCGGCGTCGTGCGCGGTTAAGTCTGAATTGCCTGCCGGATAAACCGCTGCAAATGGGATTTCGCAAAGCGGGTTCCAGCGATATCGTCAATGTCGAACAGTGCCCTGTTTTGGCGCCCCAGCTTGAAGCATTGCTGCCCCGAATCAGGGCGTGTCTGGCGAGTTTACACGGCACCCGACATCTTGGGCATGTTGAGCTGGTACAGGCGGGAAGCGGTACGCTGATGATTCTGCGCCATACCGCGCCATTGAGTGCGGCGGATAAAGAAAAACTGGAACGCTTTTCGCATTCTGAGGGATTGTCTCTGTTTCTGGCGCCGTTTAGCGAGATACTGGAAACGGTATCTGGCGAAGCGCCCTGGTATGATTCGCACGGCTTACGTTTAGCCTTCAGTCCGCGAGACTTTATTCAGGTTAATGAGGTGGTAAACCAGCAAATGGTCGCACGCGCGCTGGAGTGGCTTGATGTGCGCGCCGAGGATCGTGTCCTGGATCTGTTCTGCGGAATGGGGAATTTTACGCTGCCGCTGGCAACGTGCGCGGCAAGCGTGGTAGGGGTTGAGGGCGTTCCGGCGCTGGTAGAAAAAGGCCGTGAAAACGCCATCCGCAATGGTTTACATAATGTGACATTCTTCCATGAGAACCTGGAGGAAGATGTCACGAAGCAGCCGTGGGCGAAAAACGGCTTTGACAAAGTCTTACTCGATCCTGCGCGTGCGGGGGCTACAGGAGTGATGCGACATATTATAAAATTAAAACCTATTCGCATTGTTTATGTATCCTGTAACCCGGCGACGCTGGCGCGCGATAGTGAAGCGCTGGTCAATGCGGGATATGAGGTTACGCGTTTAGCGATGCTCGACATGTTCCCGCACACAGGACATCTGGAATCAATGGTTCTGTTCGAGCGCATGTAATGATTACCGGCTTACCGACTTCGGTAGGCCTGGTCCCTTAAGGAGAGGACGATGGTCGCGGTAAGAAGTGCACATATTAATAAAGCTGGTGAATTTGATCCGAAGAAGTGGATCGCAAGCCTGGGAATTTCCAGCCAGCAGTCGTGTGAGCGCTTAGCCGAAACCTGGGCGTATTGCCTGCAACAGACACAAGGACATCCGGATGCGGATCTGTTGCTGTGGCGTGGCGTGGAGATGGTAGAAATTCTTTCCACGCTGAGTATGGATATCGACACGCTGCGGGCGGCGCTACTGTTCCCTCTGGCCGACGCCAACGTAGTCAGCGAAGATGTACTGCGCGAAAGCGTCGGCAAATCTATCGTTACCCTGATTCATGGCGTGCGCGATATGGCGGCGATCCGTCAGCTAAACGCCACTCATAACGACTCTGTTTCTTCGGAGCAGGTTGATAACGTCCGTCGAATGTTATTGGCGATGGTGGATGATTTCCGCTGCGTGGTGATCAAACTGGCCGAGCGAATCGCTCATTTGCGCGAAGTGAAAGAGGCGCCGGAAGATGAGCGCGTGCTGGCGGCGAAAGAATGTACCAACATCTATGCGCCGCTCGCTAATCGTCTGGGCATCGGGCAACTGAAGTGGGAACTGGAAGACTACTGTTTCCGCTACCTGCATCCGGCGGAATACAAACGCATCGCCAAACTGCTGCATGAGCGCCGTCTCGATCGCGAACATTACATCGAAGAGTTTGTTGGACATCTGCGCGCCGAAATGAAAAACGAAGGCGTGCAGGCGGAAGTCTACGGACGACCAAAACATATTTATAGCATCTGGCGCAAAATGCAGAAAAAGCATCTGGCGTTTGATGAACTCTTTGACGTGCGCGCCGTGCGTATCGTCGCTGAACGTCTGCAAGACTGCTACGCCGCGTTGGGGATAGTGCATACGCACTATCGCCACCTGCCGGATGAATTCGATGATTATGTCGCTAACCCGAAACCGAACGGTTACCAGTCTATCCACACCGTGGTCCTGGGGCCGGGCGGTAAAACCGTTGAGATCCAGATCCGTACCAAACAGATGCATGAAGACGCCGAACTGGGCGTGGCGGCACACTGGAAGTATAAAGAAGGCGCCGCGTCCGGCGGCGTGCGCTCCGGTCATGAAGACAGAATTGCGTGGCTGCGTAAGCTGATCGCCTGGCAGGAAGAGATGGCCGATTCCGGCGAAATGCTGGATGAAGTGCGCAGCCAGGTGTTTGACGATCGGGTCTACGTTTTTACGCCAAAAGGCGACGTGGTTGACTTGCCTGCCGGATCTACGCCGCTTGATTTTGCTTACCACATCCACAGCGATGTCGGGCACCGCTGCATCGGCGCGAAAATTGGTGGGCGCATCGTACCGTTTACCTACCAGTTACAGATGGGCGATCAGATTGAAATTATCACTCAGAAGCAGCCGAATCCCAGCCGCGACTGGCTGAATCCAAACCTGGGCTATGTGACGACCAGCCGCGGACGCTCAAAAATTCACGCCTGGTTCCGCAAGCAGGACCGTGACAAAAATATCCTGGCTGGACGGCAGATCCTCGACGATGAGCTGGCGCATTTAGGGATTAGCCTGAAAGAGGCCGAGAAACATCTGCTGCCGCGCTACAACTTTAATGAGCTGGAAGAGTTGCTGGCGGCGATAGGCGGCGGTGATATCCGTCTTAATCAGATGGTGAATTTCCTGCAATCGCAGTTCAATAAGCCGAGTGCAGAGGAGCAGGATGCAGCGGCGCTGAAACAGCTTCAGCAAAAAACATACGCGCCGCAAAATCGTCGTAAAGACGACGGGCGCGTGGTGGTAGAAGGCGTGGGTAATTTGATGCACCACATTGCCCGCTGCTGCCAGCCGATTCCGGGGGATGAAATTGTCGGCTTCATTACTCAGGGGCGGGGGATTTCCGTGCACCGGGCCGACTGCGAACAGCTGGCGGAACTGCGCTCCCATGCGCCGGAGCGGATCGTAGAGGCGGTATGGGGCGAAAGCTACTCGGCGGGGTATTCGCTGGTGGTGCGCGTCCAGGCCAACGATCGCAGCGGCTTGCTACGCGATATCACCACCATTCTGGCTAACGAAAAAGTCAACGTGCTGGGCGTCGCCAGCCGCAGCGACATTAAGCAGCAGATCGCCACCATTGATATGACCATCGAGATCTACAACCTGCAGGTGCTGGGCCGCGTGCTCGGTAAGCTGAACCAGGTGCCGGATGTGATTGATGCACGGCGACTGCACGGGGGGTAAACCCCAGACAGTAATAATGTAGCGGCTTTGCTACTCGTTCAGCAAAGCCGCATTAGCCAACCCCATAAGCATGAGACATGGGGTATGTTTTTGACGTACATTTCATTTCCGGTGTACTCTTATGTAAGATTTATACTTACAGTGGAGGCTGTTATGGCCAGAACAATGACCGTTGATCTTGGCGATGAACTGCGCGAGTTTATTGAATCGCTCATAGAATCAGGTGATTACAGAACACAAAGTGAAGTGATCAGAGAGTCTCTTCGTCTGCTGAGGGAAAAACAGGCCGAGTCACGACTTCAGGCGTTACGTGAACTTCTGGCTGAAGGTCTGAACAGCGGAGAGCCCCAGGCCTGGGAAAAGGATGCCTTTTTACGGAAGGTCAAAACAGGGATGATCAAACCCGATGATAACGGTAAAATTAACGCCAAAGGCCAGTGAAGATCTGGAAAATATCTGGCATTACGGCTGGCTGTATTTTGGCGAAATACAGGCCGATCGATATATTAATCATCTATCAGAAATATTCAGCATCATGAGTGCCAATAACATTGGCACGCCTCGACCTGAACTGGGTGAATACATTTATGCCTTACCGTTTGAAAGGCATATTATCTATTTTATACAATCAGTTACGGAAGTTATCGTGATACGTATTCTGAGCCAGAATCAGGATGCTGGTAAGCATGTAAATTGGTTATAGCCTTTTTATCTAAAAAACAAGTGTGATTGAGCAGGGGGAATCAACAATATTACCAAGGAAAGTGACCTTTGCTGTGTTGCTACCCGCGGCTTGAGCGCCGGAGACAATTCCCATAACTAAAGATGCAGTTACTGCCAGTTTACAAAAATGAGATGACTTCATCGTGTTATCCTTAATTAACGTATTTTATGGCAGCATTTTGTACGCGTATACCAAGGGATATGCGGCATAGAGCCATGCTGCGGGCTTTGGGTAAAAAATAGGTCATAATAAAAATATTATATTTCTACATTTTTATGAGTGTATTCTTAAGGGCTGAATGATCGTACAGGCTCATAAAATATTATATGTAATACTTTCAATATGTTTATTTCATGTATGTTCCAGAAAAAACAAAAAAGTGGTCTTTTTTGGATATTAAACTGGCGTGCATGCTACTAGTTTTTCCGTAAAAGTGAAATAATTTATTTTTTTGAAAGGGAAGGCTCTTTGGGGGGGTACTTATAGCGTTTGCATAATTTTTTTTGCTTAATTGATGTTATTTATAATGCCTGGTACAAATATCTGTTTTTTTTAATAAGTTAGTTATATGATTATTATATTGTTGTGTATCGATTAATAATTTTAAAATTATACGGGAGAGGTAGCGTTCAACACCTGTTAACAATATATTTTATTATATAGGCGTTGCCGTAGTGTCTCTGTGCGTGAATGGTTAAGAATAATACGTTACAATTGTCGCTAGTATTTACAACCGATTAAAAACCATGACAACTAACCATCAAATTGACCGTCTTCTCACCCTCATGCAGCGCCTGCGTGACCCGGAAAACGGCTGCCCGTGGGATAAAGAGCAGACCTTCACCAGCATCGCGCCTTATACGCTGGAAGAAACCTATGAAGTACTGGATGCTATTGCGCGTGAGGATTTTGACGATTTGCGCGGCGAACTGGGCGACCTGTTGTTCCAGGTGGTGTTTTACGCGCAGATGGCGCAGGAAGAAGGCCGCTTCGATTTTAATGATATCTGCGCTGCCATCAGCGACAAGCTGGAGCGCCGCCATCCGCATGTTTTTGGCGAGCTTTCCGCGGATAATAGCGAAGAAGCATTAGTTCGCTGGGAGCAAATCAAAACGGAAGAGCGCGCGCAAAAAGCGCAGCATTCCGCGCTGGACGATATTCCGCGCAGCTTACCGGCCTTAATGCGCGCGCAAAAAATCCAGAAACGGTGTTCAAACGTGGGCTTTGACTGGACGACGCTGGGACCGGTCGTCGATAAGGTCTATGAAGAGATCGATGAGGTGATGTTCGAGGCGCGGCAGGCGGTTGTTGATCAGGCTAAACTGGAAGAGGAAATGGGCGATTTGCTCTTTGCCACGGTCAACATGGCGCGTCATTTAGGTACGAAAGCGGAGCTCGCTTTGCAAAAAGCGAACGATAAATTTGAACGTCGTTTTCGCGAAGTTGAACGTATTGTCGCAGCCAGAGGCCTGGAAATGACCGGGGTGGACCTGGAAACAATGGAAGAAGTTTGGCAGGAAGTAAAACGCCAGGAAATTGATCTCTAAAGGTTTTAGGCGGTCAAGAGCGATTTGTGTGATTTTTTAAATAACAAGCGCTTGATTTACGTCAAAAACATTTACCTCAAAGGGGCTATTTTCTCCCTCCCTGTGTGAATGTCAGCCTGACGAAGAGGAGGAATAATGAAAGTTTGTGGCGTAGGTCATGTTCGGGTATACTGCTTTCCCGTCCTGGTTATTCCATCGTCTTTTAAACCTAACTTCTCAGGTTCCGCATGACAACGAACTATATTTTTGTGACCGGCGGGGTCGTATCCTCTCTGGGTAAAGGCATTGCCGCAGCCTCCCTCGCAGCCATTCTGGAAGCCCGTGGTCTCAACGTGACCATCATGAAACTGGATCCGTACATCAACGTCGATCCGGGTACTATGAGCCCAATCCAACACGGGGAAGTGTTCGTTACTGAAGACGGCGCTGAAACCGACCTGGACCTGGGGCACTACGAGCGTTTCATCCGCACCAAGATGTCTCGCCGCAACAACTTCACGACTGGCCGTATCTACTCCGACGTTCTGCGTAAAGAACGCCGTGGCGACTATCTGGGCGCAACCGTACAGGTAATCCCTCACATCACTAACGCGATTAAAGAGCGCGTGCTGGAAGGCGGCGAAGGCCACGATGTGGTACTGGTGGAAATCGGCGGTACCGTCGGTGATATCGAATCGCTGCCGTTTCTTGAGGCGATTCGTCAATTGGCGGTAGATATCGGTCGTGAACACGCGCTGTTTATGCACCTGACGCTGGTACCTTACCTGGCGGCTGCGGGCGAAGTGAAAACTAAACCGACTCAGCACTCCGTGAAAGAGCTGCTGTCTATCGGTATTCAGCCCGATATTCTGATTTGTCGTTCCGATCGCGCGGTTCCTGGCAACGAGCGTGCAAAAATTGCATTGTTCTGTAATGTGCCGGAAAAAGCCGTTATTTCAATGAAAGATGTCGATTCCATTTATAAAATTCCAGGCCTGTTGAAATCTCAGGGGCTTGATGATTATATTTGTAAACGATTCAGCTTGAACTGTCCGGAAGCAAACCTGTCTGAATGGGAACAGGTCATTTACGAAGAAGCGAACCCGGCAGGCGAAGTGACTATCGGCATGGTCGGCAAATATATTGAACTGCCGGATGCCTATAAGTCGGTGATCGAAGCGCTGAAACACGGTGGTCTGAAAAACCGCGTTACCGTCAACATCAAATTGATCGATTCGCAAGATGTTGAAACGCGCGGCGTCGAAATTCTGAAAGATTTGGACGCTATCCTGATCCCCGGCGGCTTCGGCTATCGTGGCGTTGAAGGTAAAATCGCCACTGCGCGCTATGCGCGTGAAAACAATATTCCTTATCTGGGCATTTGCCTGGGGATGCAGGTTGCGTTGATTGAGTTCGCTCGTAACGTGGCCGGCATGGACAACGCCAACTCAACGGAATTTGTGCCAGACTGTAAGTACCCGGTTGTGGCGTTAATTACCGAGTGGCGCGATGAAGACGGTAACGTTGAAGTCCGTAGCGAGAAGAGCGATTTGGGTGGCACCATGCGCCTGGGCGCGCAGCAGTGCCAGCTTAGCGATGACAGTCTGGTACGTCAGTTGTACGGCGCGTCGACGATTGTTGAACGTCATCGCCATCGTTACGAAGTCAACAATATGTTGTTGAAACAAATTGAAGCAGCGGGTCTGCGTGTCGCAGGCCGTTCCGGTGATGATCAGTTAGTCGAGATCATTGAGGTACCGAATCATCCGTGGTTCGTGGCCTGTCAGTTCCATCCGGAATTTACTTCCACGCCGCGTGATGGACATCCGTTGTTCGCCGGCTTTGTTAAAGCCGCCAGCGAGCATCAGAAACGTCAGGCGAAGTAAAAAAGTTAGAACAGCGGTGCACCCTAAGCGGTGCACCGTTTGTCTGAAGTTTTAGTTTAACTAGTGACTTGAGGAAAACCTAATGTCCAAAATCGTTAAAGTCATCGGTCGTGAAATCATCGACTCCCGTGGTAACCCGACTGTTGAAGCTGAAGTACACCTGGAAGGTGGTTTCGTAGGTATGGCGGCGGCTCCGTCAGGTGCTTCTACTGGTTCCCGCGAAGCGCTGGAGCTGCGCGATGGCGACAAATCCCGTTTCCTGGGTAAAGGCGTAACCAAAGCTGTTGGCGCGGTTAACGGCCCGATCGCTCAGGCTATTCTTGGCAAAGACGCTAAAGACCAGGCTGGCATCGACAAAATCATGATCGACCTGGACGGTACTGAAAACAAATCTAACTTCGGTGCAAACGCCATTCTGGCTGTCTCTCTGGCTAACGCCAAAGCTGCTGCTGCCGCTAAAGGTATGCCGCTGTACGAGCACATTGCTGAACTGAACGGCACTCCGGGCAAATACTCCATGCCGGTTCCGATGATGAACATCATCAACGGCGGCGAGCACGCTGACAACAACGTCGACATCCAGGAATTCATGATCCAGCCGGTTGGCGCGAAAACGGTTAAAGAAGCCATCCGTATGGGTTCTGAAGTTTTCCATCACCTGGCAAAAGTGCTGAAAGGCAAAGGCATGAACACCGCTGTGGGTGACGAAGGCGGCTATGCGCCGAACCTGGGCTCCAACGCGGAAGCACTGGCTGTTATCGCTGAAGCGGTTAAAGCGGCTGGTTACGAGCTGGGTAAAGACATCACCCTGGCGATGGACTGCGCAGCATCTGAATTCTACAAAGACGGTAAATACGTTCTGGCTGGCGAAGGCAACAAAGCGTTCACCTCCGAAGAATTCACCCACTTCCTGGAAGAACTGACCAAACAGTACCCGATCGTTTCCATCGAAGATGGTCTGGACGAGTCTGACTGGGACGGTTTTGCATACCAGACCAAAGTACTGGGCGACAAAATCCAGCTGGTTGGTGACGACCTGTTCGTAACCAACACCAAAATCCTGAAAGAAGGCATCGAGAAAGGCATCGCTAACTCCATCCTGATCAAATTCAACCAGATCGGTTCTCTGACCGAAACTCTGGCTGCAATCAAGATGGCGAAAGACGCTGGCTACACTGCTGTCATCTCTCACCGTTCTGGTGAAACTGAAGACGCTACCATCGCTGATCTGGCTGTTGGTACCGCTGCAGGCCAGATCAAAACCGGTTCTATGAGCCGTTCTGACCGCGTTGCTAAATACAACCAGCTGATTCGTATCGAAGAAGCGCTGGGCGAAAAAGCACCGTACAACGGTCGTAAAGAGATCAAAGGCCAGGCGTAATCCTGCTTTTACCTCTTAACGTATAAACCCGCTTCGGCGGGTTTTTTTGTATCTGTTCAATAGCGCAGCCGCTGTGCATGACCGGGCAGACGAAATCTGCAATAATTAACGATTATCCCCTTAACAGAGAACGCTATGCAGTACCCGATTAACGAGATGTTCCAGACCCTACAAGGCGAGGGTTATTTTACCGGCGTCCCCGCTATTTTTATTCGTTTACAAGGATGTCCGGTCGGCTGTGCCTGGTGTGATACTAAGCATACCTGGGATAAACTGAGCGATCGGGAAGTGTCTCTGTTCAGCATTCTGGCAAAAACCAAAGAGAGCGACAAATGGGGTGCTGCGAGCAGTGAAGATCTGCTGGCGGTGATTAATCGTCAGGACTATACCGCGCGTCACGTTGTCATCACCGGTGGCGAACCCTGTATTCACGACCTCATGCCGCTCACCGATCTGCTTGAAAAGAGTGGTTTTAGTTGTCAGATTGAAACCAGCGGGACGCACGAAGTGCGCTGTACGCCTAACACCTGGGTAACGGTTTCACCAAAAGTGAATATGCGCGGGGGATATGACGTGCTTTCCCAGGCGCTGGAGCGCGCCAATGAAATCAAGCATCCCGTTGGGCGAGTTCGTGATATTGAGGCGCTGGATGAACTGTTAGCCACGCTGAGCGATGATAAACCGCGCGTGATTGCTTTGCAGCCCATTAGCCAGAAAGAAGACGCGACGCGTCTGTGTATTGAAACTTGTATTGCGCGTAACTGGCGTTTGTCGATGCAAACACATAAATATTTAAATATCGCCTGATGCATTACTAATCCTACGGACGGCCTGCCGATGCCGTCTGTGACTCATCCATTACCTTGCATTGTTTATTTTCTCTATGTGAATTTCGATGAGTGTATAAAAGCGCTGATAAATTTTTCCATAGCGATGCACGGATCACGCTATTTTGGTAAATTTAAAGAAAAAATCATTCTATGAACTTTTTTGCATCAAAATCAGCAAATTAGCTGTTCTTTAATAATTTAAATTGTTGCGATTATGTTGGTAGAATGTGGTGCTGACAAAAAGTAGTTTATAAACAATGATATACGTTTAGTGTGTTCCCCGCGCCAGCGGGGATAAACCGGCGTATGAGGGCGCGCAACAGGCGATGCGTGAGTGTTCCCCGCGTCAGCGGGGATAAACCGCCGAAATACGATGCCGGAATATCGTAAACGGAGTGTTCCCCGCGCCAGCGGGGATAAACCGGGAGGACGCTACTATCGGATTCGCTCCGGGGAGTGTTCCCCGCGCCAGCGGGGATAAACCGGATTTACTAAGGTCAACAAGGGATTGAATTGGGTGTTCCCCGCGCCAGCGGGGATAAACCGCTCATGCGCAGCACTGGATCGAGAGCGAAGGGGTGTTCCCCGCGCCAGCGGGGATAAACCGGGTGAGAACAGGGTGCATGGGAGGGAATAATTGTGTTTCCCGCGCCAGCGGGGATAAACCGCGTTACAGCCAGTTCATGGAAAGTTTCAGGCAGTGTTCCCCGCGCCAGCGGGGATAAACCGATCCCAAAACATCTTTCCCTGGTTCCTCTCAGGTGTTCGCCGCGCCAGCGGGGATAAACCGGGGATCGCGTTGGCGGTCGCATCCGTTGCCGTGTGTTACCCGCGTCAGCGGGGATAAACCGTACCAACAATTCAGCGTTACGCCAACGGTAACGTGTTCCCCGCGCCAACAAGGATAGCCGTTGCATAATCATAATCTGTGTACCAGTAATGGCTGGTACAAACCTGTAAAGTAAAAAGGCCGCGTTTTTCCGGGGAGGCTTTTATACAGGAGAAGGCCATGGCGTTAAGGATCAGGGTATTGCTCGAAAATCATAAGGGAGCTGGAGCGGATAAATCGTTGAAGGCCCGACCAGGATTAAGCCTGTTGGTCGAGGATGAGTCTACGTCGATCTTGTTCGATACCGGCCCTGATGGCAGTTTTATGCAAAACGCGTTGGCGATGGGGATCGACCTGTCCGATGTGTCTGCTGTGGTGCTTTCGCATGGTCATTACGATCATTGCGGCGGCGTGCCATGGCTTCCTGATAACAGTCGAATCATCTGCCATCCCGATATTGCGCGCGAACGTTATGCGGCAATGACTTTTCTCGGTATTACCCGAAAAATAAAAAAATTGTCATGTGAGGTGGACTATTCACGCTACCGAATGATGTACACGCGTGGCCCCCTGCCGATTGGCGAAAACTTTATCTGGTCAGGGGAAATACCAGTGGTCGCGCCTGAAGCCTACGGCATTTTTGGCGGCCACGATGCGGAGCCGGACTCTATTTTGGATGAGGGCGTACTGATTTACCAGTCGGCAAAAGGATTAGTCATCATTACGGGATGCGGGCATCGGGGAATCGCAAATATTGTCCGGCACTGTCAGAACATTACCGGTATAAAGCGGATTTACGCGCTTGTCGGCGGATTTCATCTCCGCTGCGCATCACCGTTCACGATGTGGCGAGTCAGGCGCTTTCTGCAAGAACACAAACCTGAAAAACTATGCGGTTGTCACTGTACAGGGGCCTGGGGGCGGTTGTGGCTACCGGAAATAACCGCACCTGCAACTGGTGATGTGCTGCGCTTTTAACACCGCGCTGGACAATGTTTTCACTGATAAAACGTCGTGTGAATAGGCTGGAATCAATTTGGCATCCAGCCCACGCGTTAATAAACCTTATTCGCCGCGATAGATGCAGCCGGCTGTACAGGTTTCTTTCACCATCACGGCGCTCAGTAGCGGCACGACGGGCTTAACCTGATCCCAAATCCATTTTGCCAGCACTTCGCTGGTGGGATTGGACAGCCCTGGAATATCATTCAGATAGTAGTGATCAAGACGATCGTAAGTAGGTTTAAACGCCGCTTTGAGATCCGCGAAATCCATAATCCAACCGGTATGTGGATCGACTTCACCGGTAATTTCGAGACGCACCATAAACGAGTGTCCGTGCAGGCGGCCGCACTTATGCCCTTCAGGCACGTGAGGCAGGCGGTGAGCGGCTTCAAAGGTGAAATCTTTATACAACGTGGTGGACATGATGAACTCTCAGGCAATAAAAAAACCGCCGTAGGGTACCGGAAAGCGCATTTTTTATCATTAACTAAAACCATTCTCCGCCTTGTGACGGGCAATTAATTTAAGAATTTCCAGAAAATTCAATAATTATCAATCAATTATAAAATCGATTTTGGCGTTAATCACGATAACTAAAACAGGTTAGTTCATTTGGTTATTTGTTATTTCCAACCCTTCTTTAATTGTTATTCCTCTCACCGTTAACCTTATCCTCAGTTTGGGATTTATCGCTTATACACTTCATCCTTCAAGCCGCATCTGTGTTGACTGCGTTTACTCACCCCAGTCACGTATTTATGTACGCTCCTGGGGCGCGATCAGCTTACAGTCTGGGCTACAGCGAACTTGAATGATTTTGTGTATAGATCCGCTTTGCTTACTGGAACATAACGACGCATGACGACACCGGCTCCACTGACTGGGTTGCTTCCGCTTAATCCGGAGCAACTGGCGCGCCTTCAGGCCGCGACAACCGACCTTACTCCCGAACAGCTTGCCTGGGTCTCCGGCTATTTTTGGGGCGTACTGAACCCGCGCTCAGGCGCTGTTGCCGTCACGCCTGCTCCTGAGGGGAAGATGCCGGGAGTTACGCTTATCTCCGCTTCGCAAACTGGCAATGCGCGTCGTGTGGCGGAAGCGCTGCGTGATGATCTGCTGGCGGCCAACCTTAATGTGACTTTGGTGAACGCTGGCGACTACAAATTCAAACAGATTGCCAGTGAAAAACTGTTGGTGATAGTGACGTCCACCCAGGGAGAAGGCGAGCCGCCGGAAGAGGCTGTCGCGCTGCATAAATTCCTGTTCTCGAAAAAAGCGCCGAAACTGGAAAACACCGCGTTTGCCGTATTTAGCCTTGGCGATACATCCTATGAATTCTTCTGCCAGTCCGGAAAAGATTTCGACAGCAAACTGGCGGAACTGGGCGGTGAACGTCTGCTCGACCGTGTCGATGCTGACGTTGAATATCAGGCAGCTGCCAGCGAATGGCGCGCCCGCGTGGTTGATGTTCTGAAGTCCCGCGCACCTGTCGCGGCACCTTCGCAATCCGTCGCTACTGGCGCGGTAAACGACATCCACACCAGCCCCTATACCAAAGACGCGCCGCTGACCGCGACCCTCTCCGTGAATCAGAAAATCACCGGTCGCAACTCGGAAAAAGACGTTCGCCATATTGAGATTGATTTAGGCGACTCCGGTCTGCGTTACCAGCCGGGCGATGCGCTGGGCGTCTGGTATCAGAACGATCCGGCTCTGGTGAAGGAGCTGGTTGAGTTGCTGTGGCTGAAGGGCGATGAGCCGGTGACGGTTGATGGTAAAACCCTGCCGCTCGCCGAAGCGCTGGAGTGGCACTTCGAGCTGACGGTGAATACCGCCAACATTGTTGAGAACTACGCGACCCTGACGCGCAGTGAGTCGCTGTTGCCATTAGTGGGCGACAAAGCGCAGCTCCAGCACTACGCCGCGACCACGCCCATTGTTGATATGGTGCGTTTCTCTCCGGCGCAGCTCGACGCTGAAGCATTAATCGGCCTGCTGCGTCCGCTGACGCCGCGTCTGTACTCCATCGCCTCCGCGCAGGCGGAAGTCGAAAGCGAAGTACACGTAACCGTCGGCGTCGTGCGCTACGATATTGAAGGCCGCGCCCGCGCGGGTGGTGCTTCCAGCTTCCTCGCCGACCGCGTGGAAGAAGAGGGCGAAGTGCGCGTGTTTATTGAACACAACGATAATTTCCGCCTGCCAGCTAACCCGGAAACGCCGGTGATTATGATTGGCCCAGGTACGGGTATCGCGCCGTTCCGCGCCTTTATGCAGCAACGCGCCGCCGACGGTGCGGAAGGCAAGAACTGGCTGTTCTTCGGTAACCCGCACTTCACCGAAGACTTCCTTTATCAGGTTGAATGGCAGCGTTACGTGAAAGAAGGCGTGCTGAACCGGATCGATCTGGCCTGGTCCCGCGATCAAAAAGAAAAAATCTACGTACAAGACAAACTGCGCGAACAGGGCGCGGAGCTGTGGCGCTGGATCAATGACGGTGCCCACATTTATGTCTGCGGCGACGCCAGGCGTATGGCCGCAGATGTCGAAAAAGCATTGCTGGAAGTGATTGCTGAATTCGGTGCAATGGACATCGAAGCGGCGGATGAATTTTTAAGTGAGCTGCGCGTCGAGCGCCGTTATCAGCGAGATGTCTACTAATGAGCGAAAAACATCCAGGCCCACTGGTGGTCGAAGGTAAACTGTCCGATGCCGAGCGCATGAAGCTGGAAAGCAACTACCTGCGCGGTACCATTGCGGAAGATCTGAACGACGGTCTCACCGGCGGTTTTAAAGGCGACAACTTCCTGCTAATACGCTTTCATGGCATGTATCAGCAGGATGACCGCGATATTCGCGCCGAGCGTGCGGCGCAGAAGCTGGAGCCGCGCCACGCGATGCTGCTGCGCTGCCGCCTGCCGGGCGGGGTGATTACTACGACGCAATGGCAGGCGATCGATAAATTCGCGGCGGATAACACGATTTATGGCAGTATCCGTCTGACCAACCGCCAGACCTTCCAGTTCCACGGCATTCTGAAGAAGAACGTCAAGCCGGTGCACCAGATGCTGCATTCGGTGGGGCTGGACGCGCTGGCGACCGCCAACGACATGAACCGTAACGTGCTGTGCACCTCCAACCCGTACGAATCGCAGTTGCACGCGGAAGCCTACGAGTGGGCGAAGAAGATCTCCGAACATCTGCTGCCGCGCACCCGTGCGTATGCGGAGATCTGGCTCGATCAGGAGAAGGTGGCGACCACCGATGAAGAGCCGATCCTCGGTCAGACCTATCTGCCGCGTAAGTTCAAAACCACGGTGGTGATCCCGCCGCAAAACGATATCGATCTGCACGCCAACGACATGAACTTTGTGGCGATTGCCGAGAACGGCAAGCTGGTCGGCTTTAACCTGCTGGTGGGCGGCGGTCTGTCTATTGAGCATGGTAATAAGAAAACCTACGCTCGTACGGCCAGCGAGTTTGGCTATCTGCCGCTGGAGCACACCCTGGCGGTGGCCGAAGCGGTAGTGACGACGCAGCGCGACTGGGGTAACCGTACCGACAGGAAAAATGCCAAAACCAAATACACCCTTGAGCGCGTGGGACTGGAGACGTTTAAAGCGGAAGTCGAGCGTCGCGCGGGGATCAAATTTGAGCCGATCCGCCCGTATGAGTTTACCGGTCGCGGCGATCGTATCGGTTGGGTGAAAGGGATCGACAACAACTGGCACCTGACGCTGTTTATCGAAAATGGTCGTATCCTGGATTATCCGGGGCGCCCGCTGAAAACCGGCCTGCTGGAGATCGCGAAGATTCATCAGGGCGAGTTCCGTATTACCGCTAACCAGAACCTGATTATTGCCAGCGTGCCGGAAAGCCAGAAAGTGAAAATCGAGACGCTGGCGCGCGACCACGGGTTGATGAATGCCGTGAGCGCGCAGCGTGAAAACTCAATGGCCTGCGTGTCGTTCCCAACCTGCCCGCTGGCAATGGCGGAAGCCGAGCGTTTCCTGCCGTCGTTCACGGACAAAGTGGAAGCGATTCTGGAAAAACACGGCATTCCTGATGAGCATATCGTGATGCGCGTGACCGGCTGCCCGAACGGCTGTGGTCGCGCGATGCTGGCGGAAATTGGCTTAGTAGGGAAAGCGCCTGGTCGTTATAACCTGCATCTTGGCGGCAACCGTATTGGGACACGTATCCCACGGATGTATCAAGAAAATATCACCGAGCCGGATATTCTGGCTTCGCTGGATGAACTGATTGGGCGCTGGGCGAAAGAGCGTGAAGCGGGTGAAGGCTTTGGCGACTTTACGGTGCGTGCGGGCATCATTCGCCCGGTGCTCGATCCCGCGCGTGATTTCTGGGAATAACCTGAATTGCCGGATGGCGTCTGTGTAGGCCTGATAAGCACAGCGCCATCAGGCAAGGCAAACAGTGAGGAACTTATGTCCCAACTCGATCTCAACGCATTGAATGAACTGCCAAAAGTCGATCGCGTACTGGCGTTGGCGGAAACCAACGTCCAACTGGAAACGCTAACAGCCGAAGAACGCGTGGCCTGGGCGCTGGAAAATCTGCCCGGCGAATATGTGCTTTCTTCAAGCTTTGGCATCCAGGCGGCGGTGAGCCTGCACCTGGTGAACCAGATTCGCCCGGATATCCCGGTGATCCTCACCGATACCGGCTATTTGTTCCCGGAAACCTATCAGTTTATTGATGAGTTAACGGACAAACTTAAACTCAATCTGAAAGTTTACCGCGCGGGCGAAAGTCCGGCCTGGCAGGAAGCGCGCTACGGCAAACTGTGGGAGCAGGGCGTTGAGGGCATTGAGAAATACAATGACATCAACAAAGTCGAGCCGATGAACCGGGCGCTCAAAGAGTTAAACGCGCAGACCTGGTTTGCCGGTCTGCGTCGCGAGCAGTCCGGTAGCCGCGCGCATTTACCCGTTCTCGCTATCCAGCGCGGCGTGTTTAAAGTGCTGCCGATTATCGACTGGGATAACCGCACGGTTTACCAGTATCTGCAAAAGCACGGTCTGAAATACCATCCGCTGTGGGATCAGGGCTATCTGTCGGTGGGCGATACGCACACCACCCGCAAATGGGAGCCGGGTATGGCGGAAGAAGAGACACGCTTCTTCGGACTGAAGCGCGAGTGCGGGCTGCATGAAGGGTAATTGTCCTTACGCGGTATAATTATACTTGCTGCTATGAAAAATCCGGCAGGCAGCCGGATTTTAAATTAGTTATTTTACTGACTATCTTTATGTCAGTAATATATTACGACTGCACCCATCTTTACCAATGTGCAAAGAACGTTCATGCGTTAGATATATCTTTTCAAGAATTACATCAATAAACATTTTTTTTGCATGATAGTCGTTATAATCCTGATTAAGTTTTTTTAAAAAACCAGAATTTGTTGGTTTAAACTCTGCAAACGGTGAATAGCTATGTAGTAAATAGGAGATGCACGGATGCATCATGCTAAAAGCGACTTCACCTTGTACCTCCTGATAACCTATTTTGCAAAACTGAGTCGTAGGCTCAAAGTTACCGGCATTAATACAGGCCAGCATCGATTTTTCATCTGCAGTAAGTGAGTCCTGCCATTCGACAAGCGGGTGGTCTGGAGCCTCTGCGGGACGCATCATCTCATAAACCGTCGCTTTGATTTGTGCATTGCCCGTCACTTCTTTTCGTAGAGTAGAAATCGACTCCTGAAGTAATTCCGGGTGCCAGGTCATCTTCGCACCAATCACCTCGCATATTTGTAAAAATAACTGTCTCTCCTCTCTACTCATAGATTCTATCACTGCATCATCTGATATATTGAGGATGTCCTTAATATTGCTTTGGCTGATCACCGTGTCGCCGACCATAAGTAAAAATTGTGTCTGAGAAGCGTCCAACTTGATAGTAAACAGATCCTGATGAGCCGGGCAGGCCAGATGTTGTAGCCGTTTAAAGGCGTAAATTTTATTTATATCCTCTACGTTAACTTCCATCTCTCCAGGTTCACCACGGCCCTGCCCGTGAATGATGGAGTGTAACACTTCCAGCGCATGGTCCTTTTTTTCCGCTCTAAAATGATCCTGGACTTTATCCCAGCCCCCCATATGGATTGCTTTTTCTTTATCTGCGCTTAACAGATGAGCAAGCCGACTTTCATTAAGCGTATAATTTTGATGATTACCGAAGCTTAAAGTGACTGGCATAATATTTTCCTTCAAATTTATATTATTTAATATCCGGAGTAAAATATATCGTTCAACTCCCTCTTTTTTATTAAACAGACAAGGTTTACTACAGGAGAGAATTTGAACGGCATTATAAATACAGCACATTTAGTGTTGGCAATCCTTTATGGTGACGATAATTCAGACAAAAGGTAGATGATTCGCCGCAAATGGTCGTTTTTTTAAATTTTGGTTTGTCATGAATGGTGTTGATGCTGAGAGATAAAGTATGATGAAATGAAGTAGTTAAATTTAATTAATTAAGGGTATTCATGGAAATGGATGTAGATAGAGAAGCTACAAAGATTTTGGTGAATCTAATGTAATAACTTCTCTATACAACGGAGTTAGAATAATACCCGTTATCCAACCAATCCAAAACGTTTACTATAATAGCTAGCTTCTCCGGCATCAGATACCAGCACAACCTGTCCGGAAGGGCGATGGTGGCGTTTTCTGAAACAGGCTAATGTTTCCTCATCTGGACATTGGAATGTACCAGAATTTTTTTGCCACCATGATTTTCGGACGGATAAGCGACTTTTTTCCCAGCAGAAATCTATTTCATCAACTAAAGGGCGTAGCTGTCCATCAATGTCTTTTCTGGCGAGATAAACATCAACACTCTCTTCACCCAGACGGGTAGAAAATTCTCTATCTTTATCCCATAAAAAGTCGCTGGCTTCTCGATCGTAACCGAGATCGTAACGTAATAAATTTTGCGCAGCCACTGAACGTTGGCTAAGGACTTTGCCAAAGGCAACGTCAGAGATCGTCTGCAAGCCTGCTGGCGCAGCAATTTTCTGCTCGTATACGCCGTCAACGAGTGCTCTGGCATTATCCGGCATACGGATCTCACCATGTTGACGCAGCAGCGCCTGTGTACGCCACAGGCAGGCATGATCGGCGTAAACAAAGCCGGTACCTTTTAGCTCTTGCCCCAACCAGCCCTCTTCTGCCTGCTCCTGCCAGTGAGGGGCCAGAATATGCAATACTGGTGGCTGGCGTTCATCCGGAAGCGTAGATTTTCGTTGCCCATGGGCATCGCGGATATGGCGTTGCAGGCGACCGGCGCGCTGGATCAATAAATCAATCGGCGCCAGATCGGTGATCATCCAGTCAAAGTCCAGATCGAGACTTTGTTCAACGACTTGTGTGGCGATTAATACCTTACCACGTCGTTCAGAAACGGGGGCATTGTTACCAAACCAGTTTAACGTTTTATTTTCAATAGCAATACGATCGATAAAAGCAAAACGGCTGTGGAAAAGCAAAAGATCCTGCTCTGGAACGATTCCCTCGTGTAGCAACTGCTGGTAAGTGTCCAGCGCATCATCAACCGTGTTGCGGATCCAACAAATGCACTGTCCGGTTGCCACAACGCGATAAATAATGTCCAGTGCTTCCTGGCGCTGCTGTATCCAATTAACGGCTACAGTCCTTTGGACTTCGGGACGTGTGGCCAGTGGTTGCTCTAACAGACCGGAGGAAGTGAGGTGGCTTAACCATGGATAACCCGCGTTATCGCTACCACCAGCGCTCATAAATCCCGCGCCATCGCTAAACGCATTAAGTAATTTTTCCCGTAAAGCGGCGGGAAGAGTGGCGCTCAGAATAATAGCGCTACCGCCCTGGGCGGCATGGAAGCGCAATAAACCTTCCAGCAATTTAACCATATAACCATCATAGGCGTGCACTTCATCCAGCAGCAGGATTTTGTCGCGCATCCCTAGCAATCGGAGCGATTGATGGCGAAAAGGCATCACCGCCATTAAGAGTTGATCCAGCGTACCTACGCCGACTTCCGCCAGCAGCGCTTTTTTGCGTGAATCTGCAAACCAGGTATGGCACTCAGTAGTCGCGTTGCCATCATCACGGGCATAATCTTCAGCTATATTTTCTGTTGGCTGCCAGATGGATTGTCGGAAAGAGTCCGACATTTCTCGCCCACCGTGTTCCCCGCGCCAGCGGGGATAAACCGCCTTAACGGATTAGGTAGTAACCTGAAACAGGGTGTTCCCCGCGCCAGCGGGGATAAACACGTTTCACCAGCATATCAGGACGTTTTTTCCGCCTTCGCCAGCTCTTTTACCAACGGCAGCATTATCCGCACTACATCGCGGCTACGGCGCTCAATTCGCCCTGGTAGCGCCTTGTCAATATGCTGTTGATTATCAAGCCGTACGTCGTGCCAGCTATTACCGTTCGGGAAGGAGGCATTTTTCACGCGTTGCTGGTATCCGTCTTTTTTACCCAGATTCCAGTTCGTCGCCTCAACAGAAAGCACAGATATTCCCGCTTTATCGAAAACCTCCGCATCATTACAGCAACCCGTTCCTTTGGGGTAGGATGGATTGCGTCCCGGATTGGTGTTGGCGGCGATACCATAACGGCGCGCAATCGCTAATGCCCGATCGCGGGTCAGTGTACGCACCGCTTCCGGCGTATTTTTCCCGCTATTAAAATAGAGCTTGTCGCCAACAATCAGGTTATCGAGATTAATGACCAGCAGCGTATTTTTCTTCTCAGCGTCACTCATTCGTTTGAGTAAATTTTCCGCGCCTAGCTTTCCCTCTTCTTCCCCGCTGGTGGCGATAAAACGAATCCCGTAATGGGTCGGTATATCTTTCAGGCGCGCCGCCAGTTCCAGCATAACGCCTAATCCCGCGGCATTATCATCCATTCCTTGTAACGTTAAACCGCCCAGATTGGCATCGACATCAGCGTCGCTCTGCGGAGCGTAGGTATCCAGATGCGCCATAATGATGATCTGTTGCGGCACGCGCCCTTCATGGGCGGCGATGACCGTACTGCCCGTCACGTTATGCCAGTTTTTGCGATTATCCTTCGTAGTATAAATAAATCGGCTATTAAACGTTCGAATATCGCTTTGGTATCCCATCTGGGTAAATTGTTGGCGTAAATAATCGGCAGATAACATCTCGGCGGGGGAGCCAGTCATTCTCCCGGGAAAAAAGGTGGCGATATGTCGTGCCTGAGTATTCGCTATTTCACCAGGCTCTGGTGATGCTGCTTGTGCAGGAAGAATAAAGCCTACGCCGAGCGCCAGAATGACGGCAAAGCGGCGCGTTGCGGAAAACATAATGAGTCCTTAAATACAGAACAAAATTTTACGTGGCTAGTATGAAACCGCGATCGTGTTAATACAATTTCATTTGCTCCTAAATGCTGGCAATCCGGTACGTTAAGCATTTTTTGATATTGGTTTTTGGGCCGCGTTATTCCTTTGAGGAACTACTCATTCCAATTCGTCATTTCATTCACTCTCCTGCGCTCCCTATAGTCGTGTAATCGAAATGTTTAGCAAAAAACGGTATTGCAAAGGAACGGTTATGGATCAAAAACGACTCACCCACCTGCGGCAACTGGAGGCGGAAAGTATCCACATTATCCGTGAAGTGGCAGCGGAATTCGCTAATCCGGTCATGCTGTACTCCATTGGTAAAGACTCCAGCGTCATGCTGCATCTGGCGCGTAAGGCGTTTTATCCGGGTACGTTACCGTTCCCGCTATTGCACGTTGATACCGGTTGGAAATTCCGTGAGATGTACGCCTTTCGCGATCGTACCGCCAACGCATATGGCTGCGAATTGCTGGTACATAAAAATCCGGAAGGTGTGGCGATGGGCATCAATCCGTTCGTTCACGGTAGCGCTAAACACACCGACATTATGAAAACCGAAGGGTTAAAGCAGGCGCTGAATAAGTACGGTTTTGATGCCGCGTTCGGCGGCGCACGGCGCGATGAGGAAAAATCCCGCGCGAAAGAACGTATTTACTCCTTTCGTGACCGTTTCCATCGCTGGGACCCGAAAAATCAGCGGCCAGAGTTGTGGCGTAACTATAACGGTCAGATTAATAAAGGCGAAAGTATACGCGTCTTCCCGCTCTCCAACTGGACAGAGCAGGATATCTGGCAATACATCTGGCTGGAAAACATCGACATCGTGCCGCTGTATTTGGCTGCTGAACGCCCGGTTCTGGAACGTGACGGCATGTTGATGATGGTGGATGACGATCGTATCGATCTCCAGCCTGGCGAAGTCATCAAAAAAAGGATGGTGCGCTTCCGTACACTTGGCTGTTGGCCGCTCACCGGGGCGGTGGAATCCCACGCGCAAACGCTGCCGGAAATTATCGAAGAGATGCTGGTTTCTACCACCAGCGAGCGCCAGGGAAGGATGATTGACCGCGATCAGGCGGGGTCGATGGAGCTTAAAAAACGTCAGGGGTATTTCTAAGGAGCCGCCATGAACACCATACTTGCACAACAAATCGCCAATGAAGGCGGCGTCGAAGCCTGGATGATGGCCCAACAGCACAAAAGCCTGCTGCGTTTTTTAACCTGTGGCAGCGTTGATGACGGTAAAAGTACGCTGATAGGTCGTTTGCTGCACGATACCCTGCAAATTTATGAAGATCAGCTCTCTTCTCTGCATAATGACAGTAAACGTCATGGCACGCAGGGAGAAAAACTCGATCTGGCGCTGCTGGTAGATGGGCTGCAGGCCGAGCGTGAGCAGGGCATTACTATTGACGTCGCGTACCGCTATTTCTCCACGGAAAAACGAAAATTTATTATCGCCGACACGCCGGGCCATGAACAATATACCCGTAATATGGCGACCGGGGCGTCCACCTGCGATCTGGCGATCCTACTGATCGACGCGCGTAAAGGCGTGCTGGATCAGACGCGTCGCCATAGCTTTATCTCCACTCTGTTGGGGATCAAACATCTGGTGGTGGCAATCAACAAAATGGATCTCGTTGACTACCGCGAAGAGACCTTCGCCCGTATTCGTGAAGATTATCTGACCTTTGCTGAACAGTTGCCGGGCGATCTGGATATTCGCTTTGTCCCGCTTTCGGCGCTGGAAGGGGATAATGTCGCCGCGCAGAGCGCGAATATGCGCTGGTACAGCGGTCCGACGCTGCTGGAAGTCCTGGAAACGGTAGACATACAGCGTGCGGTAGACCGTCAGCCGATGCGCTTTCCGGTACAATACGTCAATCGCCCGAATCTTGATTTTCGGGGGTATGCCGGCACTCTGGCGTCTGGTAGCGTCAAAGTCGGAGAGCGCATTAAAGTGCTGCCGTCCGGCGTGGAATCCAGCGTGGCGCGTATCGTCACTTTTGATGGCGACAAAGAAGAAGCCTGTGCGGGCGAAGCCATTACCCTGGTACTCAACGACGACATTGATATTAGCCGCGGCGATCTGCTGCTGGCGGCAAACGAGACGCTGGCACCTGCGCGGCACGCCGCGATCGATGTGGTATGGATGGCGGAACAGCCGCTGGCGCCGGGCCAAAGCTACGACGTTAAACTCGCGGGTAAGAAAACCCGCGCGCGTATCGAGGCTATTCGCTATCAGATTGATATCAACAATCTGACCCAACGAGACGTCGAGAGCCTGCCGTTAAACGGTATTGGTCTGGTAGAGATGACATTCGATGAGCCGCTCGCGCTGGATATTTATCAGCAAAATCCGGTGACGGGCGGACTGATTTTTATCGACCGGCTTTCTAACGTTACCGTGGGCGCTGGCATGGTGCGGGAACTGGACGAACGCGGAGCGACGCCACCCGTGGAATACAGTGCGTTTGAGCTGGAGCTGAATGCGCTGGTACGCCGTCATTTTCCGCACTGGGACGCCCGCGATTTGCTGGGAGATAAACATGGCGCTGCATGATGAGAACGTGGTCTGGCATTCTCATCCCGTTACTGTCGCCGCCCGTGAACAGCTCCACGGCCACCGTGGCGTGGTGCTGTGGTTTACCGGACTCTCCGGTTCGGGAAAATCAACGGTGGCCGGCGCGCTGGAAGAGGCGTTACATCAGCGTGGCGTCAGTACCTACCTGTTGGATGGCGATAATGTGCGCCACGGTTTGTGCCGTGATTTAGGCTTTAGCGATGCCGATCGCCAGGAGAATATCCGGCGGGTAGGCGAAGTGGCCAGCCTGATGGCGGACGCCGGTCTGATTGTTTTGACGGCATTTATTTCTCCGCACCGCGCCGAGCGGCAACTGGTAAAAGAGCGCGTCGGCCATGATCGTTTTATCGAGATTTATGTCAATACGCCGCTGGCTATCTGTGAACAGCGCGATCCTAAAGGATTGTATAAAAAAGCGCGCGCGGGCGAGTTGCGTAACTTTACCGGTATCGACGCCATTTACGAAGCGCCTGACTCGCCCCAGGTTCATCTTAATGGTGAACAATTAGTAACAAATTTGGTTTCCCAATTATTAGACCTGCTGAGACGGCGCGATATTATCAGATCCTGAGACACCACCGGGCTTGTATGCCCGGTATGGTCAAGGTTACAGGATTTAATATGCGTAATAGCCATAACATTACTTTCACAAGGTCAGACGCCTTCATGGTCGACGATGACGCCACCAGTGCATTTCCGGGGGCGGTGGTCGGCTTTGTGTCATGGCTGCTGGCGTTGGGGATCCCTTTTCTGCTTTATGGCCCTAACACGCTGTTTTTTTTCCTCTATACCTGGCCCTTTTTCCTCGCGTTAATGCCGGTATCGGTGATTATCGGCATTGCGTTGCATCTGTTGGTAAAGGGCAAAATACTTTTTAGCATCATGTTTACTCTACTGGCGGTAGGCGCGCTGTTCGGCGCGTTATTCATATGGCTATTAGGGTAGACGGGTTATCACTGCGCCTCCGGTCATAATTCAAACCGTAACCAACAATGAGATTATGTTCTCCTTACTCGGGTATACGTAACATCCGGCAAATGTGGTACATTTGCCGGCGTTGTCGCGGCAATCCCGTCCTGAATGTGGAGTCACAGAGGACGTTATGGGATGATGATGCCGTTTTTCAGGGGGCAGGATGGGTAAACTAACGCTGCTGTTGCTGGCTTTACTGGTCTGGCTACAGTACTCGCTGTGGTTCGGTAAGAACGGCATACATGACTATAGCCGCGTCAACGATGATGTGGTCGCGCAGCAGGCGACAAACGCCAAACTTAAAGCGCGTAACGATCAGCTTTTTGCCGAAATTGACGATCTCAATGGCGGCCAGGAAGCGATTGAGGAGCGCGCGCGCAACGAACTTAGCATGACCAAACCGGGCGAAACCTTCTATCGTCTGGTGCCTGACGCCTCAAAACGCGCGGCAACGGCGGGGCAAACTCATCGATAAACCATCCAGGGATTTAACATGGCAGCCACTTTATTGGACGTTTGCGCCGTGGTGCCGGCTGCCGGATTTGGCCGCCGAATGCAAACAGAATGTCCTAAGCAGTATCTCTCAATCGGTAATAAAACCATTCTGGAGCACTCAGTTCATGCGCTGCTGGCGCATCCTCGGGTGACACGCGTTGTTATTGCTATCAGCCCTGGCGATCATCGCTTTGCCCAACTTCCGCTGGCGAATCATCCGCAAATCACCGTTGTGGATGGCGGCAACGAACGCGCTGATTCCGTTTTGGCCGCGTTACAGGCCGTTGCAAAGGCGCAGTGGGTGCTGGTGCACGACGCGGCAAGACCCTGTTTGCATCAGGATGACCTTGCGCGGTTGCTGACCATCAGCGAAAACAGCCGGGTCGGCGGTATCCTCGCCAGTCCGGTGCGCGACACCATGAAACGCGGCGAACCAGGGAAAAACGCTATTGCCCATACCGTAGAGCGCGCCGATTTATGGCACGCGCTCACCCCGCAGTTTTTCCCCCGCGAACTCTTGCACGATTGTCTGACGCGTGCGCTGAATGAAGGCGCGACCATCACCGACGAAGCGTCAGCGCTGGAGTATTGTGGTTTTCATCCGGCGCTGGTAGAAGGTCGCGCGGATAACATCAAGGTCACCCGTCCGGAAGATCTGGCGCTGGCGGAATTTTATCTGACCCGAACCATCCACCAGGAGAAAGCATAATGCGAATTGGACACGGTTTTGACGTACACGCGTTTGGCGGAGAAGGGCCGATTATCATTGGCGGCGTGCGTATCCCTTATGAAAAAGGGCTATTAGCGCATTCCGATGGCGATGTGGCGTTACATGCGCTGACCGATGCGCTGCTGGGCGCGGCGGCGCTTGGCGATATCGGCAAGCTCTTCCCGGATACCGATCCGGCATTTAAGGGAGCGGATAGCCGCGAACTACTGCGTGAAGCCTGGCGTCGTATTCAGGCGAAGGGGTACACCCTCGGCAACGTGGATGTCACCATTATTGCGCAGGCGCCGAAAATGCTGCCGCATATTCCGCAAATGCGTGTCTTTATCGCCGAAGATCTCGGCTGCCATATGGATGACGTTAACGTGAAGGCGACGACGACAGAAAAGCTCGGATTTACCGGACGCGGAGAAGGCATTGCCTGCGAAGCGGTCGCGTTGCTGATGAAGGCGGCGAAATGACAGAGTTTGACAATCTCACCTGGCTGCACGGAAAACCACAAGGTAGCGGATTGCTGAAAGCGAATCCGGAAGATTTTGTGGTGGTTGAAGATTTAGGCTTTACGCCGGATGGTGAAGGCGAGCACATTCTGCTGCGTATTTTGAAAAACGGTTGCAATACCCGTTTTGTCGCTGACGCGCTGGCGAAATTCCTGAAAATTCACGCTCGCGAAGTGAGCTTTGCCGGGCAAAAAGATAAACACGCCGTTACCGAGCAGTGGCTGTGCGCGCGCGTGCCGGGGAAAGAGATGCCCGATTTCAGCGCCTTTCAGCTGGAAGGTTGTAAAGTGCTGGAATACGCGCGTCACAAGCGTAAGCTGCGTTTAGGCGCGCTGAAAGGCAATGCCTTTACTCTGGTGTTGCGTGAAATAAGCGATCGCCGCGATGTCGAAACACGATTGCAGGCGATTCGCGATAGCGGCGTGCCGAACTATTTCGGCGCACAGCGATTCGGCATTGGCGGCAGCAACTTGCAGGGCGCGCTGCGCTGGGCGCAAAGTAACGCGCCGGTGCGCGATCGCAATAAACGCAGTTTTTGGTTGTCGGCGGCACGTAGCGCGTTGTTTAATCAAATTGTTCACCAGCGGCTGAAGAAACCAGACTTTAATCAAGTTGTTGACGGCGATGCGCTACAATTAGCGGGGCGTGGAAGCTGGTTCGTCGCGACATCTGAAGAACTGCCTGAATTGCAGCGCCGGGTAGACGAAAAAGAGCTGATGATTACAGCGTCGTTGCCGGGCAGCGGAGAGTGGGGAACACAGCGTGCGGCGCTGGCGTTTGAGCAAGATGCCATTGCCCAGGAAACGGTGTTGCAATCGCTGCTGCTGCGCGAAAAAGTAGAGGCGTCGCGCAGAGCGATGCTGCTTTATCCGCAACAATTAAGCTGGAACTGGTGGGATGACGTTACCGTCGAGTTACGTTTCTGGCTGCCCGCAGGCAGTTTTGCCACCAGCGTAGTAAGGGAACTGATCAACACAATGGGTGATTATGCGCATATTGCTGAGTAACGATGACGGGGTTCACGCGCCCGGTATACAAACGCTGGCGAAAGCGCTGCGTGAGTTTGCTGATGTACAGGTCGTAGCCCCGGATCGTAACCGCAGCGGCGCGTCTAATTCCCTCACGCTGGAATCTTCGCTTCGTACTTTTACCTTTGATAATGGCGATATCGCCGTACAGATGGGGACGCCGACCGATTGCGTCTATCTGGGCGTTAATGCCTTAATGCGTCCGCGTCCGGATATTGTCGTTTCCGGTATTAACGCGGGTCCGAATCTGGGCGATGATGTGATCTATTCCGGTACAGTCGCCGCGGCGATGGAAGGTCGTCATCTCGGCTTTCCGGCATTAGCGGTCTCCCTTAACGGCTATCAGCATTATGATACGGCTGCAGCCGTGACTTGCGCGCTTTTGCGAGGGTTAAGCCGGGAGCCGTTGCGTACTGGGCGTATTCTCAACGTGAATGTCCCGGATCTACCGTTAGCGCAGGTTAAAGGCATCCGCGTGACTCGCTGTGGTAGCCGTCATCCAGCGGATAAAGTAATCCCGCAGGAAGATCCGCGCGGTAATACATTGTACTGGATTGGCCCGCCGGGCGATAAATACGATGCCGGGCCGGATACCGATTTCGCGGCGGTGGATGAAGGCTACGTCTCCGTCACGCCGTTGCATGTGGATTTAACCGCGCACAGCGCGCATGATGTGGTTTCAGACTGGTTAGACAGCGTGGGAGTTGGCACGCAATGGTAAGTGGACGTGTACAGGCTCTTCTTGAACAATTGCGCGCGCAGGGCATCAGAGATGAGCTGGTGCTTAATGCGCTTGCCGCAGTGCCGCGCGAGAAATTTATTGATGAAGCGTTTGAACATAAGGCCTGGGAAAATATCGCTTTGCCGATAGGCCAGGGTCAGACGATTTCGCAGCCCTATATGGTGGCGCGAATGACGGAACTGCTCGAACTGACGCCGCAGTCCAGGGTGCTGGAAATTGGCACCGGTTCCGGCTATCAGACGGCGATTCTGGCGCATCTGGTGCATCACGTTTGCTCCGTTGAGCGGATTAAGGGGCTGCAATGGCAGGCGCGCCGCCGCCTGAAGCAGCTCGATTTACATAATGTTTCTACCCGTCATGGCGATGGCTGGCAAGGCTGGCAGGCGCGTGCGCCGTTTGACGCTATCATTGTGACGGCCGCGCCGCCGGAAATTCCTACCGCGCTCATGGCACAGTTGGATGAAGGCGGCATTCTTGTTCTGCCCGTGGGCGATGAGCAGCAGTTTTTGAAACGCGTGCGTCGCCGGGGCGGCGAATTTATTATCGATACCGTGGAGGCCGTTCGCTTCGTCCCGTTAGTCAAGGGAGAGCTGGCCTAGTTTGCCCTGCAAACACCCACTATTACGCCTGATGAAGCCGAAACGAATACCTGGAGTTTTCCTGGTTATTCCCGGTGGGTTAAGCGTATCGTGAACACATTTTCCCGTGTTCACTTAATGCGTTGCACGGTTCTTACGTCACTGGTTGTTAACCAAATTTTTTCCTGGGGGATAAATGAGCGCGGGAAGCCCAAAATTCACCGTTAGTCGCATTGCGGCACTATCACTGGTTTCACTATGGCTGGCAGGTTGTACCAGTTCGTCAAACCCTCCGGCGCCGGTTACGTCTGTGGACAGTGGTTCGTCATCAAATACCAATTCCGGGATGT
This sequence comes from Salmonella sp. NW645, assembly GCF_051703725.1. NCBI lineage: Bacteria > Pseudomonadati > Pseudomonadota > Gammaproteobacteria > Enterobacterales > Enterobacteriaceae > Salmonella > Salmonella sp. NW645. Next base: position 197,798 of record NZ_JAMMKR010000005.1, on the reverse strand, counting down.
TGATCACACCGCCGCCAAAAATGGGCGCGACGACGCAACAAACGCCGCAACAAGCGCCGCAAATTCAACCCGTTCAGCGTCCTGTAACGCAGCCCATGCAAACTCAACCGGTCGCGGAACAGCCCGTGCAGATGGAAAATGGGCGAATCGTATACAATCGCCAGTATGGGAATATTCCGAAAGGTAGCTATACGGGTGGCAGTACTTACACCGTGAAAAAGGGTGATACGCTTTTTTACATCGCCTGGATTACCGGGAACGATTTCCGCGATCTGGCCCAGAGAAACAGTATTCCTGCCCCGTATAGCCTGAATGTAGGGCAAACTTTGCAAGTTGGTAACGCATCCGGTACGCCAATTACTGGCGGAAATGCGATCACCCAGGCGGATGCAGCACAGCAAGGAGTTGTGACCAGGTCTGCACAAAATTCCACCGTTGCAGTTGCGTCTCAACCAACAATTACGTATTCTGAGGGCTCAGGTGAACAAAGTGCTAACAAAATGTTGCCAAACAACAAGCCTGCTGGGACGGTTGTCACAGCGCCTGTAACGGCACCAACGGTAAGCACGACCGAACCAAATGCAAGCAGTACGTCAACCAGCGCGCCGATTTCCGCATGGCGCTGGCCGACGGATGGCAAAGTGATCGAAAACTTTGGCGCTTCCGAAGGGGGCAATAAAGGGATCGACATTGCAGGCAGTAAGGGACAGGCTATCGTCGCAACCGCTGATGGGCGCGTCGTATATGCCGGTAACGCGCTGCGTGGTTACGGTAATCTTATTATCATCAAACATAACGATGATTACCTGAGTGCCTACGCCCATAATGATACGATGCTGGTCCGGGAACAACAGGAAGTTAAGGCGGGGCAAAAAATCGCTACTATGGGTAGCACCGGCACCAGCTCTACACGCTTGCATTTTGAAATTCGTTACAAGGGGAAATCCGTAAACCCGCTGCGTTATTTACCGCAGCGATAAAGCGGCGGAACCAGGCTTTGACTTGCTAGTTCCGTCAAGGGATCACGGGTAGGAGCCACCTTATGAGTCAGAATACGCTGAAAGTTCATGATTTAAATGAAGACGCGGAATTTGATGAGAACGGAGTAGAGGCTTTTGACGAAAAAGCCTTGAGTGAAGAGGAACCCAGTGATAACGACCTGGCTGAAGAAGAGCTGTTATCGCAAGGGGCCACACAGCGTGTGTTGGACGCGACTCAGCTTTACCTTGGTGAGATTGGGTATTCACCACTGTTAACAGCCGAAGAAGAAGTCTATTTTGCGCGTCGCGCACTGCGTGGAGATGTCGCTTCTCGCCGTCGCATGATTGAGAGTAACCTGCGTCTGGTGGTAAAAATTGCCCGCCGTTATGGCAATCGTGGACTGGCGTTGCTGGACCTGATTGAAGAGGGCAACCTGGGGCTTATCCGTGCAGTCGAGAAGTTTGACCCGGAACGCGGGTTCCGCTTCTCAACATACGCAACCTGGTGGATTCGCCAGACAATCGAACGGGCGATTATGAACCAAACCCGTACGATTCGCTTGCCGATTCACATTGTTAAAGAGCTGAACGTATACCTGCGCACCGCACGTGAGTTGTCGCATAAACTGGACCACGAACCGAGTGCGGAAGAAATTGCAGAGCAACTGGATAAACCGGTTGATGACGTCAGCCGTATGCTTCGTCTCAACGAGCGCATTACCTCGGTAGACACCCCGCTGGGCGGTGATTCCGAAAAAGCGTTGCTGGACATCCTGGCCGATGAAAAAGAGAACGGTCCGGAAGACACCACGCAAGATGATGATATGAAACAGAGCATCGTCAAATGGTTGTTCGAACTGAACGCCAAACAGCGTGAAGTGCTGGCGCGCCGTTTCGGTCTGCTGGGATATGAAGCTGCGACACTGGAAGATGTAGGCCGTGAAATCGGTCTTACGCGTGAACGTGTTCGTCAGATTCAGGTTGAAGGCCTGCGCCGTCTGCGCGAAATTCTGCAGACGCAGGGGCTGAATATCGAAGCGCTGTTCCGCGAGTAAGTACCCTTGTCAAAAAAAGGCCAGTCGACAGACTGGCCTTTTTTTTACCGTTTGTCTTCTGCCAGCAGCGGCGGGATACTCGGCACCATTGGCGCGTTATCAATATCTTTTTGCGTCATGCGAAACGCTTGTGGATAGTGTTCGCGGCTGGTACGACGTAACGGTTCGGTATCGCGCCAGGTATACAGACAATGCTGACACTGATATACCGTCCAGACTCCTTTTACCGGCGAAGTCGCCATGAGTTCAATATGTGCATCGGCACAGCGTGGACAAATCATCGGTTACTCCTTATTTACGGTTGGCCAGCATGGCGGTCAGCTTTTCAGCCCAGGCTTTAGTTTCCGGTAAATCAACAACCGGCTGGCTATAGTGACCACGGTTATCTGGCGCAACCGGCGTGGTGGCGTCAATGATCAGCTTGTCGGTAATCCCCGCCGGGCTTGAGCCCGGATCCAGTTCCAGGACGGACATATTCGGTAGCTGTACCAGATCGCCTGCCGGATTCACTTTCGACGACAACGCCCACATCACCTGTGGCAGATTGAATGGATCGACATCTTCATCGACCATGATCACCATCTTCACATATCCCAGACCGTGCGGCGTCGTCATCGCTCGCAGGCCCACCGCACGGGCAAAGCCGCCGTAGCGTTTTTTGGTTGAGATGATGGCCAGCAGGCCGTGGGTGTACATGGCGTTTACCGCCTGCACTTCCGGAAATTCGGCTTTCAACTGTTGATACAGTGGCACGCAGGTCGCCGGCCCCATCAGGTAGTCGATTTCCGTCCACGGCATCCCCAAATAGAGCGATTCAAAAATGGGTTTGCTGCGGTAAGAGACCTTATCGATACGCACCACGGTCATGTTGCGACCGCCGGAATAGTGGCCGGTAAATTCGCCGAACGGTCCTTCAATTTCACGTTTACGGCTTTCGATGACCCCTTCAAGAATGACTTCAGATCCCCACGGCACATCAAAACCGGTCAGCGGCGCGGTGGCGATAGGATAGGGGCTTTCACGCAGCGCGCCTGCCATTTCATACTCTGACTGATCGTATTTCAGCGGCGTTGCGCCCATCAGGGTAATGATCGGATCGTTACCCAACGTGATCGCAATCGGCAGATCTTCGCCACGCTCTTCAGCTTTGTGCAGGTGCAATGCGATATCATGCATCGGCACTGGTTGCAGACCCAGCTTACGCTTGCCTTTAACTTCCATACGGTAGATGCCGACATTCTGTTTGCCGAAGTTATCGGGATCGAGCGGATCGCGTGATACCACACAGGCTTTATCCAGATAGAATCCGCCGTCGCCGTCGTTCAGACGAAACAGCGGCAGGATATCAAACAGGTTGATTGCGTCGCCGTCGACGGTATTTTCCGCCCAGCCCGGATTCGCCCGTCGTTCCGGTGCTACCGGAAAATTGTCCCAGCGGCGAATAAATTCATCGATCTGTTTTTTAACCGGCGTGTTAGGCGGCAAACCCAGTGAGATGGCATGGTTCTGCCAGGAACCGATGGTATTCATCGCCACGCGGGCGTCGGTAAAACCACGAATATTGTCAAACCACAGCGCGGGCGCGCCATCGCCGATGCGTCCCGTTGCGTTGGCAGCGGCGGCGAGATCCGGCTCCGCATTCACTTCCTCGCTGATTTTCAGCAGTTGTCCCTGCTGATCCAGCGCATGTAAAAAACTACGCAAATCATCAAATGCCATTATCCATTCTCCTGTGAAAAATTTGCTGCCTGTCGCAGTCCTTGCCAGCGGCGCGCGCGCGTATGCTCCAGACCAAACTGGTCGAGAACGCGCGCTACGATGTGCTGGATAATATCGTCAACGGTTTGCGGCAGGTTATAGAACGCGGGCATGGGCGGCACTATCGCCACCCCCATACGAGAAAGCGCAAGCATGTTTTCCAGATGAATCGTGCTGAGCGGCATTTCCCGCGGCACAAGCACCAGCTTGCGACCCTCTTTCAACACGACATCGGCAGCGCGTCCCACCAGCCCCTCGGCATAGCCGGCGCGAACCCCCGCCAGTGTTTTCATACTGCAGGGGATAATAATCATGCCGTCGGTACGAAATGAGCCGGAGGAAATGGTCGCCGCCTGATCGGCCGGGCTATGACAATAATCTGCCAGGGCGGCTACCTCAGCGGGCGTGTAGGGCGTCTCCAGTTCAATAGTGGTTTTCGCCCACTTTGACATTACCAGATGCGTTTCAACATCAGGTATCGCCCGCAATGCCTGGAGTAGCTCGACGCCAAGCGGCGCGCCGGTCGCACCGGTCATCCCCACAATCAATCTCATTTCTTACCTCAAATATCGTTCGTATACGAACATTTTGATCAAAATACGCCCACACGGCCTTTGCGACAAGATCGCTCCCGACGCCTGCGCACGTTTAGCTAAAGCATTCGTCATTAAAAAACCGTGCATAAGTCGTTATGATAGAAAAAGTTAATTTATCCGGAGCGCTCATGGAGTTACGAAACACCGCGTTTCATTTGTTACGCCAACTTTTTCAGCAACATACCGCACGCTGGCAGCATGAACTACCGGAGCTCACCAAACCTCAATATGCGGTGATGCGCGTTATTGCTGAACATCCGGGTATTGAACAGGTCGATCTGACTGAAGCGGCGGTCAGCACTAAAGCGACGCTGGCGGAGATGTTAAGCCGGATGGAAAATCGTGGGCTGGTAAAGCGAGAAAACGATCCGCTGGATAAACGTCGGCGTTTTGTCTATCTCACCGTTCAGGGCCAAACGTTGCTCGCCGCCGCGATACCACTGGGGGATCGCGTTGACGATGAGTTTTTGGGGCGACTGAGCGCTGAAGAACGCGAACAGTTTACGCAACTGGTACGCAAGATGATGACGTAAGCGGCTTGCGCCGCTTTGCTATTGTTTGGCCATCAGCAGTGAGATATCCACTTTGGCCAGCGCCCGAATTGCGCTTTCCGGCAGGCCGTCATCGGTGACGATTTGGTTGAATTCCGCCAGCGGTAACGCCAGCCATGTAGCGACCTGGCCGTATTTGGTCGCGTCGCACACCAGAATTTTTTGGCGGCTGGCGCTGGCGACGGCCCGTTTCACCGTGACTTTATCTTCTGCCGGCGTTGAAATACCGCGCACGCTCCAGGAAGAGGCGGAAATAAAGGCCTGGTCAATCATCAACCCGCGCAAGAGCGTCGCCGCGGCTTCACCGACGCACGACCGGTTTTCCCGGCATACCGCCCCGCCAGTGTGAATAATTGTGCAATCGCTATTGTCCATCAGGTAATCGGCGATAACGAAATCATTCGTCACCACCGTAAGTTTATTCATCGTAACCAGCTGCCTGGCAATCGCCAGCGTGGTAGTACCTGCATCAAGGTAGATACAGCTTTCTGGCTGTACCAGGCTGGCGGCCAGTTTGCCAATCGCCGCTTTCTGCGGCGTCGCCAGTTCGGTTTTGATCTGATGCGAGGGTTCGTGCGCCACGCGAGTCGATGATTGCACGCCGCCAGAGACCTGGATTACCGCGCCTTGCTGCTCCAGTTTTTGTAAATCACGGCGGATAGTCATGTGGGATACATGCATGCGCTCGGTCAGTTCAGCGATACTGACGATGCCTTTCTCCGCCACCATATCAAGAATGATTTGTCGACGCTCAGTAGGTATCAACGTCTGCTCCTTTCTTTAGTCCTGTCGCGATTTTACGCGATTTCTCGTCACTGCGTGTGAAGTTCTATGAGGATTGCCTTCACAAAAAATAACACATTTTGTTATTTTTTGTGAAACAACTCACCGCAATTGTTTACAAAAACGCCTATATTCACATAACAAAACATAATATCACGTAAATTAACATGGAGTGATAATGACAACAGGAACTGATTTTCATGTCGGCATTGTGGGGCTTGGCTCAATGGGAATGGGCGCTGCGCGTTCATGCCTGCGCGCCGGGCTTTCCACATGGGGGGCCGATCTTAACCCGCAAGCGTGCGCGAATCTTCTCGCTGAAGGGGCTTGTGGGGCTGCCGCCAGCGCCAGGGAGTTCGCCGGCGTCGTGGATGCGTTAGTCATTCTGGTCGTCAATGCCGCCCAGGTCAGACAGGTGTTATTCGGTGAGGATGGCGTCGCCCATCTGATGAAACCCGGAAGCGCGGTGATGGTTTCGTCTACGATCTCAAGCGCCGACGCGCAAGAGATCGCCGCGGCGTTGACGGCATTGAATCTTAACATGCTGGATGCGCCGGTTTCCGGCGGCGCGGTAAAAGCGGCGCAGGGCGAAATGACGGTGATGGCCTCCGGGAGCGAGGCGGCGTTTACCCGCCTGAAGCCCGTGCTGGACGCCGTTGCCAGCAACGTTTATCGCATCAGCGATACGCCGGGCGCAGGCTCAACCGTCAAAATTATTCATCAACTGCTGGCTGGCGTGCATATTGCGGCGGCGGCCGAAGCGATGGCGCTGGCCGCGCGGGCCGGTATTCCTCTGGACGTGATGTATGACGTCGTGACCCATGCCGCCGGAAACTCCTGGATGTTCGAAAACCGTATGCAGCATGTCGTTGATGGCGACTATACCTCGCGTTCGGCCGTCGACATTTTTGTCAAAGATTTGGGGCTGGTTGCCGACACGGCGAAAGCGCTGCGCTTCCCCTTACCGCTGGCCTCTACGGCGTTAAATATGTTCACCAGCGCCAGTAACGCCGGTTATGGCAAAGAGGATGACAGCGCTGTGATCAAAATTTTCTCAGGGATTACTCTGCCTGGCGTCACGCCTGAGGAGCCGTCATGTTAAAAATTGGCGTCATTGCCGATGATTTTACCGGCGCGACCGACATCGCCAGTTTTCTGGTCGAAAACGGGATGCCGACAGTGCAGATCAATGATGTCCCAACCGGGACGCAACCGGAAGGGTGCGACGCGGTGGTTATCAGCCTGAAAACCCGCTCATGCCCGGCGCAAGAGGCGATAAAACAATCGCTGGCGGCGCTGGTATGGCTGAAAAAACAGGGCTGCCAGCAAGTCTATTTCAAATATTGCTCGACTTTCGATAGTACCGCCGAAGGCAATATCGGCCCGGTCACCGATGCGCTGATGGTGGCGCTGGATACCTCATTTACCGTGATTTCTCCCGCGCTGCCGGTTAACGGACGCACGGTTTATCAGGGCTATCTGTTTGTCATGAACCACTTGCTGGCGGAGTCCGGTATGCGCCACCACCCTATCAATCCGATGACCGACAGCTACCTGCCGCGTCTGATGGAAGCGCAGGCGCAAGGGCGCTGCGGCGTTATTCCGGCTCAGACGCTTGATGAAGGCGTTGCCGCGACCCGTGCGGCGCTGTCGCGTTTACAGCAGGAAGGATATCGCTACGCAGTACTTGACGCGCTCAATGAGCGGCACCTGGAAATCCAGGGCGAGGTTTTGCGTGATGCCCCGCTGGTGACTGGCGGTTCCGGGTTGGCAATGGGGCTGTCGCGTCAGTGGGCGAAGCACGGCGTTTCTCAGGCCCGTTCCGCAGGCTATCCGCTGAGCGGTCGCGCGGTGGTGCTTTCCGGTTCCTGTTCGCAAATGACGAATCAGCAGGTGGCCTTCTATCGACAACATGCTCCCACACGCGACGTTGACGTGGCGCGCTGCCTGTCATCCGAGACGCGCGAGGCCTACGCTGAAGCGCTGGCGCAGTGGGTGCTCAGTCAGGACAGCGAACTGGCGCCAATGATTAGCGCCACCGCCTCCACGCAGGCGCTGGCCGCCATCCAGCAGCAATATGGCGCTACCGAAGCCAGCCATGCGGTAGAGGCGCTCTTTTCCCTGCTGGCCGCTCGCTTAGCGGAAGGCGGTATCACCCGGTTTATCGTGGCGGGCGGCGAAACCTCGGGCGTGGTGACGCAAAGCCTCGGTATTACCGGTTTTCACATTGGACCGTGCATTTCACCCGGCGTGCCGTGGGTCAACGCGCTCCATGCGCCAGTCTCACTGGCGCTAAAGTCAGGCAATTTTGGCGATGAATCCTTTTTCATCCGCGCTCAAAGGGAGTTTCAGATATGACGACACTGGCAAAAGAAGAGCACGCTTTGCGAGAAGAAATGGTCAGGATAGCCGCCTCGTTTTTCCAGCGCGGCTATGCCACCGGCTCGGCAGGCAACCTCTCGCTGTTACTGCCGGACGGCAATATTCTGGCGACGCCCACCGGTTCGTGTCTGGGTAATCTCGACCCGCAGCGGCTATCCAAAGTGGACCCGCAGGGCGAATGGCTCAGCGGCGATAAACCGTCTAAAGAGGTGCGTTTTCATCTGGCGTTGTATCGCAATAACCCTTGCTGCAAGGCCGTGGTACATCTGCACAGCACCTGGTCAACGGCGCTTTCCTGTCTCGAAGGGCTGGACCCGCAAAATGTGATTCGCCCGTTTACCCCCTATGTGGTGATGCGGATGGGAGACATTCCGCTGGTTCCCTACTATCGCCCGGGGGATGACCGAATTGCCCGCGATTTGGCTGCGCTGGCGGCCCGGCATCAGGCCTTTTTACTGGCTAATCATGGGCCGGTCGTGTGCGGGGAGAATTTGCAGGAAGCCGCTAATAATACCGAGGAGCTGGAAGAGACGGCAAAGCTGATTTTTATCCTTGGCGAACGCCCGATTCGTTATTTAACCACCGAAGAAATTGCGCAGTTAAGGAGATAACCCGATGCCGCGTTTTGCCGCCAATTTGTCGATGATGTTTACCGAAGTGCCGTTTATCGAGCGTTTTGCCGCCGCTGCCGAAGCCGGTTTTCAGGCCGTTGAGTTTCTGTTCCCCTACGACTTTGCCGCCAGCGAGATTAAAGCCCAGCTATCGCGTCATGATCTGACGCTGGCGCTGTTTAATACTTCGGCGGGCGATACCGCGGCGGGCGAGTGGGGACGCGCCGCGCTACCGGGGCGCGAACACGACGCGCGCGCCGATATCGATCTGGCTCTGGAATACGTTCTGGCGCTGGAATGTGAGCAGGTTCACATCATGGCGGGCGTAGTGCCGGATGGCGCTGATGGCGCACGTTATCGCGCCACGTTTATCGATAATTTGCGTTATGCCGCCGACCGGTTTGCCGCCCACGATAAACGTATTTTGATCGAAGCGCTGAGTCCCGGCGTTAAACCCGGCTACCTCTTTTCCAGCCAATATCAGGCGCTGGGCATCGCAGAAGAGGCTAACCGCCCGAATGTATTCATCCAGCTCGACACTTTCCACGCGCAAAAAGTGGATGGCAATTTGAGTCACCTGATTCGCGAGTACGCGGGCCGCTATGCCCATGTACAAATCGCTTCGCTACCGGACAGACATGAACCGGATGATGGCGAGATCAACTACCCGTGGCTGTTCCGGCTGTTCGATGACGTCGGTTATCGCGGCTGGATAGGCTGCGAATACCAACCACGGAATACCACTCAGGACGGGCTTGGCTGGTTTAACGCCTGGCGCTAACCCTGAACTACCCTACACAACAATAAAGAGGACATCCGGATGCAGATTATCATTACCGGCGGGGGCGGCTTTTTAGGCCAGAAACTCGCAAGCGCCTTATTAAACTCATCGCTGGCGTTTAACGAACTGCTTCTTGTTGATTTAAAAATGCCTGCACGGTTATCAGATTCTCCTCGTTTACGCTGCCTGGAGGCTGACTTAACCCAGCCGGGCGTGCTGGAGAATGTGATTACCGCTAATACCTCTGTTGTTTATCATCTCGCTGCGATTGTCAGCAGTCATGCGGAAGACGATTTCGATCTGGGATGGAAAGTTAACCTGGATCTTACCCGCCAGTTACTTGAGGCGTGTCGTCGACAACCGCAGAAAATTCGTTTTGTCTTCTCCAGCTCGCTTGCCGTTTATGGCGGTACGCTGCCGGAATGCGTCACCGATACCACCGCGCTCACGCCGCGCTCGTCTTATGGCGCGCAGAAGGCCGCCTGTGAACTGTTGGTCAACGACTATACCCGCAAAGGCTATGTGGATGGGCTGGCGCTGCGTTTGCCGACGATCTGTGTTCGCCCGGGTAAACCAAACCGCGCCGCTTCTTCTTTTGTCAGTGCGATTATTCGTGAACCGTTGCAGGGCGAGACGACCGTCTGCCCGGTGTCGGAAAGTTTGTGGCTGTGGATTTCCAGCCCAGCGACGGTGATCCATAACCTGTCGCTGGCCGCAACGTTACCCGCGCCTGGCGGGGCGAGCAGCATCAACTTACCGGGGATCAGCGTAACCGTGGGCGAGATGCTGGAAACGTTGCGTCAGGTGGGCGGTCAGGCGGCGCGCGATCGGGTTACGCATCAGCGCGATGAAGGCGTCGAGAAAATTGTCGCCTCCTGGCCGGGACGTATCGATAACCAGCGTGCGCTGGCGTTAGGTTTTGTCGCCGATAAACGCTTCGATGACATTATCGAACGCTTTCGACAAGATGATATGGAGGGGAGGTCATGACAAGTTTACCGACCCCAATTATCGGCCTGATCGTTGCCGTTTTCGTGCTGGTATGGCTGGTGTTACGCACCCGTGTTCATGCGCTGATCGCGATGCTGGCGGCGGCCTGTATCGCCGGTCTGTTGGGGGGAATGGGCATTGATAAAACGCTCTCTGTCATCACCAGCGGATTCGGTACGACGCTGGGTAGCATTGGCCTGGTGATTGGTCTCGGCGTAATGATGGGGCGCTTGCTGGAGGTTTCCGGCGCGGCGGAGCGTATCGCCTGGAGCTTTATCAAATGGCTGGGGAAACGCCGTGAAGAGTGGGCGCTGGCGATCACGGGTTATATTGTCAGCATCCCCATTTTCGTCGATTCCGCTTTTGTCATTCTTTATCCGGTGGCGAAAGCGCTGGCGAAAAGCGGTAAGCGTTCGCTACTGACGCTGGGCGTCGCGCTGGCGGGCGGGCTGGTGGTCACTCACCATACGGTACCTCCCACGCCAGGCCCGCTGGGGGTAGCCGGAATTTTTAACGTCGACATCGGCGCAATGTTATTGACCGGGATGGCGCTGGCGGTGCCCTGTGTGATCGGCATTGTGTTCTATGCGCAGTGGCTGGATAAACGCTACCCTGATTTCGTGCCGCGCACGCTGAACGCCGATGAAGTCAATGCCGCGCTGGAGCAGTACAATAAAGAGAAAGAGCAAAAGGATCTGCCGAGCCTGACGCTCTCTCTGCTGCCTATTGTGGTGCCGATCGTGCTGATCTTCCTGAAGGCTATCTGTTCCACCCTCGCCACCATAGAAGGATGGTCCGGCCTGGCGACGCATCCGGTGGTACAGGCAATCAACTTTGTGGGAAGTCCAGTGATCGCGTTGGCCATCAGCGTTCTGCTGGCGGTGTATACGCTGGTGCCGCGTATGGATAAACATACCACCGCAGAGCGTCTGGAAGAGGGCTTGCAAAGCGCCGGGATTATCTTACTGGTCACGGGCGCTGGCGGCGCGTTGGGCGCGATCCTGCGCGACAGCGGCGCGGGGCAACAGCTGGCGGAGCAGGTTGCCAACCTGCCGATCTCGCCGATCCTGATCCCGTTTATCGTGGCGACGTTGGTACGCCTGATTCAGGGATCGGGGACGGTGGCGATGATCACTGCCGCCTCGATTTCCGCGCCGATCCTGGCGCAGATCCCCGGCATCAATATGTTGCTTGCCGCTCAGGCCGCAACGATGGGGTCGCTGTTCTTCGGCTACTTCAACGACAGCCTGTTCTGGGTGGTTAACCGCATGATGGGCGTCTCTGATGTCAAACAGCAGATGGTGGTTTGGTCTGTACCGACGACCATTGCCTGGGCGATTGGCGGCACCGGCGTGGCGCTGATTAACCTGCTGTTTGGTTCCGGCGGCAGTTGGCTCGATCCGTTACTGCCGATCGTCGTTCTGGCGGCAATTATGCTGTGGGTGCGTTGGCAGGCGCAGGGGATCAAAGACAAGCTGGTAGTTAAGGATTAAGACGGTATTATCCGTCCGGGAGCGCAATGCTCCCGGACTGGCTACGATGATGGGGCGTGCTCCCCGCAATCCCATTGCGAACGTAAAAAATCAATAAATGCGCGTACTTTTGTCGATACATGGCGGGCGTCGGGGTAAACGGCATAAATGCCCTGACGGGGAAATTGATAGTCGGGTAACACGTGAATTAACGTTCCATCCTCCAGTGCGGTGTTGACTAACCATTGCGGCAGTAATGCGACGCCGCTTCCCGCGAGAGCGAAGGCCATCAGCGAGCGCGCGCTGTCGACAGAAATTTTGCCGGCTTTGCTTATCTCCAGGCGTGAGTGTTGGCCATGATTATTCGTTACTGTCCACCGTAGCGGCGTAGGTAATCGCTCATGAATAATCCATTCCGCATGGGCCAACGACTCCAGTGACGACACGGGGTGGCGGGCGAGCCACTGCGGCGCGGCGACCGGCAGAATGGTAAAGCGGGATATCAGCGCGGCGCGATAGCGGGAGTCCGCCAGCGAGCCAAGCCGAATCGCCACATCAAAGCGCTCGGCAATTAAATCGGCATGATGTGATGAGGACATATGCCGAATACGGAGATCGGGATGGCGCTGACTAAACTGCGCCAGTACCGGAATGACCACCTGTTCGCCAAACTCGGGCGTAGTGGTAATACGTAACTCGCCGCCCAGCCCACTATGGCTGGCACGCACTTCATCCTGCAAATTTTTCGCGGCGTTGAGTAAATTCACGCCTTTTTGGTAAAAGAGGACGCCGGCGTCTGTGAGCGTCAGTCGTCGGGTGGAACGTAGCAGTAACGTTACGCCAAGCTCTTTTTCAAGCTGCCGAATATTAAAGCTCACTACCGCTTTTGTTTGGCCCGATGCGGCGGCAGCGGCCGTGAAGCTGCCGCTATCTACCACGGCGATAAACAGCGACATACGCTGCAAATTGAGCATGGCGAGCTCCTTTACTGTCAAAATTATTTTGACAGTATATCGTTGAAGCGCGGACTTATCTGGCTTTCTCCGGACGGCTACATTAGCGCCTCTGACGGAGGATGCATAATGACGTATCGCAGTAAAGTGGCAGTGGTTTACCTGCTCGGCTTCTTTCTTGATCTGATTAATCTGTTTATTGCCAGCGTGGCTTTTCCTGCGATGTCCGTGGATCTGCATACGTCCATATCGGCGCTGGCATGGGTGAGTAACGGTTATATCGCAGGATTAACGCTGATCGTTCCGTTTAGCGCGTTTCTTTCGCGTTATCTCGGCGCACGACGGCTGATCATATTTTCGCTCATTCTGTTTAGCGTTGCCGCCGCTGCCGCAGGTTTTGCCGATTCCTTACACAGCCTTGTTTTCTGGCGTATTGTGCAGGGGGTGGGCGGTGGCTTATTGATCCCGGTTGGTCAGGCGTTAACCTGGCAACAGTTTAAACCGCATGAACGCGCTGGCGTGTCATCGGTTGTCATGATGGTGGCGCTACTGGCGCCGGCATGTTCGCCTGCGATTGGCGGGCTGCTGGTGGAAACGTGCGGCTGGCGCTGGATATTCTTTGCCACGCTGCCGGTGGCCGTTCTCACTTTATTGCTCGCTTATTGTTGGCTGAATGTCGCTTCGACGACAATGGCGTCAGCAAGATTGCTCCATCTGCCGTTGTTGACGGACAGGCTGCTGCGTTTTGCCATGATCGTCTATCTGTGTGTGCCGGGTATGTTCATTGGTATCAGCGTGGTCGGGATGTTTTATCTACAGAACGTCGCGCAGCTATCGCCTGCGGCGGCGGGGTCGCTGATGCTCCCCTGGTCGATCGCTTCATTTGTCGCCATTATGTTTACCGGACGTTACTTCAATCGGCTTGGGCCGCGTCCGCTGATTATCGTCGGCTGTCTTCTTCAGGCCGCAGGGATACTGCTTTTAACTAACGTTACGCCTGCGACATCGCACCGTGTACTGATGATGATATTCGCCTTAATGGGCGCTGGCGGCAGTTTGTGCAGCAGTACCGCGCAGAGTGGCGCTTTCCTGACTATTGCTCGCCGGGACATGCCTGACGCCAGCGCGCTATGGAATCTTAATCGTCAGCTCAGCTTTTTCCTTGGCGCGACGCTGTTGACGCTGCTGTTAAACGCGCTCCAGCGCGTTATGTCGCTTGAGGTTGCTTATCGCTGGACCTTTATTGCCGCCGCCGGTATCACCCTGCTGCCCCTTATTTACGCTGTCTGTCTAAACAATAGACAGGCGCTTCTGTGCCTGAAAAAGGAAAGATCATGAATCCATATAAAGAAGAAATTATTCATGCCCATGCGGCGATTGAGAACTGGCTTAGTAAGGGGGTGGGTAGCCTGGAGGCGTTGATAGCGCGTTTTGCTGTTGATTTTACGATGATAACGCCAGGAGGTATTTGTCTGGATTATCCGGCGCTGGGCGCTTTTTTCCAGGCGCAGCGCGCGTGTCGCCCGGGGCTGGTTATCGTGGTTGAGCACATTGACCTTGTGGCGGAGTGGCCGGAAGGTGCCGCGCTGCGTTATCGTGAGCGCCAGCAACTGCCGGGCCAGGCTGAGACGGTACGCTGGTCGACGGTCATTTTAAAAAGGGAAAGAGGACGGATAGTCTGGCGTCATTTACACGAAACGACAGTCACAGCCTGAAAAGCCTGTTCCGGCGCGTGGGCCCGATAACGCGCCGCTATCGGGCCCGACACGTTTACACCAGACTTTTCAGCCGATAGATCCACTCCAGCGCCTGGCGTGGCGTCAGGGAGTCCGGATCGAGATTCTCCAGCGCTTCAACGGCAGGCGATGTCTCCTCCGGGGCCGCAAGCAACGACATTTGCGTGCCGTCCACCTGCGTTGCCGCCGCATTGGGCGAGATGCTTTCCAGCTCGCGGAGTTTTTGGCGCGCGCGTTTGATGACTTCTTTAGGGACGCCCGCAAGCGCCGCGACCGCCAGGCCATAGCTCTTACTTGCCGCGCCGTCCTGCACGCTGTGCATAAACGCGATAGTATCGCCGTGTTCCAGCGCATCCAGGTGGACGTTTGCCACGCCTTCCATTTTCTCCGGTAATTGGGTCAGCTCGAAGTAGTGGGTAGCGAACAGCGTTAACGCTTTAATCTTATTCGCGAGATTCTCCGCGCAGGCCCAGGCCAACGACAGCCCGTCATACGTGGAGGTACCGCGCCCGATTTCATCCATCAATACCAGACTGTTTTCCGTGGCATTATGCAGAATGTTCGCGGTTTCGGTCATCTCCACCATAAAGGTCGAACGCCCGGAGGCCAGGTCATCCGCTGCGCCGACGCGGGTAAAAATACGGTCGATGGGGCCGATTTCCACGTTTTGCGCCGGAACGTAACTGCCGATATAGGCCAGCAGGGCGATCAATGCCGTTTGCCGCATATAGGTACTTTTACCGCCCATATTGGGGCCGGTAATGATCAACATCCGGCGCTGCGGCGACAGATTGAGCGGGTTAGCGATAAACGGCTCATTCAGTACCTGTTCAACCACCGGGTGGCGACCTTCGGTAATACGGATTCCGGGTTTATCGGTAAATGTCGGGCAGGTGTAATTCAGCGTCCAGGCGCGTTCGGCCAGGTTAACCAGCACATCCAGCTCCGCCAGCGCGTTGGCGCTCTGCTGTAAATCGGCCAGATGCGGCAACAGCAGATCAAACAATTCGTCATATAGCTGTTTTTCCAGCGCCAGCGCTTTGCCTTTCGAGGTCAGAACTTTATCTTCGTACTCTTTTAGCTCAGGAATAATGTAGCGTTCGGCATTTTTCAGCGTCTGGCGACGCACATAATTGATGGGCGCCAGATGGCTTTGACCACGGCTAATCTGAATGTAATAACCATGTACCGCGTTATAGCCGACTTTCAGCGTATCCAGCCCGGTACGCTCGCGTTCGCGAATTTCCAGACGATCGAGATAATCGGTGGCGCCGTCCGCCAGCGCGCGCCATTCGTCCAGCTCTTCATGGTAGCCGGGCGCAATAACGCCGCCGTCGCGGACCAGTACCGGCGGCGCGTCAATAATGGCGCGTTCCAGGAGGTCGCGCAGCTCGGCGAAATCGCCCATTTTTTTACGTAACGCCTGTACCGGCGCGCTGTCAACGGTTTCAAGCTGAGCGTGCAATTCCGGCAGTTGCTGGAAGGCGTGACGCATTCGGGCGAGATCGCGCGGACGCGCGGTGCGCAGCGCCAGACGCGCAAGGATACGCTCCAGATCGCCGACCTGACGCAGCACCGGTTGCAGTTCGCTGACGGTGTCCTGCAAGGCGCCGATGGTCTGCTGGCGTTCACGCAATATGTTGGTATTTCGTACCGGCATATGCAGCCAGCGTTTAAGCATTCGGCTACCCATTGGCGTCACGGTACAGTCAAGCACCGCGGCGAGGGTATTTTCGACACCGCCGGCCAGGTTTTGGGTAATTTCCAGATTGCGGCGGGTCGCGGCATCCATAATGATGCTGTCCTGCTGGCGTTCCATCGTAATGGAACGAATATGCGGCAGGGAGGTGCGCTGGGTATCTTTTACGTACTGTAACAGGCAGCCTGCCGCACATAATCCACGCGAGGCATTTTCGACGCCGAAACCGACCAGATCCCGCGTACCGAATTGCAGATTTAACTGCTGGCGGGCGGTATCAATCTCAAACTCCCACAACGGGCGACGGCGCAGACCCCGGCGTCCCTCTATTAACGCCATTTCAGCAAAATCTTCGGCATACAACAGTTCGGCGGGATTGGTGCGCTGCAACTCTGCGGCCATCGTTTCACGGTCGGCGGGTTCGCTCAGACGAAAGCGCCCGGAGCTGATATCCAGCGTGGCGTAACCGTAGCCTTTACCATCCTGCCAGATAGCCGCCAGCAGGTTATCCTGACGCTCCTGTAACAGGGCTTCATCGCTGATGGTGCCAGGCGTAACGATACGCACGACCTTACGTTCAACGGGACCTTTGCTGGTGGCCGGATCGCCAATCTGTTCGCAAATAGCGACGGATTCGCCCTGATTGACCAGTTTCGCGAGGTAGTTTTCTACGGCATGGTGCGGGATACCCGCCATAGGGATAGGTTCGCCAGCCGATGCGCCGCGTTTGGTCAGCGAAATATCGAGCAACTTCGACGCACGCTTTGCGTCGTCATAAAACAGCTCGTAAAAGTCTCCCATACGATAAAAGAGCAGGATCTCCGGATGCTGGGCTTTCAGCTTGAGATACTGCTGCATCATTGGTGTGTGGTTGGAGAAGTCCTTATCAAATGACTCATTCATATTGATTTTACTCGTTTTTTTATTCTTTCAAGTGCTCATGTGGCCCCGGGGAAAACCCTTATAAACTCACATAAACCCATAAATTTGTAGCTCACCTGTAGCCTAAAATGTGACAGGTTACATTCTCATCATTCCTGGACTACAACAGGGGTGATACTTTGAAAACAACTCTCAGCCAGCCTTTCATTATCAACAAGTTAAGTATCAATGTTAAGTCTGCGCTCAGTCGCTCTGGAAAAATCGTTTTCGAAGCTAACCCAGCTCAAAAACTCTACATTGTTTTCGATGACCACAGAGAAGCTCCTGCTGGTTTCGGGGTAAAAGCCAGTTTGACGAAAAAAACCTACGTAATCCAGCGAAGAGTAGCCTCGTCAGATCGTAATGTCAGTGAGGGTAGGAAGCCAAGTTCTGTCTTGAAAGTAAAAGTTGGAAATGTGTTCGATTTTCCAAATATTGACGAAACAAGGCAAGTAACCAGGCAATTAGTTCAGACCATGCTCGCAACAAAGAGAAATCCCAACAAAATTAAGAGGGAAACGGATGCTTCCGAACTCAAAATGAGACTGTAATTAAAATTGTGTAATTGCCTGATTTTGATATGTTCGATTCAACATCAAAAGCTGGTTGCTTTATGGACGAAAACAGTTGCAGGATCTGGCTAATGCACTGGCCAAAATCTCAAAATACCTGAAGATCTCAGCCCGTTCGATCGTCTGCTGAAGAAAAACCAGACTCGCATTTCCTGCATAGATAACCAACATGCTATCAAAAGCGTACAGTGTTTCCGACGGACGAGTCAGTGAAAAAGGTCGTGTGACTGGCAATTCAGGCCGACATCCGAAAATGGACAATGTCGCTAAGGGACTGGCTCATGACAACGAGTCGCTTTATTATCACGCTCGGGTTCGGTAGCCGCCTGGACGTTCACTTCTGAGAAAGGCATTTACACCGAATGGTGTATAGGCTCGTGGTTGGTCTTCGGTGAGAGGCAGGATGTCTCTCATTAATCTCCGGGAGCGTACAATAGTTGCTCCGGCAGCCTGAAGGATGAAGTGTATATAACTTAAAACATAACGGATATAGCTTCCTTACTCAACCTGACGTAATACGCCGACAGTAAAATCAGGGATACCATACCATCATGGAAAGTCGTCAATACACCCGGCATCTTTCGCTTTCGGAGCTGAAATGGTTTGCTATCGGGATCGGTTTTTTTATTCTCAGCATAGCAACAGCCACCGTGAATTATCGGCTTTCCGGTATATCGCTACTGGTGGGCCTGTTGTTTATCATCTGGAAATTCAGCGTCACAGTTCTGTTTCTGTTTACGCCACGCAGGATGACGTTAACCGAAACCGCGTTGCAGGCCGGGCATCGGGTTATCCATTACGATGCGCTTGAATCAATGCGTCTGCTCCACCAATCCGACAAACTCATCTTGCGCCACAGTGGCGGCAAGAAGTACGTCATCTACCTTGATTTCTGGAACGATGGCAACGGAATTTACGACCGACTGGCTGCTGAACTTGTCCGGCGACACGGTTCTGCGCTGGGTGCGCGCCTCGCCGCCGATGGACGTCTTAAATTCGGCAAAGTGACCGCGCTGGCGGATCGGCTTGAACACAAAAACCGGGCGGTGCCGTATGCGCAGATCGCCAGTATTCGCACCCAGCGCGAGGAGGGTGCTGGCAGTTCAATGAGCTATCTGATGATTAGCACCGCTACGGGCCGGATCTGCAAAATCGACCGCTCCACTATCGTCAATGAGCCGCTGCTGCTCAACTTTCTTTCCCAGCGTTTACCCGCCTGACGACATTTTTATACAAGGATGAATCAATGGAACTGTATGTATCAAAAACCAGCCAGCAAAACATGCCTGTGGAGTTCAATATCTATTATTCCAGATCTAAAATGTTGGTTGGTATTGTGTTCTGGATTTGTATGATGGGAGTTTTTATTGCGCTGGCGGTGAGTATGGCCACCGATCCCGAGGAGCCCAAAACTGGCGGTGCCGTCTTTATGGGACTTATTTGTTGCGGCAGTCTGTTATTTATTGTGCGCCTGGCTCGCACATTTTTAAGCGCGGCAAAGCCGGCAGTCACCATCAGTCGTGAAGGTATTCGCTTCTGTAATGGCAAATTCGCGGCCTGGACAAATATCGCCGAAAACACCTGGCATTCACAGAGCATTAACTTCATCCCGGCCGCCGCCGGTATTAAGATTGTGTTGCATGAAGGCAAGCCGATCCATTTCGCCACCACGGTTATTGCGCTTTCTTCCGATAGGTATCTTGAGATGTGCGATCTTTACTCGTCTCAGGCGATCGAGTAACTACCTGCGTCGGATTACGGCTTCGTTTTTTGGCCTGCGATCTTAATGCTGAAATGGGCAGAAAAACGCGAAATTTAGACGCTATTACGAATGGGCAATGGTACTTATTGAAGGCTATATCATTGCCCATAATGCAGGGAGGGTTGATATTATATAATTCTATTTCCAGATTACTTTATTTTAAAAAAAGACAGATTGCCTGAACAGAAAGAACCTGTGTCAATGTAGATTTGATTGGCGAATGTTGTTGTGTAGTCAACAATCATATGGCCGAAGATGAAAGTATCCGCACCGCGTATTGGATGGATATTCCCCTGTAACGAACCAAGCAGACGATCGCGTGACCATAGAACGCTATCAATATCAACTTGCTTCCCATAATCGTAGCTGTCATCTGGATAATCGGCATGGGCAATCACGTACTTCTTTGAGGACGTTTCAACCTCTATGATGTGAGGACGCTGCTTAAAAGTTAGTAATAGCTCAGTGGCTTCTTGCCTGTCTTTTTCGGTGACCGAGTCGTACCAGTAACCACCGTTTACATACCAGAAATTGCCATCCTGTGTTTCAAAAGCGTCAAGCGCCATAGCTTCATGATTACCCACTACAGAAATAAACCATGGGGTATTTAACAGTCTCAGTGTTTCAAGGTTTTCTTTTCCTCGATCAATGTTATCTCCAGTGGAGATCAAGAGATCGGTATCAGGAGAGAAATGTAATTGAGCCAGTCTGGTTAACAATAAGGAGTAACATCCATGAATATCACCAACGACCCAAATGTGGCGATAGAGATCGCTGTTGATGTCAGCATAACGGATTAATTCCATGATGTTCCTATAGCACAATTTTGGAGGCTGGTATTATAACAAAGAAGTAGGGTAATATTAATTTTTATTGTTTAAAATACACAGTTATTAAAATAACCTACAAGCTAGAAATCAACAGAGAATATATATTTTATGAATCGGTTAATTAAAGTAAACGATGTGCTTGAAAGATGCACGATTTCTCGCGCAACACTTTCCTGATTAATTGCAAAGGCATACTTTCCCGCTCAGCGGCACGACGGATACGCAGGCACTGCCGGGGCTGATTAGCCAGACTCACCGTAAAATCAGGGAAGCCTCGGCTGACGGCGCTTATGACACGCGCTATTGCCATGATGTGTTATTGCGGAAAAAAATCAGGCCGCTAATCCCGCCACGAAGCGGTGCGCAATACTGGCCGGACAAGTACCATGAGCGTAACCACGCGGTGGCGAATCAACATCTGAGCGGCAGCAATGAGGTCTGGAAAAAGAAAGTGGGCCATCACCGTCGTTCAGTAGCGGAAACGGTCATGTTCCGTATCAAAACCTTGCTGGGCGGCCATCTGAGCCTGCGAAACTATGACGCGCAGGTGGGTGAAGCGATGGCGATGCTCAAAGCGCTGAACCGGATGATGTTGTTGGCAATGTCGACCAGCGTCAGGCTCGTATAACGAGTGCTCCGGTGGGAGTCCTGTATCCTTATCGTTGGCCGATTCTGAATTATTCAACAAAGCCTCATGTTGTCATAACCTACCAGATGCAGATAAAGTAGCATAAAGCGTTTTAAACGACAGCAACAAGGAAAGGGGTTGATCGTTTAATGATACTGCGCCAAATAACAAAATTCATAGTAATTAACTCCTGATTAATTCGACATATTTTTCACTAATCATAAAGCCATTTCCCAGCTTTCGCTGACTCAGAAAACATTCTGATTGTTAAAGGTGTACGAGTTCGTTCTACATCTTCCCGTTTTAATTTAAACCATCGTGTAAGCAGTGGAGTATTCTCCCAGGGAAAATAACACGACCATTTAACTTGTGATAAATCTACATTAAATTTTTTTTCAAATTTATCCAAAGCTTCATGCAGGTCATCGCCTGGAGCTTCAAATAAATCAGAATCAAGTTCTAAAGGGATTTCTTTCCAATTGCTGTCTAAATATCCGGGAATCTCTTCACGGAAGAGTGCTAACACCTCTTGCTGAATTGTGTCCATCAAAAGGATGTCCATTGTATACGATCTTTAGGGCGTGCTATTAGGTTGTATTTTGCCTGAGTTCTCCTTGATACCTGGTAAATTGAATTCACAAGACCAACCCAACCTAACCATGGAACATATCGTGCTATGACTGCGGCAAGATTATTTGTTTTTCGCATTCTTATACCAACGGGTGTAGGAACTCTAATACCAAAAGGAGTTCGTGCATTTCGTAAAAGCATTCTCCCATACCTGGAGATAACACTTGTCCCTTTGATTGCCTCTCCCGGTTTCGTTCTGGTTTTTAACCACGGTTGCCCGGCGAGGATAGCAGCACCTGACTCAATGCCAATCCCAGGTTCATCACAAAATTGCTCAAGGAAAATTACATCAAATAGTTCACCTGCTGACAGGTTCGATTGTCCGTGGTAGAAGTAGGTTCCGTTTAGTTCTTCTGTCGTATCCATTCAATCACCTTATAGACTGTTTGCCATTCATTCCAGACATCGGGACGTTTCTGCCGCTATACTAGCCTGGTAGTCAATACGCTGTCACAGGTAAAAAGAACGTTATCCGCGAAAAGTGGATGGGATATCGTAAGAATGCCAACATGTGGAGAAAGAGGGGGATGTCAGTTTACCGCGATATACGAGACGATAGTTTGTCAGTATAAGTTTCGGCTATTTTCCCGAGTCTGGGAGGCAGTTCTTTATCGCAAATAAAAAAAGCAGCAGCGAGGTGCTGCTGTATCAAAAAGCAGATTGATAAATGCAACGTAAGAGACAAATGGCCAACCGTAAAAGTGACCATAGCTATAATAATTATATTGATATTAAGTGGCAATGCAAAATATGGTCTTAATTATATCATGATGAGTTCAGCCAACTGTGATATGGCCTTATAAGGCTTGCAGTCTTTCATGGGCAGTAAGTAACGTCTGATATATGCTTAAATTCTTACTTCCTGGTTCAAGTAAAACTTTTTTAAATTCGGTCATGAGTTGCTCTTCATCTTCTTTCGAACGCATGTATTGTGGATGTTCCTGGAAGAAGGTGAGCGCCTGTTCTTTGGTTTGTTTATATTTTTCGCAAAAAATGCTTGAGCTGATTGCGCTATTTTTTGATGCGGAATTATCAGCGTTCTGGTTTGATAATGATTTATTCTTCGCAAGGTCTGACGGCACATACGGAAGAGACTGACACTCATCAATACTATTTGCGTTGGCCAGTTGCTCTTTCTGAGCGCCAGGTTGCTGTACCGGTTTGCTCACGGAGGAAGGGAGGGGCACCTGGGCACAGCCAATCAGTAAAAAGACAGGAAGACAGCTATAAAATTTTTTCATATTAACTCCAACTACAGAAGAATGAGGCACAATGTTTTTACACAACCGTCAGAACGTTATCTGACAATAGTGATAAGGGGGCGAATGCGTTTCAGGAATGCTAGCAAAAAAAACTTCTGATATAAATAATTAATTCTTCATCCCGATGACAATATTTGATTTTTTGCTGCTGCAGAATAATAAGCCAGAATTTATACACTATGAGCTGATTTTCTATTTTAAATTATCAAGCGCTGTGCAAGTGGGCCAATTTAATTAGCGGGTGGCATCAGTTTCATAATGATTGCATCAGGATTTTGCCACTCGCTCCCGGTATTGTTTACATATTAAAATGATTTTTAACTGGTGCTGACAACTATGCTAAATACGCAGGAAGTACTTAAAGAAGGAGAGAAGCGGAAAATCCGCAGCCCGGAAGCATGGTTTATACAGACGTGTTCCGCGCAAAAGCTGCATATGTCATTTTCTGAAAGCCGACGCAATGAAAACTGCCTGATTCAGGAAGGCGCGCTGCTTTTTTGCGAGCAGGCCGTTGTCGCACCAGTATCAGGAGACCTGGTTTTTCGACCGTTAAAAATTGAAGTACTCAGCAAATTACTGGCATTTATCGATGGCGCAGGATTAGTGGACACGACATATGCTGAATCCGATAAATGGGTTTTGCTGAGTCCTGAGTTTCGCGCTATTTGGCAAGATCGTAAACGCTGCGAGTACTGGTTTTTGCAGCAAATTATTACGCCTTCTCCGGCCTTCAATAAGGTACTGGCGCTGTTACGAAAAAGCGAGAGTTACTGGTTGGTTGGCTATTTACTCGCTCAGTCAACCAGCGGCAACACGATGAGAATGCTGGGAGAAGACTATGGCGTTTCTTATACCCATTTTCGTCGTTTGTGCAGCAGAGCGTTGGGCGGAAAAGCGAAGAGTGAATTACGAAACTGGCGTATGGCGCAATCGCTGCTGAATAGTGTAGAAGGCCACGAGAACATCACCCAATTAGCCGTTAATCATGGTTACTCATCGCCTTCACATTTTTCTAGTGAGATCAAAGAGCTGATCGGCGTTTCGCCGCGGAAATTATCAAATATTATTCAATTGGCAGACAAATGAAGACACATATTCTTTTGGCCAGAGTGCTGGCATGTGCCGCGCTTGTTCTGGTTGCACCTGGTTATTCTAGTGAAAAAATACCTGTAACGGGAAGTGGGTTTGTTGCGAAAGACGATAGCCTGCGGACATTTTTCGATGCCATGGCGCTACAGCTAAAGGAGCCTGTCATTGTTAGCAAAATGGCGGCACGAAAAAAAATTACGGGCAACTTTGAGTTTCACGATCCTAACGCATTACTGGAGAAGCTTTCCCTACAACTGGGGCTGATTTGGTATTTCGATGGGCAGGCTATCTATATTTATGACGCCAGTGAAATGCGCAATGCCGTGGTTTCTTTACGCAACGTCTCACTCAATGAGTTCAACAATTTTCTAAAACGCTCAGGTTTATATAACAAAAATTACCCGCTACGTGGCGATAACCGTAAAGGAACATTCTATGTTTCAGGGCCACCCGTCTATGTTGATATGGTGGTCAACGCCGCCACCATGATGGACAAGCAAAACGATGGTATTGAGCTGGGACGCCAGAAAATAGGGGTGATGCGTCTGAACAATACCTTCGTGGGCGATCGTACCTACAATCTGCGCGATCAGAAAATGGTTATCCCCGGTATTGCTACGGCGATTGAAAGGTTATTGCAGGGAGAAGAGCAACCCTTAGGTAATATTGTCAGTAGCGAACCTCCGGCGATGCCAGCGTTTTCAGCGAATGGAGAAAAAGGTAAAGCAGCAAATTATGCCGGTGGCATGAGTCTGCAGGAAGCTTTAAAGCAAAATGCCGCGGCGGGCAATATTAAAATCGTGGCCTATCCGGATACCAACAGTTTGTTAGTAAAAGGAACGGCTGAGCAGGTGCATTTTATCGAAATGCTGGTTAAAGCGCTGGATGTCGCCAAACGTCACGTAGAATTATCCCTGTGGATTGTCGATCTTAATAAAAGCGATCTGGAGCGTTTGGGCACTTCATGGAGCGGCAGCATTACTATTGGGGACAAACTTGGCGTGTCATTAAACCAGGCTTCAATAAGTACCCTTGATGGCAGTCGATTCATCGCTGCGGTAAATGCGTTAGAAGAGAAGAAACAGGCGACGGTGGTTTCGCGCCCGGTATTACTGACTCAGGAAAATGTTCCCGCTATTTTTGATAACAACAGAACGTTTTACACCAAGCTGATTGGGGAACGTAATGTGGCGCTTGAGCATGTAACATACGGAACAATGATCCGAGTGCTGCCCCGTTTTTCCGCAGATGGTCAGATAGAAATGTCGCTGGACATTGAAGATGGCAACGATAAGACGCCGCAATCCGATACTACCACCTCCGTAGATGCGTTACCCGAAGTCGGGCGAACGTTAATTAGCACTATTGCGAGAGTTCCGCACGGAAAAAGTTTGCTGGTCGGGGGTTATACACGGGATGCAAATACCGATACTGTCCAAAGTATTCCGTTTTTAGGCAAATTACCGCTTATTGGTAGCCTGTTCCGTTATTCCAGTAAGAATAAAAGTAATGTTGTTCGTGTATTCATGATTGAACCAAAAGAAATTGTCGACCCGTTAACGCCGGATGCCAGCGAATCGGTAAACAATATTCTGCAACAAAGCGGTGCCTGGAGTGGGGACGATAAGTTACAGAAATGGGTTCGTGTTTATCTGGATAGAGGTCAGGAGGCAATTAAATGATTCCTGGCTCAACCTCCGGTATTTCATTTTCCAGAATATTATCCCGGCAGACATCTCACCAGGATGCGACCCAGCATACTGATGCGCAGCAGGCGGAAATACAACAGGCCGCAGAGGATTCGTCTCCAGGGGCGGAAGTACAAAAATTTGTCCAGTCGACGGACGAAATGTCAGCGGCGCTGGCGCAATTTCGTAACCGTCGCGATTATGAAAAAAAATCCAGTAATTTATCTAATAGTTTTGAACGCGTGCTGGAGGATGAGGCTTTACCGAAGGCGAAGCAAATATTAAAGCTAATTAGCGTACATGGCGGCGCGTTAGAAGATTTTTTACGTCAGGCGCGTAGCTTATTTCCTGACCCCAGTGATTTAGTCCTTGTGTTACGCGAATTGCTTCGTCGTAAAGATCTGGAAGAGATCGTGCGGAAAAAGCTGGAGTCGTTACTTAAGCACGTTGAAGAGCAAACCGATCCGAAGACCCTCAAGGCAGGGATTAATTGTGCGTTGAAGGCCCGGCTTTTTGGGAAAACATTATCGTTAAAACCAGGCTTATTGCGCGCCAGCTATCGGCAATTTATCCAGAGTGAATCACATGAAGTGGAGATTTACTCTGACTGGATAGCCAGTTATGGCTATCAACGTCGACTGGTGGTACTGGATTTTATCGAGGGTTCGCTATTAACCGATATTGACGCGAATGACGCCAGCTGTTCGCGTCTGGAGTTTGGCCAGCTTTTACGACGTCTGACGCAACTTAAAATGTTGCGCTCCGCTGACCTACTGTTTGTGAGTACATTATTGTCGTATTCGTTTACCAAAGCGTTTAATGCGGAGGAGTCGTCGTGGCTACTACTGATGCTTTCGCTATTGCAACAGCCACATGAAGTGGATTCGCTGTTAGCCGATATTATAGGTTTGAATGCGTTATTGCTTAGTCATAAAGAACATGCATCCTTTTTGCAGATATTTTATCAAGTATGTAAAGCCATACCCTCTTCACTCTTTTATGAAGAATATTGGCAGGAAGAATTGTTAATGGCGTTACGTAGTATGACCGATATTGCCTACAAGCATGAAATGGCAGAACAGCGTCGTACTATTGAAAAGCTGTCTTAATTTAATATTAACAGGATACCTATAGTGCTGCTTTCTCTACTTAACAGTGCTCGTTTACGACCTGAATTACTGATTCTGGTACTAATGGTGATGATCATTTCTATGTTCGTCATTCCATTACCTACCTATCTGGTTGATTTCCTGATCGCACTGAATATCGTACTGGCGATATTGGTGTTTATGGGGTCGTTCTACATTGACAGAATCCTCAGTTTTTCAACGTTTCCTGCGGTACTGTTAATTACCACGCTCTTTCGTCTGGCATTATCGATCAGTACCAGCCGTCTTATATTGATTGAAGCCGATGCCGGTGAAATTATCGCCACGTTCGGGCAATTCGTTATTGGCGATAGCCTGGCGGTGGGTTTTGTTGTCTTCTCTATTGTCACCGTGGTCCAGTTTATCGTTATTACCAAAGGTTCAGAACGCGTCGCGGAAGTCGCGGCCCGATTTTCTCTGGATGGTATGCCCGGTAAACAGATGAGTATTGATGCCGATTTGAAGGCCGGTATTATTGATGCGGATGCTGCGCGCGAACGGCGAAGTGTACTGGAAAGGGAAAGCCAGCTTTACGGTTCTTTTGACGGTGCGATGAAGTTTATCAAAGGTGACGCTATTGCCGGCATCATTATTATCTTTGTGAACTTTATTGGCGGTATTTCGGTGGGGATGACCCGCCATGGTATGGATTTGTCCTCCGCCCTGTCTACTTATACCATGCTGACCATTGGTGATGGTCTTGTCGCCCAGATCCCCGCATTGTTGATTGCGATTAGTGCCGGTTTTATCGTGACTCGCGTAAATGGCGATAGCGATAATATGGGGCGGAATATCATGACGCAGCTGTTGAACAACCCATTTGTATTGGTTGTTACGGCTATTTTGACCATTTCAATGGGAACTCTGCCGGGATTCCCGCTGCCGGTATTTGTTATTTTATCGGTGGTTTTAAGCGTACTCTTCTATTTTAAATTCCGTGAAGCAAAACGTAGCGCCGCCAAACCTAAAACCAGCAAAGGCGAGCAGCCGCTCAGTATTGAGGAAAAAGAAGGGTCGTCGTTAGGACTGATTGGCGATCTCGATAAAGTCTCTACAGAGACTGTACCGTTGATATTACTTGTGCCGAAGAGCCGGCGTGAAGATCTGGAAAAAGCTCAACTTGCGGAGCGTCTACGTAGTCAGTTCTTTATTGATTATGGCGTGCGCCTGCCGGAAGTATTGTTACGCGATGGCGATGGTCTGGACGATAACAGCATCGTATTGTTGATTAATGAGATCCGTGTTGAACAATTTACGGTCTATTTTGATTTGATGCGAGTGGTAAATTATTCCGATGAAGTCGTGTCCTTTGGCATTAATCCAACAATCCATCAGCAAGGTAGCAGTCAGTATTTCTGGGTAACGCATGAAGAGGGGGAGAAACTCCGGGAGCTTGGCTATGTGTTGCGGAACGCGCTTGATGAGCTTTACCACTGTCTGGCGGTGACGCTGGCGCGCAACGTCAATGAATATTTCGGTATTCAGGAAACAAAACATATGCTGGACCAACTGGAAGCGAAATTTCCTGATTTACTTAAAGAAGTGCTCAGACATGCCACGGTACAACGTATATCTGAAGTTTTGCAGCGTTTGTTAAGCGAACGTGTTTCCGTGCGTAATATGAAATTAATTATGGAAGCGCTCGCATTGTGGGCGCCAAGAGAAAAAGATGTCATTAACCTTGTGGAGCATATTCGTGGGGCAATGGCGCGTTATATTTGCCATAAATTCGCCAATGGCGGCGAATTACGAGCAGTAATGGTATCTGCTGAAGTTGAGGATGTTATTCGCAAAGGGATCCGTCAGACCTCTGGCAGTACCTTCCTCAGCCTTGACCCGGAAGCCTCCGCTAATTTGATGGATCTCATTACACTTAAGTTGGATGATTTATTGATTGCACATAAAGATCTTGTCCTCCTTACGTCTGTCGATGTCCGTCGATTTATTAAGAAAATGATTGAAGGTCGTTTTCCGGATCTGGAGGTTTTATCTTTCGGTGAGATAGCAGATAGCAAGTCAGTGAATGTTATAAAAACAATATAAGGGCTTAATTAAGGAAAAGATCTATGCAACATTTGGATATCGCTGAATTAGTTCGTTCCGCACTGGAAGTAAGTGGTTGCGATCCTTCACTCATCGGAGGAATAGATAGCCATTCAACAATTGTTCTGGATTTATTTGCATTGCCAAGTATCTGTATCAGCGTCAAGGACGATGATGTATGGATCTGGGCGCAATTGGGTGCTGACAGCATGGTGGTATTACAACAGCGGGCTTATGAAATCTTAATGACCATAATGGAAGGATGCCATTTTGCCCGCGGCGGGCAATTACTACTGGGGGAGCAGAATGGGGAGCTAACGCTTAAAGCCTTAGTGCATCCGGATTTTTTATCTGACGGTGAAAAGTTCTCTACTGCCTTGAATGGGTTTTACAACTATCTGGAAGTTTTTAGTCGGTCGCTAATGAGATGAAAACACCTCGTTTACTGCAATATCTGGCCTACCCACAAAAAATAACCGGCCCAATTATTGAGGCGGAATTGCGCGATGTAGCCATTGGCGAACTGTGTGAAATACGCCGTGGCTGGCACCAAAAACAGGTTGTTGCACGTGCGCAGGTGGTTGGCTTACAGCGGGAACGCACCGTGCTGAGCCTTATCGGCAATGCCCAGGGGCTGAGCCGCGATGTCGTGCTTTATCCCACTGGACGTGCGTTATCGGCGTGGGTGGGATACTCGGTATTAGGCGCGGTGTTGGATCCGACAGGGAAAATCGTTGAGCGTTTTACCCCTGAAGTGGCGCCGATTAGCGAAGAACGCGTTATTGATGTCGCACCGCCTTCTTACGCTTCGCGCGTTGGCGTCCGTGAACCGCTGATTACCGGTGTGCGCGCGATTGACGGGTTATTGACCTGTGGCGTAGGCCAGCGAATGGGCATTTTTGCCTCCGCAGGATGCGGTAAGACCATGCTGATGCATATGCTGATCGAGCAAACGGAGGCGGATGTTTTTGTTATTGGTCTTATCGGTGAACGAGGCCGCGAGGTCACTGAATTCGTGGATATGTTGCGCGCTTCGCATAAGAAAGAAAAATGCGTGCTGGTTTTTGCCACTTCCGATTTCCCCTCGGTCGATCGCTGCAATGCAGCGCAACTGGCGACAACCGTAGCGGAATATTTTCGCGACCAGGGAAAACGGGTCGTGCTTTTTATCGATTCCATGACCCGTTATGCGCGTGCTTTGCGAGACGTGGCACTGGCGTCGGGAGAGCGTCCGGCCCGTCGAGGTTATCCCGCCTCCGTATTCGATAATTTGCCCCGCTTGCTGGAACGCCCCGGGGCGACCAGCGAGGGAAGCATTACTGCCTTTTATACGGTACTGCTGGAAAGCGAGGAAGAGGCGGACCCGATGGCGGATGAAATTCGCTCTATCCTTGACGGTCACCTGTATCTGAGCAGAAAGCTGGCCGGGCAGGGACATTACCCGGCAATCGATGTACTGAAAAGCGTAAGCCGCGTTTTTGGACAAGTCACGACGCCGACACATGCTGAACAGGCATCTGCCGTGCGTAAATTAATGACGCGTCTGGAAGAGCTCCAGCTTTTCATTGACTTGGGAGAATATCGTCCTGGCGAAAATATCGATAACGATCGGGCGATGCAGATGCGGGATAGCCTGAAAGCCTGGTTATGCCAGCCGGTAGCGCAATATTCATCCTTTGATGACACGTTGAGCGGTATGAATGCATTCGCTGACCAGAATTAAAGTATTGCAGCGGCGCTGTACGGTATTTCATTCACAGTGTGAGTCGATATTACTTCGCTATCAGGATGAGGACCGCGGGCTGCAGGCCGAGGAGGAGGCGATCCTTGAACAAATAGCGGGTCTGAAATTGTTATTAGATACGCTGCGTGCAGAAAACAGACAGCTCAGTCGTGAGGAAATTTATACGTTATTACGTAAGCAGTCTATTGTTCGCCGGCAGATAAAAGATTTAGAACTCCAGATTATACAAATTCAGGAAAAACGGAGCGAGCTGGAAAAGAAAAGGGAAGAGTTTCAGAAAAAAAGTAAATATTGGTTGCGCAAAGAAGGGAACTATCAACGCTGGATAATCCGTCAGAAAAGACACTATATCCAGCGAGAGATACAGCAGGAAGAGGCCGAGTCAGAGGAGATAATTTAATGGGCGATGTGTCAGCTGTCAGTTCATCCGGGAACATTTTACTGCCGCAGCAGGATGAGGTTGGCGGTTTATCAGAAGCATTAAAAAAAGCGGTGGAAAAACATAAGACAGAATATTCCGATCATAAAAAAGATCGCGACTATGGCGATGCTTTCGTAATGCATAAAGAAACGGCTTTACCGGTATTGCTGGCGGCATGGCGACATGGCGCGCTAGCGAAATCAGAACATCACAATGGCAACGTTTCTGGTCTGCATCATAACGGAAAAGGCGAACTCAGGATTGCTGAAAAACTGTTGAAAGTCACTGCTGAAAAATCTGTCGGTTTGATCTCTGCGGAGGCCAAAGTAGATAAATCCGCAGCGTTGCTATCGTCTAAAAATAGGCCGTTAGAAAGCGTAAGTGGTAAAAAATTATCTGCTGATTTAAAAGCTGTGGAATCCGTTAGTGAAGTAACCGATAACGCCACGGGAATCTCTGACGATAATATCAAGGCATTGCCTGGGGATAATAAAGCCATCGCGGGTGAAGGCGTTCGTAAAGAGGGCGCGCCGCTGGCGCGGGATGTCGCACCTGCCCGAATGGCCGCAGCCAATACCGGTAAGCCTGACGATAAAGATCATAAAAAGGTTAAAGATGTTTCTCAGC
This sequence comes from Salmonella sp. NW645, assembly GCF_051703725.1. NCBI lineage: Bacteria > Pseudomonadati > Pseudomonadota > Gammaproteobacteria > Enterobacterales > Enterobacteriaceae > Salmonella > Salmonella sp. NW645. The sequence goes on along the minus strand of NZ_JAMMKR010000005.1, from coordinate 166,086 downwards.
TTCCGCTGCAACCAACCACTATCGCCGATCTTAGCCAATTAACCGGCGGCGATGAAAAAATGCCTTTAGCGGCGCAATCAAAGCCGATGATGACTATTTTTCCCACTGCCGATGGCGTGAAAGGGGAGGATAGCTCACTGACTTACCGTTTTCAGCGCTGGGGAAATGACTATTCCGTCAATATTCAGGCGCGGCAAGCAGGGGAGTTTTCGTTAATACCGTCAAATACGCAGGTTGAACATCGTTTGCATGATCAATGGCAAAACGGTAATCCCCAGCGCTGGCACCTGACGCGAGACGATCAACAAAATCCGCAGCAGCAACAGCACAGACAGCAATCTGGCGAGGAGGATGACGCCTGATGTCATTGCGTGTGAGACAGATTGATCGTCGCGAATGGCTATTGGCGCAAACCGCGACAGAATGCCAGCGCCATGGCCAGGAAGCTACGCTGGAATATCCGACGCGACAGGGAATGTGGGTTCGGTTGAGCGATGCAGAAAAACGGTGGTCGGCGTGGATTCAACCTGGGGACTGGCTTGAGCATGTCTCTCCCGCTCTGGCGGGGGCGGCGGTTTCTGCTGGCGCTGAGCACCTGGTCGTTCCCTGGCTTGCTGCAACAGAGCGACCGTTTGAGTTGCCCGTGCCGCATTTGTCCTGTCGGCGTTTATGCGTAGAGAACCCCGTGCCGGGAAGCGCGCTGCCGGAAGGGAAATTGTTGCACATTATGAGCGATCGGGGCGGCCTGTGGTTTGAATATCTTCCTGAACTGCCTGCAGTCGGGGGCGGCAGGCCGAAAATGCTGCATTGGCCGTTGCGCTTTGTAATCGGTAGCAGTGATACGCAGCGTTCGTTGCTGGGCCGAATCGGGATCGGAGATGTACTCCTGATTCGTACTTCCCGTGCGGAAGTTTATTGCTACGCGAAAAAGTTAGGTCATTTCAACCGTGTTGAAGGGGGAATTATTGTGGAAACGTTAGATATTCAACATATCGAAGAAGAAAATAATACAACTGAAACTGCAGAAACTCTGCCTGGCTTGAACCAATTGCCCGTCAAACTGGAATTTGTTTTGTATCGTAAGAACGTTACCCTCGCCGAACTCGAAACCATGGGGCAGCAGCAGCTATTATCACTGCCGACCAATGCTGAACTTAACGTTGAAATTATGGCGAATGGTGTTTTGCTGGGTAATGGCGAACTGGTACAGATGAATGACACCTTAGGCGTTGAGATCCATGAATGGCTGAGCGAGTCTGGTAATGGGGAATGATATCTCATTAATTGCCTTACTGGCATTTTCCACCCTGTTGCCATTTATTATTGCGTCAGGAACCTGTTTCGTTAAATTTTCTATTGTATTTGTCATGGTGCGTAACGCCCTGGGATTGCAGCAGATACCTTCAAATATGACGCTTAACGGCGTCGCATTGCTGCTTTCTATGTTTGTTATGTGGCCCATAATGCATGATGCCTACGTCTATTTTGAGGACGAAGATGTCACCTTTAATGATATTTCGTCATTAAGTAAACACGTTGATGAAGGTCTGGATGGTTATCGCGATTATCTGATCAAATATTCAGATCGCGAGTTAGTTCAGTTTTTTGAAAACGCGCAACTGAAGCGTCAGTATGGAGAAGAGACCGAGACGGTAAAGCGTGACAAAGATGAAATTGAAAAACCATCAATATTTGCGTTATTACCTGCTTATGCGCTGAGCGAAATAAAAAGCGCGTTTAAAATTGGTTTTTATCTCTATTTGCCCTTTGTTGTCGTCGACCTGGTGGTATCCAGCGTGCTACTGGCGCTGGGGATGATGATGATGAGTCCGGTGACGATATCTACACCTATTAAGCTGGTGCTTTTTGTCGCGCTTGATGGCTGGACATTACTGTCTAAGGGATTGATTTTACAGTATATGGACATTGCAACATGACATCATTACGAGACGGGATAGTTAAATGGATGATTTAGTGTTTGCAGGTAATAAGGCGCTCTATCTTGTTTTGATCCTGTCAGGGTGGCCGACGATTGTCGCAACGATTATCGGCCTCCTGGTAGGGTTATTCCAGACGGTAACGCAATTACAGGAACAGACGCTGCCTTTTGGCATTAAATTACTTGGCGTGTGTTTATGCTTGTTTTTATTCTCTGGCTGGTATGGCGAAGTTTTACTCTCTTACGGGCGTCAGGTGATATTCCTGGCGTTGGCTAAGGGGTAAAAAATGTTTTACGCGTTGTACTTTGAAATTCATCACCTGGTTGCGTCTGCGGCACTAGGGTTTGCTCGCGTGGCGCCGATTTTTTTCTTCCTGCCGTTTTTGAATAGCGGGGTATTAAGCGGCGCGCCGAGAAACGCCATTATCATCCTGGTGGCATTGGGAGTATGGCCGCATGCATTGAACGAGGCGCCGCCGTTTTTATCGGTGGCGATGATCCCGTTAGTTCTGCAAGAAGCGGCGGTAGGCGTCATGCTGGGCTGTCTGCTGTCATGGCCTTTTTGGGTTATGCATGCGCTGGGTTGTATTATCGATAACCAGCGAGGGGCAACGCTAAGTAGCAGTATCGATCCGGCAAACGGCATTGATACCTCGGAAATGGCTAATTTCCTGAATATGTTTGCCGCTGTCGTTTATTTACAAAACGGCGGTCTGGTCACGATGGTTGACGTGTTAAATAAAAGCTATCAGCTATGCGATCCGATGAACGAGTGCACGCCTTCATTACCGCCGCTATTAACGTTTATTAATCAGGTGGCTCAAAACGCCTTGGTTCTGGCCAGTCCGGTGGTATTAGTGCTGTTGCTGTCAGAAGTATTCCTGGGTTTATTGTCGCGCTTTGCTCCGCAAATGAACGCCTTTGCGATTTCACTGACGGTAAAAAGCGGCATTGCCGTTTTAATTATGCTGCTTTATTTCTCTCCGGTGCTACCGGACAATGTACTGCGACTCTCTTTCCAGGCCACAGGATTAAGCAGTTGGTTTTACGAGCGAGGGGCGACGCATGTCCTCGAATAAAACAGAAAAACCGACTAAAAAACGGCTGGAAGACTCCGCTAAAAAAGGCCAGTCATTTAAAAGTAAAGATCTCATTATCGCCTGCCTGACGCTGGGAGGAATTGCCTATCTGGTGTCGTATGGCTCATTTAATGAGTTTATGGGGATAATTAAGATCATTATTGCGGATAATTTTGATCAGAGCATGGCTGACTACAGTTTGGCCGTTTTTGGGATAGGGTTAAAATATCTGATTCCATTTATGCTGCTCTGCTTAGTGTGTTCCGCATTACCAGCGTTATTACAGGCCGGTTTTGTGCTGGCGACAGAAGCATTAAAACCTAATTTATCGGCGTTAAACCCGGTAGAAGGGGCGAAAAAACTTTTTAGTATGCGAACGGTTAAAGATACGGTCAAAACCCTACTGTATCTCTCATCCTTTGTGGTGGCCGCCATCATTTGCTGGAAGAAATATAAGGTTGAAATCTTTTCTCAGCTAAATGGCAATATTGTAGGTATTGCCGTCATTTGGCGTGAGCTTCTTCTCGCGTTGGTATTAACTTGCCTTGCTTGCGCATTGATTGTCTTATTATTGGATGCTATTGCGGAATATTTCCTGACCATGAAAGATATGAAAATGGATAAGGAAGAAGTGAAGCGTGAAATGAAGGAGCAGGAAGGGAACCCAGAGGTTAAATCTAAAAGACGTGAAGTTCATATGGAAATTCTGTCTGAACAGGTGAAATCCGATATTGAAAACTCACGCCTGATTGTTGCCAACCCCACGCATATTACGATCGGGATTTATTTTAAACCCGAACTGATGCCGATTCCGATGATCTCGGTGTATGAAACGAATCAGCGCGCACTGGCCGTCCGCGCCTATGCGGAGAAGGTTGGCGTACCTGTGATCGTCGATATCAAACTGGCGCGCAGTCTTTTCAAAACCCATCGCCGTTATGATCTGGTGAGTCTGGAAGAAATTGATGAAGTTTTACGTCTTCTGGTTTGGCTGGAAGAGGTAGAAAACGCGGGCAAAGACGTTATTCAGCCACAAGAAAATGAAGTACGACATTGAGCCGCGTAAAGCAGTAGCGATGTATTCATTGGGCGTTTTTTGAATGTTCACTAACCACCGTCGGGGTTTAATAACTGCATCAGATAAACGCAGTCGTTAAGTTCTACAAAGTCGGTGACAGATAACAGGAGTAAGTAATGGATTATCAAAATAATGTCAGCGAAGAACGTGTTGCGGAAATGATTTGGGATGCCGTTAGTGAAGGCGCCACGCTAAAAGACGTTCATGGGATCCCTCAAGATATGATGGACGGTTTATATGCTCATGCTTATGAGTTTTATAACCAGGGACGACTGGATGAAGCTGAGACATTCTTTCGTTTCTTATGCATTTATGATTTTTACAATCCCGATTACACCATGGGACTGGCGGCAGTATGCCAACTGAAAAAACAATTTCAGAAAGCATGTGACCTTTATGCAGTAGCGTTTACGTTACTTAAAAATGATTATCGCCCCGTTTTTTTTACCGGGCAGTGTCAATTATTAATGCGTAAGGCGGCAAAAGCCAGGCAGTGTTTTGAACTTGTCAATGAACGTACTGAAGATGAGTCTCTGCGGGCAAAAGCGTTGGTCTATCTGGAGGCGCTAAAAACGGCGGAGACAGAGCAGCACAGTGAACAAGAAAAGGAATAATTATGGTAAATGACGCAAGTAGCATTAGCCGTAGCGGATATACCCAAAATCCGCGCCTCGCTGAGGCGGCTTTTGAAGGCGTTCGTAAGAACACGGACTTTTTAAAAGCGGCGGATAAAGCTTTTAAAGATGTGGTGGCAACGAAAGCGGGCGACCTTAAAGCTGGAACAAAGTCCGGCGAGAGCGCTATTAATACGGTGGGTCTAAAGCCGCCTACGGACGCCGCCCGGGAAAAACTCTCCAGCGAAGGGCAATTGACATTACTGCTTGGCAAGTTAATGACCCTACTGGGCGATGTTTCGCTGTCTCAACTGGAGTCTCGTCTGGCGGTATGGCAGGCGATGATTGAGTCACAAAAAGAGATGGGGATTCAGGTATCGAAAGAATTCCAGACAGCTCTGGGAGAGGCTCAGGAGGCGACGGATCTCTATGAAGCCAGCATCAAAAAGACGGATACCGCCAAGAGTGTTTATGACGCTGCGGCCAAAAAACTGACGCAGGCGCAAAATAAATTGCAATCGCTGGACCCGGCTGACCCCGGCTATGCACAAGCTGAAGCCGCGGTAGAACAGGCCGGAAAAGAAGCGACAGAGGCGAAAGAGGCATTAGATAAGGCCACGGATGCGACGGTTAAAGCAGGCACAGACGCCAAAGCGAAAGCCGAGAAAGCGGATAACATTCTGACCAAATTCCAGGGAACGGCTAATGCCGCCTCTCAGAATCAGGTTTCCCAGGGTGAGCAGGATAATCTGTCAAATGTCGCCCGCCTCACTATGCTCATGGCCATGTTTATTGAGATTGTGGGCAAAAATACGGAAGAAAGCCTGCAAAACGATCTTGCGCTTTTCAACGCCTTGCAGGAAGGGCGTCAGGCGGAGATGGAAAAGAAATCGGCTGAATTCCAGGAAGAGACGCGCAAAGCCGAGGAAACGAACCGCATTATGGGATGTATCGGGAAAGTCCTCGGCGCGCTGCTAACCATTGTCAGCGTTGTGGCAGCTGTTTTTACCGGTGGGGCGAGTCTGGCGCTGGCTGCGGTGGGACTTGCGGTAATGGTGGCCGATGAAATTGTGAAGGCGGCGACGGGGGTGTCGTTTATTCAGCAGGCGCTAAACCCGATTATGGAGCATGTGCTGAAGCCGTTAATGGAGCTGATTGGCAAGGCGATTACCAAAGCGCTGGAAGGATTAGGCGTCGATAAGAAAACGGCAGAGATGGCCGGCAGCATTGTTGGTGCGATTGTCGCCGCTATTGCGATGGTAGCGGTCATTGTGGTGGTCGCAGTTGTCGGGAAAGGCGCGGCGGCGAAACTGGGTAACGCGCTGAGCAAAATGATGGGCGAAACGATTAAGAAGTTGGTGCCTAACGTGCTGAAACAGTTGGCGCAAAACGGCAGCAAACTCTTTACCCAGGGGATGCAACGTATTACTAGCGGCCTGGGTAATGTGGGTAGCAAGATGGGCCTGCAAACGAATGCCTTAAGTAAAGAGCTGGTAGGTAATACCCTAAATAAAGTGGCGTTGGGCATGGAAGTCACGAATACCGCAGCCCAGTCAGCCGGTGGTGTTGCCGAGGGGGTATTTATTAAAAATGCCAGCGAGGCGCTTGCTGATTTTATGCTCGCCCGTTTTGCCATGGATCAGATTCAGCAGTGGCTTAAACAATCCGTAGAAATATTTGGTGAAAACCAGAAGGTAACGGCGGAACTGCAAAAAGCCATGTCTTCTGCGGTACAGCAAAATGCGGATGCTTCGCGTTTTATTCTGCGCCAGAGTCGCGCATAAAAACTGCCAAAATAAAGGGAGAAAAATATGTTAATTAGTAATGTGGGAGTAAATCCCGCCGCTTATTTAAATAATCATTCTGTTGAGAATAGTTCACAGACAGCTTCGCAATCCGTTAGCGCTAAAGATATTCTGAATAGTATTGGTATTAGCAGCAGTAAAGTCAGTGACCTGGGGTTGAGTCCTACGCTGAGCGCGCCTGCGCCAGGGGTATTAACGCAAACCCCCGGAACGATCACGTCCTTTTTAAAAGCCAGTATTCAAAATACCGACATGAATCAGGATTTGAATGCCCTGGCAAATAATGTCACGACTAAAGCGAATGAGGTTGTGCAAACCCAGTTACGCGAGCAGCAGGCAGAAGTCGGAAAGTTTTTTGATATTAGCGGAATGTCTTCCAGTGCCGTTGCGCTGTTGGCTGCCGCGAATACGTTAATGCTGACGTTGAACCAGGCTGATAGCAAACTGTCTGGTAAGTTGTCATTAGTCAGTTTTGATGCAGCTAAAACGACGGCAAGCTCCATGATGCGCGAAGGGATGAATGCGTTGTCCGGTAGTATTTCCCAGAGCGCGCTTCAGTTGGGGATCACTGGCGTGGGCGCCAAAATGGAATATAAGGGGCTGCAGAATGAAAGAGGCGCGCTTAAACATAATGCCGCGAAGATCGATAAACTGACCACTGAAAGCCACAGTATTAAAAACGTGCTGAACGGGCAGAATAGCGTCAAACTCGGTGCTGAAGGCGTCGATTCTCTGAAATCGTTAAATATGAAGAAAACCGGTACCGATGCGACGAAAAATCTTAATGATGCGACGCTTAAATCTAATGCCGGAACCAGCGCCACGGAAAGTCTGGGTATTAAAGACAGTAATAAACAAATCTCCCCTGAACATCAGGCTATTCTGTCGAAACGTCTTGAGTCTGTCGAATCCGATATTCGTCTTGAGCAGAATACCATGGATATGACCCGAATTGATGCGCGCAAGATGCAGATGACGGGCGATCTGATTATGAAGAACTCGGTCACGGTCGGTGGTATTGCAGGGGCGTCCGGGCAGTACGCCGCTACTCAGGAACGTTCCGAGCAGCAAATTAGCCAGGTGAATAACCGTGTTGCCAGCACCGCATCGGACGAAGCCCGTGAAAGTTCACGTAAATCGACCAGCCTGATTCAGGAAATGCTGAAAACAATGGAGAGCATTAACCAGTCGAAAGCATCCGCACTTGCTGCTATCGCAGGCAATATTCGCGCTTAATCTGAAAGGTCATCTATACGCCATCATGGGTGTGATTTAATCGCGCTCCTGATGGCGAACTGGGGATATTATGCTTAATATTCAAAATTATTCCGCTTCTCCTCATCCGGGGATCGTTGCCGAACGGCCGCAGACTCCCTCGGCGAGCGAGCACGTCGAGACTGCCGTGGTACCGTCTACCACAGAACATCGCGGCACAGATATCATTTCATTATCGCAGGCGGCTACTAAAATCCAGCAGGCACAGCAGACGCTGCAGTCAACGCCACCGATCTCTGAAGAGAATAATGACGAGCGCACGCTGGCGCGCCAGCAGTTGACCAGCAGCCTGAATGCGCTGGCGAAGTCTGGCGTGTCATTATCCGCAGAACAAAATGAGAACCTGCGGAGCGCGTTTTCTGCGCCGACGTCGGCCTTATTTAGCGCTTCGCCTATGGCGCAACCGAGAACAACCATTTCTGATGCTGAGATTTGGGATATGGTTTCCCAAAATATATCGGCGATAGGTGACAGCTATCTGGGCGTTTATGAAAACGTTGTCGCAGTCTATACCGATTTTTATCAGGCCTTCAGTGATATTCTTTCCAAAATGGGAGGCTGGTTATCGCCTGGTAAGGATGGAAATACCATTAAGCTAAATGTTGACTCACTTAAAAGTGAAATAAGTAGTTTAATTAATAAATACACTCAAATAAATAAAAATACGATTTTATTTCCCTCGCAAACTGGCAGCGGAGTGACAACAGCAACGAAAGCGGAAGCTGAGCAGTGGATTAAAGAATTGAATTTACCGGACAGCTGTCTAAAGGCGTCTGGTTCTGGTTATGTCGTACTGGTGGATACGGGGCCACTGAGCAAAATGGTTAGCGATCTTAATGGAATAGGATCGGGTTCAGCCCTTGAACTGGATAACGCCAAATATCAAGCCTGGCAGTCGGGTTTTAAAGCACAGGAAGAAAATCTGAAAACCACATTACAGACGCTGACGCAAAAATACAGCAATGCCAATTCATTGTACGACAACCTGGTAAAAGTGCTGAGCAGTACGATAAGTAGCAGCCTGGAAACCGCCAAAAGCTTCCTGCAAGGATAATAGAAGAGGATATTAATAATGGTTACAAGTGTAAGAACTCAGCCCCCCGTCATGATGCCAGGTATGCAGACCGAGATCAAAACGCAAGCCACGAATCTTGCGGCGAATCTTTCCGCAGTCAGAGAAAGTGCCACAGCGACGCTGTCAGGGGAAATTAAAGGCCCGCAACTGGAAGATTTTCCCGCGCTGATCAAACAGGCGAGTCTGGATGCATTGTTTAAATGCGGAAAAGACGCCGAGGCGTTAAAAGAAGTTTTTACCAATTCAAATAATGTTGCAGGTAAGAAAGCGATAATGGAGTTTGCCGGGCTCTTTCGTTCAGCGCTCAACGCCACCAGTGATTCTCCTGAGGCGAAGACGCTACTGATGAAGGTGGGGGCAGAGTATACCGCGCAAATCATAAAAGATGGCCTGAAAGAAAAGTCAGCTTTTGGGCCATGGCTGCCAGAAACAAAGAAAGCGGAAGCGAAGCTGGAAAACCTGGAAAAGCAGCTGTTAGATATCATCAAAAATAACACTGGCGGTGAATTAAGTAAATTATCGACGAATTTTGTTATGCAGGAGGTGATGCCCTATATTGCCAGCTGCATTGAACATAACTTTAGCTGTACGTTAGATCCGTTAACCCGCAGCAATCTTACGTACCTTGTTGACGCCGCGGCGGCGAAGGCGGTTGAGGCGCTTGATATGTGCCACCAAAAATTAACGCAAGAGCAGGGTACCAGCGTAGGACGGGAAGCCCGGCACCTTGAAATGCAAACGTTGATACCCCTGCTGCTACGTAATGTTTTTGCACAAATTCCTGCAGATAAACTGCCTGACCCTAAAATTCCGGAACCTGCGGCTGGACCAGTACCTGATGGTGGGAAAAAAGCAGAACCTACGGGTATTAATATCAATATTAATATTGATAGCAGTAACCATAGCGTGGATAACAGTAAGCATATTAACAATAGCCGAAGCCATGTCGATAATAGCCAGCGCCATATCGATAATAGCAACCATGATAATAGCCGGAAGACGATTGATAATAGCCGAACATTTATTGATAACAGCCAACGCCATGGCGAGTCACACCATTCGACTAACAGCAGCAACGTAAGTCATAGTCATTCGCGTGTGGATTCGACTACGCATCAAACGGAGACGGCACACAGCGCCAACACAGGGGCAATTGACCATGGCATCGCAGGTAAAATTGACATCACGGCTCATGCGACGGCAGAGGCTGTGACCAACTCTTCATCCGAAAGTAAAGATGGAAAGGTGGTCACGTCAGAAAAGGGCACTACGGGTGAAACAACCTCTTTTGATGAAGTTGATGGCGTAACCAGCAAGAGCATTATCGGCAAGCCGGTACAGGCCACGGTGCACGGCGTTGATGATAATAAACAGCAAAGCCAGACGGCAGAGATTGTGAATGTGAAGCCGCTTGCCAGTCAACTGGCTGGCGTTGAGAATGTTAAAATCGATACCTTACAATCAGACTCGACGGTAATTACAGGTAATAAAGCCGGTACGACCGATAATGATAATAGCCAGACAGATAAGACTGGCCCATTTTCTGGTTTGAAGTTTAAGCAAAATAGTTTCCTCTCAACAGTACCGAGCGTTACGAATATGCATTCAATGCATTTCAACGCCCGTGAGGCGTTTTTGGGTGTGATACGTAAAGCCCTGGAGCCGGATACCTCCACACCGTTCCCTGTACGCAGAGCGTTTGACGGCTTGCGTGCGGAAATATTACCCAATGACACGATAAAGAGTGCAGCGTTGAAAGCGCAATGTAGCGATATTGACAAGCACCCAGAATTGAAAGCGAAAATGGATACGCTTAAAGAGGTCATTACTCATCATCCACAAAAAGAAAAACTGGCTGAGATTGCACTGCAGTTTGCCAGAGAGGCGGGGTTGACCAGGCAAAAAGGGGAAACTGACTATGTGTTAAGTAATGTGCTGGACGGCCTTATCGGAGACGGTAGCTGGCGAGCTGGCCCGGCTTACGAGTCATACCTGAATAAACCTGGCGTAGATCGGGTTATTACTACCGTTGATGGCTTGCACATGCAGCGTTAATTAACCGGGAAAGATGCGATGAATATGGATATTGAAGCAAGAGTCAAAAAAGTGATCACCTCCTGTATTGCCGTTGATGTTGATAGTATCAATGGTCAGACCCATCTGGTTGAGGATCTTTATGCTGACTCATTGGATTTAATTGATATTGTATTTGGTCTTAGTGAGGAGTTTGACATTAGTTGCAATGAAAACGATCTTCCTGATATGACGACCTTTGCGGATATATGCCGTGTTGTTAAAAAAAGTCTTGAGTCCAGGGTGTAGTATTTTTCTCTCGCTCGACAACAATTGAACAAGATTAATTGTTATGAAAATCATCACACACGTAGTACCCGGTTCAGGTATGGCTGCAATATATGATGATATTGCTGACAGTCCGCGTTTTGTTATTAAAGGCAAGTTACGTCATGTTGAAAATGATCCGAAGGAGCTGCTGATATGTGTTCCGATGCGTAGTGAATGGCTATTCTACTGGATTAAAGGAGAGAAATATTGCGCCCGGCGATGGGCGCGAAAAAGTATCAAGACATTGTGTAACCAGATTAAATTTGAAGAAGCAATCTTATAAAAGATATAATTCAAGAGGAAAGTAAATTGCAAGCACACCAGGATATTATCGCTAATATTGGTGAGAAATTGGGTTTACCGCTCACTTTTGACGACAACAATCAGTGCTTATTACTACTCGATAGCGATATTTTTACGTCTATTGAAGCTAAAGATGATATCTGGTTATTGAACGGTATGATTATACCGTTATCGCCTGTTTGTGGCGATTCTATCTGGCGGCAGATTATGGTGATTAATGGTGAACTGGCTGCGAATAATGAAGGTACGTTAGCGTATATTGAGGCTGCTGAGACGTTGTTGTTTATACATGCAATTACCGATCTGACAAATACTTACCATATTATATCGCAGCTTGAGTCATTTGTGAATCAGCAGGAAGCGCTCAAAAACATACTGCAGGAATATGCTAAAGTATGAGGAGAGAAAATTGAATAATTTAACGTTGTCTTCGTTTTCAAAAGTTGGTGTGTCGAATGATGCCCGACTTTATATTGCTAAGGAAAATACGGATAAGGCATATGTTGCGCCTGAAAAATTTTCGTCAAAAGTATTAACCTGGCTTGGAAAAATGCCGTTATTTAAAAACACTGAAGTGGTGCAAAAACATACGGAAAACATCAAGGGACAGGATCAGAAAATTTTACAAACATTTCTCCAGGCACTAACGGAAAAATATGGGGAAACAGCGGTCAATAACGCACTGTTAATGTCCCGTATAAATATGAACAAACCCCTTACCCAACGTTTAGCAGTGCAGATCACGGAGTGTGTAAAAGCTGCTGACGAAGGGTTTATAAACCTTATTAAGAGCAAGGATAATGTTGGTGTCATGAATGCCGCTTTAGTCATAAAAGGCGGCGATACAAAAGTGGCAGAAAAAAATAACGATGTTGGAGCAGAAAGTAAGCAACCTTTACTCGATATCGCGCTAAAAGGACTTAAGAGAACAATACCGCAACTGGAACAAATGGATGGAAATAGCCTGCGAGAAAACTTCCAGGAGATGGCTTCAGGTAACGGCCCGCTACGTTCATTAATGACGAATTTACAGAATTTAAATAAAATTCCAGAGGCTAAACAACTTAATGATTATGTTACAACGTTAAAAAATATTCAGATAGGAGCAGACAGGTTCTCACAATGGGGAACCTGTGGGGGAGTGGTTGAGAGGTGGATTGATAAAGCCTCTACCCATGAATTAACCCAGGCTGTAAAAAAAATTCACGTTATTGCTAAAGAACTGAAAAACGTTACAGCTGAACTTGAGAAAATAAAAGCCGGCGCGCCAATGCCACAGACGATGAGCGGACCGACACTGGGCCTGGCACGGTTTGCGGTCAGCAGCATTCCAATTAATCAGCAAACCCAAGTGAAACTGAGCGATGGAATGCCTGTGCCAGTGAATACGTTAACTTTTGACGGTAAGCCTGTGGCATTAGCCGGTTCGTACCCAAAAAATACGCCGGACGCGCTGGAAGCGCATATGAAAATGCTTCTTGAAAAAGAATGCTCGTGCCTGGTGGTGTTAACGTCGGAAGATCAGATGCAGGCAAAACAATTACCAGCCTATTTCAGAGGGAGCTACACTTTTGGCGAGGTGCATACCAACAGCCAAAAAGTGAGCTCAGCCAGTCAGGGAGGAGCGATAGACCAATACAATATGCACCTGTCCTGCGGGGAAAAGCAGTATACAATCCCGGTATTGCATGTGAAAAATTGGCCAGATCACCAGCCGTTACCGTCTACTGATCAGTTAGAATACCTGGCGGATAGGGTGAAAAATAGTAACCAAAATGGCGCGCCGGGGCGTAGTTCATCAGATAAGCATTTACCGATGATTCATTGTCTGGGCGGAGTGGGGAGAACCGGAACGATGGCGGCGGCTCTTGTACTTAAGGATAATCCTCATAGTAATCTGGAGCAGGTACGTGCAGATTTCCGGGATTCACGGAACAATAGAATGCTGGAAGACGCCTCACAGTTTGTACAACTAAAAGCAATGCAAGCCCAGTTGCTTATGACAACGGCAAGCTGATAAAAACATAGCTTACTTTTAGAACTATCTGAAAGTAAGCTATTTCTGTATAATTATTTGTTTACCGCGATAGAAAGTCTTTTGTTTTTCTCTTCTGCTGACATCCCTTTTAATTTTCTGTAATTCTCCCAAATTTTTTTAGCATAACGCTTCCTTATATCCGATCGTTTTGGTGACGTCCCGGCATTATAAGCGCCAACGGCCTCCCAGCTATAACCGTAGATTTTCATCATATCTGATAAAATGGATGCGCCCACAATGACAGAAATGCAGGGGTCCTGTAACAACTGTTTTTCACTAATCCCCATTTTTTTCAGCCTTTTCATATGGAAGCTGTTAATTTGCATCAGGCCAAGATCGGTTGAACCATCTCGGTTATAACCAATGGCGCCTGGTTTCATCGCCGATTCCTGCTGGGCGATAGCGTAAAGTAGTTCGGATTCAATATTGAACATTTTTTCAGCCTGAAGCCAGCAATCAGCCCATGCCGTATTTATGCTAAGCAACCAGATTACGATGATAAAAAAATAATGCATATCTCCTCTCTCAGATTTTACCGTAATTTAATCAAGCGGGGATCCTGTTTCCATCTTTTGAACCAAATATTGTCTTCGTTTTTAAATTTATTCCACATTTTCTCGGCAATAGCTTCGCCGTGGGCAACCAGCACTAACGGTAATAATCCCGGATTATTATCTATACGCTGTTCACTTTCCAGAAATTCTCTTATCGTCGGTAAGGCACGCTCACTATTCTGACAATATTCAGCGTAAAGAAGATTAACAGCAATAAGTCCTGTTATTTCCTGCGTGGATATTTCTTTAGTTAATTTTCGTGCCAGTTCATGTTTACCTTTAAGAGAAAGAAACATAACCTGCATACTTAATAATATTGGATTATCCTGAAGGTGTTGTGAGCGTAATTCATCGCCTAAACGTATAGCATCATCAATACCGGTATGATAATAGGTAATCCACAGCTTAGTGATCCCTGCGGCTGCGCGCGTTGGGTCCAATTTTAAACACTCGTTAATCGTTTGTAAGGCCTCCTCCAACTGACCAGCCATGAAGAGATTCCAGCCATAATAATATTTAATATCTGCAGAGATGGGCGAAAGTAAGTTAGCTTGTTTGAATAGCAAACTCCCGACGATGTATTCTGAATGAATCGTATTAATTAGCCCCAGTAATCCTAAAGCTTGTGGATTATTGTGGTCCAGCTCTGTCGCCTTAATCGCATGTTCTTTAGCTTTGATCATGGCGTTTTGTTTATCAAAAATCCCCATTTGCGCCATGCTGAGGTAGCATTCTGCCAGCGCACAGTAAGGCGCAATGCTGTTTGGCGACATGTTAACGCATTGAGTCAGCAATTTAAGCGCTTGCTGTAAGCTATAGGGGGTGTATTGATTTAACTCATGCTTACCGCGTAAGTAAACCATAGTACTGTCAATCGAATTTAGCTCGCTAATCTGCTTTGTGTCCCAGCGAAGCCCGGGAATACATCTGAGCAAAAGATTCGCAATTTTGTTTTGCAAGAGAGAAGCGGGTTGGTGTTCTATCAACTTAATGCTTTCCTGGTGCAGCAGGTGATAACCTTTAACCCGAACTATCTCGATCTGTACAATATTATCATTACCATCAGGTATCATCTGCCCGGAGATATAATAATCGGGGCGTAATTGATCCATGAGCTCAAGTATATCCTTAACACTGCGGCAGTTCTTCGTAATGGTCACCGGCAGCACGCTCAGGCCAAAGGGCGCATACTGCGATAATCCCTTCACGATAGAGTAATGCAAACTCTCGGATTGAATCTGATCCTGCATCTGAAAAGGAAGTATCGCCAATGTATGAGTCGTAGGTTGCGGCGCTGGCGGAGACACCACTACGACCGGACGATTAAACCGATAGCCCTGTCCGTACAGTGTTTCAATGTAACGATGCTCTTTATCTTCCGACAGAATACGTCGTAAGGCATAAATACAGCGGGTAAGAGATTCTTCGTTAACTTCCGCGTCGCCCCATACCTGGTCCAGTAAGGTGTTTTTACTCACAATCTCGCCGGCGGCTTCGAGCAGGATGACCAGAACGGCATATTCTTTTGGCGGAATATTGACTTTCTTTTCTGAGCGTAGCAGGGAGCCGTCCATGTTGAGTATGAAATCATCAAAGACGAATTTTTTATTCGATACAGGAACAGGATTAAAATGTGGCATGATAATAGTGTATTCTCTTACAGGGTGAAAAGTTATAATAGCTAATACAAGTCGTTAGGATAGAATCTACTGTTTCAGTAATTCTGCTGTTAGTACTAACGGTCAGGTTGAGCTTTTATTATGAGCTTAATGTCATATTGTACGGGCTCGGGTTTATATGTTTTTAACATTTGATTATTTAGCTTATGCCTGTGCTTTAAATAACTGACATGTTGGTAATAATATTGTTATAACTAACCGTGATTATCGAATGGACGCTGTCGTATATCCTGGTGCAGAGAGTCAGCGCCGGGCATCTAAATATTTACATATTTAACTTGGCCTCATTGCAATAGAGATTAGTTTTGTAGCTATCTTACTGCATTTTTTTTGGGTGTAAATGCTGCTTATTATATCTTCATGGTTAATGGTCTGATAATTACACCATCAGAACCATTTTTCTCGAAGATTTCCACTAAATGACCATTCGTTGAAAGTTTAAGAGTGTAATTTGTCTTAGGTGCCAAAATATAAATGAAAGACTGTTTTTAATGGTGCGCTTATTTTTATATTTTTTTGCAAAATAATGATATCGTCTTTTCTTTACTCCCTTCAGCTATAGCGTCAAAAAGGCAGGGGGGTTATGAGCAGTATCATCCTCAGGCTGGCCCCCAGGCATTATATCGATATCAGGAGGAAGAGAAGAGGTATGCCAGGCAGAAGCTAACAAGCGTGACTGTTTCGGTGTAGACCGTTCAGGCAAATAGTTCCCAGAGGGAACGGATGATGTATAAATATGAATAAAATGCCGGCCTTAATCCACAGGGTTAAAGCCGGAAGGAGATAGTGTCATCTGGATGGATTGTTACGCTGTGAATAAGGCAATATCGATTTACCAGTCATCATAGCGATGACAAGTTCACAAAAATCGTGTTATATAATCAGCCTTACTTTAAATTACCAGAGATATCAGTATAAGCTGTCTTCCTGACAGAACAATGATATTGAATAGCCTCCCATCCTGATATAGCGTGTTAATGCGCAGTCTGAATTTTAAATTATTATAATTTTAATAAAAATCTTTACTTGAGTGACAGATACAAAAAATGTTAATGGTTCGCCATTTTTATGAATGTCGATGGCGTAGTTTTAAAATATTTTTTGAAACATTGAATGAAATAGGACGTGCTGTCATAACCACATTTTAATGCTACAGCATTAACATTATGGTTGCCTATGCGTAAAAGTTTTGCTGCCTGATTCATTCTTGCCGATAAGTAGATGTCGCTAAAGCTGGTACCTTCTTCTGCAAGTTTCCGTTTGAGCGTTGACGTACTCATAAATATATGATCGGCAACATCCGTAAGCTTCCACTGTCTACTGGGTGACGAAGATATAATGTTGTAAACGCGCTCCTTTAACGTTATCTGAGCCGAGCTAAGGATGATCTCATAACTCTCCGGGAGTCGGAGAAAAGCAGTAAGCAGGAACAGCAGAAAATAAGGAATTAACTCTTCATTTTCAATACAACTTTTGTTGTTACAGTTACTGCAACCTTTGCTTGTATCCTTCGTACAGGAGAACGCCGTTTTCAGATGTTCAAATACCTCTCTTCTGGCAGGAAAGTCAGGCGTATAGAAGATTTTCTGCGCTTTCTCTGTGGGTACCGCCATTTTGGTTTGCTGCTCGTTTGGGATAAGTGCATAGAGAGCGCCAAGTCGTTGCGTCGGTATCTCGAGTATATCGAAATCCATATGGCCATTGACTTCTTCAAGCGTCACGCTAACTACCTGCTCTTTTTTGAGCACCAACATCCCAGGTTCGTCACAGTAAATCGTATCGTGATTATTGCTAATCGTCAGTTTACCGCTCCGAAAGCAAACTAAAGTGAAACTGCTTACATAAAGATTTTTGATGGTAACCTGCTGAGTCTGACTTTTAATTTGCTGCCGGGTATTTGTCAAAAGTGATTTTAATTTCTGTAAGTTATCTGCGGCAGGACGCTGATGACTATTACTTACAAAGGTTACATTTTCCATATTATCCCTTTGTTGATGTTATTTTAATGTTCCTTACTGGTATCCTACTGAAAAAATCTGAGTTGTAAATGCTCTTTATTAGCGTGTGTTGGCAATGGTCTGATTGTTACACCAAAAGAACCCAAATTTGGGTAATTTATCTACAGTAGTTTAAGCCCCAATGGGGATGATGGTTCTTTTAATATGTGTTGAGACGCATTATACAGAATAAATTGATTTTATTTCTCACTTTTCATTCTATTTTCATCAGGAATCCCTGTGTCCTGTGCGGTAATCTGCTGCTATCGAGAACGACAGACATCGCTAACAGTATATATGGAAACATCAAAAGAGAAGACGATAACAAGCCCAGGGCCATACATAGTTCGATTACTTAACAGCTCACTGAACGGCTGTGAGTTTCCATTGCTGACAGGCCGAACACTCTTTGTGGTAGGTCAGAGTGATGCGCTCACTGCTTCAGGCCAACTCCCTGATATACCTGCCGATAGCTTTTTTATCCCGCTGGACCATGGCGGAGTAAATTTTGAAATCCAGGTGGATACGGATGCGACCGAAATTATACTCCATGAGCTGAAAGAAGGAAATTCTGAATCTCGTTCGGTGCAATTAAATACGCCAATACAGGTCGGTGAATTGCTTATCCTGATTCGCCCGGAAAGCGAGCCGTGGGTGCCCGAGCAGCCTGAGAAGTTAGAAACGTCTGCAAAAAAGAACGAGCCGCGTTTTAAAAACGGAATTGTAGCAGCACTGGCCGGGTTTTTTATATTGGGAATTGGGACGGTGGGGACGTTATGGATACTTAACTCGCCGCAGCGGCAGGCCGCAGAGCTCGATTCGTTATTGGGGCAGGAGAAGGAGCGCTTTCAGGTGTTGCCAGGACGGGACAAAATGCTCTATGTCGCTGCGCAAAATGAAAGAGATACGCTGTGGGCTCGTCAGGTTTTAGCGAGGGGCGATTATGATAAAAATGCGCGAGTGATTAACGAAAACGAAGAAAATAAGCGTATCTCTACCTGGCTGGATACCTATTATCCGCAGCTGGCTTATTATCGGCTTCATTTCGATGAGCCGCGTAAACCCGTTTTCTGGCTAAGCCGCCAGCGAAACACGATGAGCAAGAAAGAGCTCGAGGTGTTAAGTCAAAAGCTGAGAGCGCTAATGCCTTACGCGGATTCGGTTAACATCACGTTGATGGACGATGTTACCGCCGCAGGCCAGGCGGAAGCGGGGCTAAAACAGCAGGCGTTACCTTATTCCCGCAGGAATCATAAGGGGGGCGTAACGTTTGTTATTCAGGGGGCGCTCGATGATGTAGAAATACTCAGAGCTCGTCAATTTGTCGATAGCTATTACCGCACATGGGGAGGACGCTATGTGCAGTTTGCGATCGAATTAAAAGATGACTGGCTCAAGGGGCGCTCATTTCAGTACGGGGCGGAAGGTTATATCAAAATGAGCCCAGGCCATTGGTATTTCCCAAGCCCACTTTAATTTAACGCAAATAAGGAAGTCATTATGCCAACACCTTGGTCAGGCTATCTGGATGAAGTTTCAGCAAAATTTGATACGGGCGTTGATAATCTACAAACGCAGGTAACAGAGGCGCTGGATAAATTAGCAGCAAAACCCTCCGATCCGGCGCTACTGGCGGCGTATCAGAGTAAGCTCTCGGAATATAACTTGTACCGTAACGCGCAATCGAACACGGTAAAAGTCTTTAAGGATATTGATGCTGCCATTATTCAGAACTTCCGTTAATCAGTTATAAGGTGGATTATGTCGATTGCAACTATTGTCCCTGAGAATGCCGTTATAGGGCAGGCGGTCAATATCAGGTCTATGGAGACGGACATTGTCTCGCTGGATGACCGGCTACTCCAGGCTTTTTCTGGTTCGGCGATTGCCACGGCTGTGGATAAACAGACGATTACCAACAGGATTGAGGACCCTAATCTGGTGACGGATCCTAAAGAGCTGGCTATTTCGCAAGAGATGATTTCAGATTATAACCTGTATGTTTCTATGGTAAGTACCCTTACTCGTAAAGGAGTCGGGGCTGTTGAAACGCTATTACGCTCATGATTCGTCGATATCTATATACCTTTCTGCTGGTAATGACCCTTGCCGGCTGTAAGGATAAGGATCTTTTAAAAGGACTGGACCAGGAACAGGCTAATGAGGTCATTGCCGTTCTGCAAATGCACAATATAGAGGCGAATAAAATTGATAGCGGAAAATTGGGCTATAGCATTACTGTTGCTGAGCCTGATTTTACCGCTGCGGTGTACTGGATTAAAACTTATCAGCTTCCTCCCCGGCCACGGGTGGAAATAGCGCAGATGTTCCCGGCGGATTCGCTGGTATCGTCTCCGCGAGCTGAAAAGGCCAGGTTATATTCGGCTATTGAACAGCGACTGGAACAGTCATTACAGACGATGGAGGGCGTGCTCTCCGCCAGGGTCCATATTAGTTATGATATTGATGCTGGTGAAAATGGTCGCCCGCCAAAACCTGTTCATCTGTCGGCATTAGCCGTATATGAACGAGGTTCGCCGCTTGCGCATCAGATCAGCGATATCAAGCGTTTCTTAAAGAATAGTTTTGCCGATGTGGATTATGACAACATTTCTGTTGTGTTGTCAGAACGTTCTGATGCCCAATTACAGGCTCCCGGCACACCAGTAAAACGTAATTCTTTTGCAACCAGTTGGATTGTGTTGATTATTTTGTTATCCGTGATGTCAGCAGGCTTTGGCGTCTGGTATTACAAAAACCATTATGCCCGCAATAAGAAAGGCATAACGGCTGATGATAAGGCGAAATCGTCAAATGAATAGGCAGCCATTACCCATTATCTGGCAAAGAATCATTTTTGATCCGTTATCGTATATCCATCCTCAGCGGTTGCAGATAGCGCCGGAAATGATTGTCAGACCCGCCGCCAGGGCGGCGGCAAATGAGTTAATACTGGCGGCATGGCGGCTTAAGAACGGAGAAAAGGAGTGTATTCAAAACTCACTGACGCAGCTGTGGCTGCGTCAGTGGCGCCGACTGCCGCAAGTAGCGTATTTACTCGGTTGCCATAAACTGAGAGCCGATCTGGCAAGGCAGGGAGCCTTGCTTGGCCTGCCGGATTGGGCGCAAGCATTTTTGGCAATGCATCAGGGAACAAGTTTATCTGTCTGCAATAAGGCGCCGAATCACCGGTTTTTACTTAGCGTCGGGTATGCACAGTTAAATGCCCTGAATGAATTTTTACCTGAATCTTTAGCACAGCGTTTTCCTTTGCTTTTTCCTCCATTTATTGAGGAGGCATCGAAGCAGGATGCTGTAGAAATGTCAATTTTGCTACTGGCCTTACAATATGCTCAAAAATATCCCAATTCCGTCCCCGCTTTCGCCTGTTGAGGGGATACTGATAAAGCGTAAAACGCTGGAACGTTATTTCTCTATTGAAAGATTAGAACAGCAGGCGCATCAACGGGCTAAGCGTATTTTGCGAGAGGCGGAAGAAGAGGCAAAGACCTTGCGGATGTACGCCTATCAGGAAGGTTACGAGCAGGGAATGATAGACGCGTTACAGCAGGTCGCCGCTTATCTTACTGATAATCAGACAATGGCCTGGAAGTGGATGGAAAAAATACAGATTTATGCCCGCGAGTTATTTTCAGCTGCGGTCGACCATCCCGAAACGCTTTTAACCGTCCTGGATGAGTGGCTGAGGGATTTCGATAAGCCTGAGGGGCAACTTTTTTTAACACTACCAGTTAATGCGAAAAAAGATCACCAAAAACTGATGGTGTTGCTTATGGAGAACTGGCCAGGCACTTTTAATCTTAAATATCATCAGGAACAGCGCTTTATCATGAGTTGCGGCGATCAGATCGCAGAATTTTCACCTGAACAATTTGTTGAAACGGCAGTAGGCGTCATTAAGCATCATCTTGATGAACTTCCACAAGACTGCCGGACAATTTCTGATAACGCCATTAACGCACTTATTGATGAATGGAAGACAAAAACGCAAGGATTGTAAAATGGAGGTTATAAGGTGATACCGGGTACGATTCCGACTTCTTATTTGGTCCCGACAGCGGATACTGAAGCGACAGGTGTGGTTTCGTTGAGTGCCAGGGCCGCTATGCTGAATAATGTGGATAGCGCGCCTTTAAGCAATGGCGGCGACGTTGATCTTTATGATGCATTCTACCAACGACTTTTGGCGCTTCCTGAGTCAGCCTCTTCTGAAACGCTTAAAGATAGCATTTATCAAGAGATGAATGCCTTCAAAGATCCTAAAAGTGGTGATTCGGCTTTTGTTTCTTTTGAGCAGCAAACGGCTATGCTACAAAACATGTTAGCAAAAGTTGAACCGGGCACCCATTTATATGAGGCTTTAAACGGGGTATTAGTTGGTACAATGAATGCACAGTCACAAATGACCTCCTGGATGCAGGAGATTATTTTATCGGGCGGGGAAAACAAAGAGGCAATTGACTGGTGAACCCCCATTGCTGGCGATTTGTGATAAGGTATGGTGTATATATCAGCAAATAATGCAGAAAATGCACCATGCCAGTGTATCTATCTTATTGATGTATATGGATTATTAAGGTATCTGCCAGGCGTTTTATTCTGAAATGATTATATTAATATTGTAAGCTTCCATTACAAAATTGTGCATAAAGTTTGTAAGAGTATCTTTTTGTGACGAAATGAACGCGCGTTGGAATGTAATTATTGGCTATAATAATAAAAAAATCGGATTTAAATCATCTCTGTGAGTTTTAATTATTTGTTTATAAGAATATAACGATTTTGAGTTCCTTATAGCACACAGGATAAAATATGGTATTGCCTTCAATGAATAAATCAGTTGAGGCCATTAGCAATAATCACCTTCAACAGCCGAACAAATTTCCATTAATAAATGGATTAGCTGACGTAAGAGACTATTATGTCGCAAACTGCTTATTGTTTAAACTTAATAAAGGCAGTTTGCGAATTGAAAACGAATTTGGGGAGTTCATCGAACAATCTGCGCCGTGTTTATTTTTATTGGAAAAAGATCAAACAATCACGCTTAGTATGAGCGAAATAGAAGGGCATATTGATTTTTCTTCACTGGAAGTTTCCTATGACTTAATGCAAAAATTCTACAAAGTTTTTTACAGTACAAGAAACTATAATGATCGAGAGCTATCATTAAAAACGAAACCAAAGTATTTTTTTCATGCGGACTTGTTGCCAGGGATGAGTGATACTTTTGACTCTATTTTGCATGGTGTGGCATGTCCACGGGTTTGTAGTAATGTGAGTATTGATGATCATGATTATTCATATTTCTCATTGATGTATCTTATATCAGCATTTGTACGTAAGCCCGGTGGGTTTGATTTCCTTGAGCGAGCAATAAAAATTACGACAAAAGAGAAAGTTTATAACATTATTATCAGCGATCTCACCCGCAAATGGTCACAGGCTGAGGTGGCAGGAAAGCTGTTTATGAGCGTATCAAGTCTGAAGCGAAAACTGGCCGCTGAAGAGGTGAGTTTTAGCAAAATATACCTGGATGCTCGTATGAATCAGGCTATAAAATTATTACGTATGGGGGCTGGAAATATTTCACAAGTCGCGACGATGTGTGGCTATGATACGCCTTCTTATTTTATCGCTATTTTTAAACGGCATTTTAAGATTACACCGCTTAGCTTTATGCGTACAATGAACCATTGATTTGTGAAATTATTTTAAACGTTACTATCTGTTTGCGTTACAGATACCAAATATTTTTTAATCGTAGTGTATATTTCAGTATCGCTACACCAGTGATATGTAGTTAATGAAAGGGAATCGAAAGCGTTCATTGTCAGACATACATGGCCACCAGGCGCCGGGCAATCGTTGTACTCTAAGAGATTACAGTAAAGTAAAACAGCAAATTTAATCATTATCAGATTTGTAAAAGGAATTCATTTCGGTAACGACATTGCGCATGTAATAACGTATCTGGTCTTATTACCTTTGTAGTAAGAAGGCGTTATCTACTTGCGCAGTAGTCGCCCAGGAAGAAAAATCATTACCGAAGCTGTGGTCAGTTTTCAAAAAAGGATAAATAAATGAGAAATGTAATTATATACGGTATTAACTGGACTAATTGTTATGCCCTTCAGTCTATTTTTAAGCAAAAATATCCGGAAAAGTGCGTTAAAACGTGTAACTCATTAACCGCACTTTTGCATTCTCTATCCGATATGCCGGACGCCGGGCTGATTTTAGCTTTGAACCCGCATGAGCATGTTTATCTTTTTCATGCGTTGCAGGCGCGGTTGCAGAACCGTAAAGTTTTGGTAGTGGCAGATCGCTTGTATTATATCGATCGCTGTGTGCTGCAATATTTTGGCGTTATGGATTATGTTTTAAAAGACGAACTATCCTGCGCTATCCGCTCGGATCGAGAGAAGCTCCGTCTTCCGGAAGCCTGGCTGCGTTTCTGCCACAGGCCACAAAAGAAAACCGTGGCTGCTACGTATGCTTTTAATGCCGGCGAGACGCCGGAAGAGGTATTGTTTAATATCAATCAATACGCCTGGTGGAATCTACCTCCCGGCGTCACTCAGGCGAAATATGCGCTGCTGATATTATTATCCTCCGGACATCCAGCAATTGAACTGGCGAAAAAATTTGGTCTGGGAACAAAAACCGTTAGTATTTATCGTAAGAAGGTTATGTATCGTTTGGGGATGGACTCTTCACCGCTATCGCTGTTCCGGGGACTGAAACTAGACGCGCATTTACAGCGCACTGCTTTTGCACATAACCCTGCTGTACCTGACGATAATTGCGCGTTACCGATTGCGGTAGGAATGAATTAAAATATTTTTTATCATTTATGACCATGTGTTGAGCTTTTATTATAAAAAAGATTTTTTGAGTAGTAATTCTTATATATAATCATCCGGAGGTGGTTGGTAACCTGGTTCAATCATTGAGGCATATTTTTGCAGGCAATATATTGAATCTGAAAAGTTAAAGATGATATTTTCGGTGCAGGAGCTATCATGTGGAGGGAAAAGTATGCTAAGTCCTACGACTCGTAATATGGGGGCGAGTTTATCGCCTCAGCCTGACGTCAGCGGGGAGCTAAACACCGAAGCATTGACCTGTATTGTTGAGCGTCTGGAAAGTGAAATTATAGATGGCAGCTGGATTCATATCAGTTACGAGGAAACCGATCTCGAAATGATGCCTTTTCTTGTTGCACAGGCCAATAAGAAGTATCCAGAGTTAAATCTTAAATTTGTTATGTCAGTCCATGAGCTTGTTTCCTCTATAAAGGAGACCAGAATGGAAGGCGTTGAATCTGCCCGATTTCTCGTAAATATGGGAAGTTCAGGTATCCATATTTCAGTCGTCGATTTTAGAGTTATGGACGGAAAGACATCGGTGATTTTGTTCGAACCTGCAGCGTGTAGCGCTTTTGGACCTGCTTTACTGGCGTTGAGGACCAAAGCAGCTCTTGAACGTGAACAACTGCCTGATTGTTATTTTGCTATGGTCGAGCTGGACATTCAACGAAGCTCTTCTGAATGCGGTATTTTTAGCCTGGCGCTCGCCAAAAAACTTCAGCTTGAATTTATGAACTTAGTAAAAATTCATGAAGATAATATTTGTGAACGTCTGTGTGGTGAAGAACCTTTTCTCCCGTCCGATAAAGCAGACCGCTATCTGCCGGTGAGTTTTTACAAACATACTCAAGGCGTACAACGATTAAATGAATATGTGGAGGCCAATCCGGCGGCGGGAAGCAGTATAGTAAACAAAAAGAATGAAACGCTTTATGAGCGATTCGATAACAATGCCGTTATGCTAAACGATAAAAAACTCTCTATATCCGCTCATAAAAAAAGGATAGTTGAATATAAGTCTTTACTTAAACCGTAATGAAATTATAAGGTTGCCTGCCAGAGGAAATCCTTCCAGCGCCATAAGACTACTCTATATTATGACCGTATGTTTCCTGAATAGCAGGCAAAAAAGTGTTAACCTTGCGCCTCTGGTACGATTTCATTACGCCTGTCGCGCCATGTTGCGTAAATAAATACCGCAATAAACACGATGGCAAATAATACCACGATGGTCGGCGCTGGCGCGCTATCAAGATAAAAAGACAGATAGACGCCCGCAAAAGCGGTAATAACTGACAGACTCACCGCTAATCCCAGCGCGCGCGCAAAGCGTCGCGTCAGCAAAATGGCAATTGCGCCGGGGGCGATAAGCAATGAAATCGACAGAATAATGCCCACCGATTTCAGCGTGGCGACGATAGTCAGCGCAATCATACATAGCAGGCCATAATGCAGTAGCGTCGTATTCAGCCCGCTGGCTTTCGCCTGGTGCGGGTCAAAAGCGTGTAGCAGGAGATCTTTCCATTTCAGCCCTATGATTAACGCAATACCCAGTGCAATAACCGACGTTTGTACGATATCCCCCAGCGATACGCCCAGCATATCCCCAAACAGGATGTGATCCAGATGCACTTCCGATTGAATAGAAACATAGAGCACCAGACCTGCGCCAAACATCCCGGAAAAGACGATGCCCATCACCGTATCACGTTTGATGCGGCTGTTATCGTCCAGATAGCCGGTCGCGATAGCGCAAAATAATCCGGCAATGAAAGCGCCAATCGCCAGGGGGATCCCCACAATATATGCCAGCACGACCCCGGGGAATACCGCATGACTCATTGCGTCGCCCATTAACGCCCAGCCTTTTAACACTAAAAACACGGACAGCAAGGCGCAGGGAATCGCCACAATGACCGAAACCATAAGGGCGTTCACCATAAAATCAAACTGAAAGGGTTCCAGTAACGTTGTTAAGAACATGTCGGCTCCTTCTGCAGGCGGGCGCGTCGACGGTTGGCTAACAGACCGTGTTTCGGGGCGAAAATAAAGGCTGTGATGAACAGTAAGGTTTGCATGACGACAATAATTCCACCCGTGGCGCCATCCAGCCAGTAGCTAAGCCATGCGCCCAGAAAACTGGTCAGGCTGCCAATCACGACGGCAATCATGAGCAGACGTGGAAAACGGTCGGTGAGTAACCAGGCCGTCGCGCCCGGCGTGACGACGAGACAGATCACCAGGAACGCCCCAACGGTTTGCAGGGCCGCCACAGTGGAGACGGACAATAGAGTGAAAAACAACAGCTTTAGTCGACCCGGATTAAGCCCGATAGAACGCGCATGAGTTTCATCGAAAAAGACGACCATCAGATCTTTCCACTTTAACAGCAGAATCGTCAGCGAGACTGCGCCGATAATCGCCAGTTGCGCAATATCCGCTGGCGCGATAGCCAGCACGTTGCCGAGAATAATCGTCTGGATATTCACCGACATCGGATTGAGCGACACCATAAAAAGGCCGACGCCAAAAAAAGAGGAGAAGATAAGCCCGATAATCGCGTCTTCTTTCAGGCGTGAGCGTTGGTTAAGAAAGAGCATACTGCCTGCCGCCAGTCCGCCGGAAAGAAACGCGCCGAGCGAGAAGGGCAGCCCTAACATCCAGGCGCCAGCGACGCCAGGCACAATAGAGTGAGATAGCGCATCGCCAATGAGCGACCAGCCTTTGAGCATCAAATAGCAGGAGAGAAACGCGCACAGACCGCCCACCATCGCGGAGACCCACATCGCGTTGAGCATATACTGGTAGCCAAACGGCTCAACAAGCCAGTTCATGACGATTTTCCTCCGCTGACCACGCGCCGGGAAATAAAGGGGCGCTCGTCATCGGTGATGATGTGCTCTTCGCCTCCGCTTAGCGCGATATGACGTAGAACGCCGCTAAACGCCTGTTCCAGATTCGCGGCGGTAAACGTGGTTTCGGTAGGGCCGCTGGCCAGTACGGTTCCTTTAATCATTACCGTATAGTCGCAAAACTCGGTGACGGAGCCGAGATTATGCGTTGAGACCAGCATCGTGCGGCCTTCATCGCGCAGTTCCCGCAGTAGATCGATGATTCGCGCTTCGGTTTTTACATCCACGCCGGTAAAAGGTTCATCCAGCAGGATCACCTGTCCATCCTGAGCGATGGCCCTGGCAAGAAACACACGTTTTTTCTGCCCGCCGGACAGCTCGCCAATCTGCCTGTGACGATATTCCTGCATATCCACCCGCGCCAGCGCGGCGTCAACACAGGCGTGATCATGCGCAGTGGGACGGCGTAGCCAGCCCATATGGCCGTAGCGTCCCATCATCACCACATCTTCTACCAGCACCGGAAATGACCAGTCCACTTCTTCCGATTGCGGAACATAAGCAATGAGGTTTTTTTTCAGCGCCTTGTTGACTGACTGTTGCAGAATAGTGATATCGCCCTGCGCAAGATGCACAAAGCCCATTAAAGCTTTAAATAACGTAGACTTACCGGAACCATTTACGCCTACCAGCGCGGCGATTGAACCGCCAGGCACCTGAAAAGTGGCGTCCCGTAGGGCGGTATGACCGTTGCGATACGTCACCGTGACTTGATCAACGGTAATCGCAGATTGACTCATTGTTGACTCCTCAGTCCGTCGTTAATGCCGTTGACGATGGTTTCGGTCGTGACGCGCAGCAGATCCAGATAGGTTGGCACAGGGCCGTCAGCGGCGCTCAGAGAATCGACATACAGCACGCCGCCATAATGCGCGCCGGATTCACGCGCGACCTGGCGGGCCGGTTTATCGGAAACCGTACTCTCGCTAAAGATGGCGGGAATATGGTGCTTTTTAATGGTATCAATCACTTTACGCACCTGTTTTGGCGTACCCTGTTGATCGGCGTTAATTGGCCAGAGATAAAGCTCTTTCATGTCGTTATCGCGCGCCAGGTAAGAGAAGGCGCCTTCACTGGTGACCAGCCAGCGCTGATCGGCGGGAATTTTTTCCAGCTCGGCACGCAACGGATCGGCCATCTGGCGAATTTTCGCTTTATAGCGTTCGGCATTTTGCTTATAGATCTGCGCATTATCCGGATCGTACTTCACCAGGGCATCGCGAATGTTATCGACATAAATCAGCGCGTTTTCTGCCGACATCCAGGCGTGCGGGTTCGGTTTACCGTTATACGGGCCTTCGGTAATGCCCATCGGTTTGACGCCGGTGGAGACGACGACTTCCGGTACGCCGGAAAGGTGTTGATAAAAGCGGGCGAACCATCGCTCCAGGTTCAGACCATTCGCGAGGATAAGCTGTGCCCCCTGCGCTCGTTTAATATCGCCGGGCGTTGGCTGATACTCATGGATTTCAGCGCCGGGCTTGGTAATTGAGCTGACTTCCGCTGCGTCGCCCGCCACGTTTTTCGCCATGTCGGCAATAACGGTAAACGTGGTGATGACTTTAAATTTCTCTTTTGCATAGGCTGGCGATAGCGCGAGTATCGCAACAATACCGGCAATCAGGAGTGTTTTCAGACGATGTAGATTCGTCATAGTATCCCTCGCAACAATGTGGTTAATTAATCATCGAATATAGCCTTTGCTATGTTATATAGCACAAGGTATGAATAAATGAAAATAATTCTTATTTGCGTAATGGCGACGATATGCAGTGATAGTGCTAAAGAGGGATAAGGTGTAAAATAAATGCATCTTAATGTTCGGAGAGAGCACGATGCCTGGTAAACGTATCGCTCGTGAAAAACTGACGATCAAAAAAATGATCGCGCTGTATGAAAGCCAGTGCCCACAGGCGTCAGCGGTGCAGGGGCATTACGACGCGCTGTTCGCCTACGCGCAAAAACGTCTTGATAAATGCGTATTTGGCGAGGAAAAACCCGCCTGTAAGCAGTGCCCGGTGCACTGCTATCAGCCGGCTAAACGCGAGGAGATGAAGCAGATTATGCGTTGGGCAGGTCCGCGAATGCTTTGGCGGCATCCTGTCCTGACCTTGCGGCACCTTATCGACGATAAGCGCCCCGTTCCGGAATTGCCGGAAAAATATCAGCGCAAGAAGTGAAGGGGAAGCGCCAGGCCTACGGCGCGCATCATCTCCAGGCCGGATCAGATCCGGCAACCCGTTACGCTAACGCGTCTTTATCAATACCCAATCGCTTCATACGCGACAGCAGAGTGGTTCGTTTAAGCCCCAGACGCTGCGCCGCGCCTTTTGGTCCAGCCACTACGCCATTGGTCTCTTTCAGCACGCGTATAATAAGCTGGTATTCATCTTCGCCTTCTTTGGCGCTTTCAGTCGCAACAGGTGAGGTATCGGGCGTTACGGCGGTAATATCCGGCAGCGACAGTTGTAGCACATTGCCGCGCGTCAGCAGCACGGCGCGCTCGACGACATTCTCCAGCTCGCGAACGTTCCCCGGCCATTCCATGCTGCTGAGCGTGCGCAGTGTTTCGGCGGGAATGCTGTCGATATTACGCCCCATTCGGCGGGCGATTTTGAAGGTGAACGCTTTGACCAGTAGTGGTATATCTTCCGGACGTTCGCGTAACGGAGGAAGCTGGATCGGAAATACATTCAGCCGATAGTAGAGATCGTTACGGAATTCGCGATCGGCGACCATTTTTTTCAGATCGCGGTTAGTCGCGGCGATCAGCCGCACGTCGGTCTGGATCAGTTTATTGCTGCCGAGACGTTCAAACTCTTGCTCCTGAAGGACGCGCAGCAGCTTAGGCTGTAGCTCCAGCGGCATGTCGCCCACTTCATCCAGAAACAGCGAGCTTTTATCCGCCAGCTCGAAACGGCCAATCCGCTGCGCGCTGGCGCCGGTAAACGCGCCGCGCTCATGACCAAACAAATCGCTTTCCAGCAGCCCCGCCGGCATCGCGGCGCAGTTCATCTTTACCATCCTGCGCCCGCTACGTCCGCTCAGGTTGTGAATGGCGCGGGCAATCAACTCTTTACCGGTTCCCGTTTCGCCCAGAATCAGCACGGTACTGTCGCTCTGCGCCACCATCTCAACCTGCTTTAGCACGTTGTACATCGCTTCGCTGCGCCCGATGATCTCGCCAAACTCGCTGTCGACGTTATTAAGCTGCTCCGTGAGCGCCAGGTTTTCGTCGACCAGGCGTTCCTTCAGTCGGTGGATTTCCTGATAGGCCAGCGCATTATCCACGGCAATGGCTACTCGTTCGGCAATCTGACGCAGCAGCTTGAGGTTGGCGGTGGTAAACACTTTTTCTTCGCACTGGGCCAGTTTGAGCACGCCAAGCATCGTCTTGCCGGACATCAACGGCAGCAGGCAAAGCGTCTGGATCTGATTGCCCCAGGTATCGAACAGCATGCGTTCGTAGGGGGCAAGCGGATCGCGTTCGTTGAGGTTGATAAGCAGCATCTCTTTACTTTTAAAGACGCGCTCCGTGAGCGTGCCGGCTTCGTCGACTTCGCTCTGTTCGTGCGCCGGATGATGCTCATCAAGGTAGTGGGTGGAGTAGATATTCAGCTTATTTTTGCGATGGCTGCGCAACACGATGCTGATCGCGTCGATATTGAAATAGTGGTGAATCTCTTTTGCGACTTCGCTTACCAGTTCATCAATATCCAGACGCGACAGGACGGCGTTGGTAATCGCAACCAGAATACGGAAGTTATCGCGTTCGCGGCACAACAGATCATAATCGACATTATTGTTTACCCGGTTTTGAATTTGCTCGGCGACCACGCCGACAATTTGGGTAAACGTATGCAGACGGTCATATTCCTTTTCACTCCAGGGGCGATCTTCCTGACGGATGAATTCGCAGCCGCCGAAAATACGGCCCTCCGCGGCTAAAGGAAGCAGACAGTAATGACCAAATTCAGGGTAGAGGCCGCTCGCGGCAAGCTGCGGCCAGGTTTCGGTAAACTCATGGAAATTACAGTGCAATGCATCGGGGCGAGAAAGGATGCGACGTACCGGGCCGTGCGCCAGTACGGTTTCATCTTCATATTCAACAGGACGGCCATTTTCTCGCGTCGCATAATATTGTGCGCGTTGCGACTGCGCCTGCCATAGCACAATGCCGGCGCTGTCGGCGAGCGCTGAACGCTTTACCAGTTGCGAAAGCGCTTCACTGAGCGACGCCAAATCGGGCTGCTGCAATAAGGTACGAGTGATATCGAACAAGCCTTGCTGTCCAAGATCGCTCATGGGTGTATACGACATGTTGCTTTTCCAGGAAAATACCGCAAAACGGTGCGAAAACGGTAAATGAATTATAGGTATAAGTCGTAAGTTATTGCCGGATGGCTGACCGCAAACTCGCTGGTCACACACTCCGTAGGCCTGATAAGCAAAGCGCCATCAGGCGTTCATGCAGCGTTAATGCCGGATGTCGACGCAAATGCGTCTTATCCGGCCTACAGTATGCTGCCAACAGGCTGCTAGCATATACGAGGTAATGGTTCGGCGTGTGGCAAATCAAGGGTTCGCTTCACGCCATAGAGTCCGGCTAAGCGAACGCCTTTGCGTTCCACGACTTCGCCAATCAGCGCCGCATCACGTCCCAGCGGATGCGCGCGTAATGCCGCCAACGCCCGATCTGCGGCCTGCCGTTCAACGGCAATCACCAGTTTTCCTTCGTTGGCAAAGTTCAGGGCATCCAGCCCCAACAGCTCGCAGACGCCGCGCACGGCAGGTTTGAGCGGCAGTGCGGATTCGGACAATTCAATACCGTAACCGCAGGACGCCGCAAACTCATGGGCGACCGCATTCACGCCGCCGCGCGTGGCGTCACGCAATGCCTTAACTCCGTCAATATGACGCAGCGTCTGAATAAGCGGCGTTAATACTGCGCAGTCGCTCGCCAGCTCGCCGTCCAGTCCCAGTTGCTCACGCAGGTTGAGGATAGTGGCGCCGTGATCGCCAAGCGTACCACTGACTAACAGCACATCGCCAACGCTCAGCGTTTGCGCGCCCCAGCGAATATCGGCGGGAATCGCCCCCATGCCGGCAGTGTTGATAAATAATTTATCCGCCGCGCCGCGCTGCACAACTTTGGTGTCGCCGGTTACAATGGCGATACCCGCTTCCCGCGCGGTCGCCGCCATGCTATTGACCACGCTTTTTAACGTCTCCATCGGCAGCCCTTCTTCAAGGATAAAGCCGCAGGAGAGATAGCGGGGGATCGCGCCGCTCACCGCTACGTCGTTCGCCGTACCACAAATCGCCAGTTTGCCGATATTGCCGCCGGGGAAAAAGAGCGGATCGATCACATAGCTATCGGTAGAAAACGCCAGACGGTCGCCCTCCGCCGTCAGTTGCGCCAGCTCCAGACGCGCCTGATCTTCTTGTTCCGCCAGCCACGGGTTGGCAAAGGCCTCCATAAACAGGCTATTAATCAACTGTTGCATAGCCTGGCCGCCGCTACCGTGGGCGAGTTGTATATTGTTCAAACTTCACACTCCTGCTGACGATACTGATACCAGGCGGCGCATGCGCCTTCGGAAGAGACCATCAGCGCGCCAAACGCGGTCTCTGGATTACATGTTTTACCAAATAGCGGGCACTGATGCGGCTTGCATCTGCCGGTCAGCACTTCGCCGCAGCGGGCGCGCGGATCGTCATAGACCTGCTGCGGCGCTGGGCGGAAATGCGCTTCGGCGTCAAAGCGCTGATACTCTGGCGTCAGGTGGACGCCGGAGGATTCAATCACGCCCAGACCGCGCCACTCGCTATCGCCATTAACGCAGAACACATCGGCGATGGCCTGCTGCGCCAGCATGTTTCCGGCATCCGGCACCACGCGACGGTATTGGTTTTCAACCTGGCTTAGGGCCGCTATTTTCTGCTCAACCAGCATGACCACGCCTTGCAGTAGATCAAGCGGTTCGAATCCAGCCACCACCAGCGGGCGATTAAAATCGGCGGCGATAAACTGGTACGCCTCGGTGCCGATGACCATGCTGACGTGGCCTGGCGCAAGAAAGGCGTCAATGCCGTTGTCCGGCTGCTCCAGTAGGCTACGCAGCGTCGGGATCAGCGTAATGTGCTGGCAGAAAAAGTAGAAGTTTCGCACGTCACGCTGTTTTGCCTGCTGCAGCATGATGGCGGTGGTCGGCATGGTGGTTTCAAAGCCCAGCCCGAAAAATACCACTTTGCGGGTCGGGTTATCCTGCGCCAGCTTCAGCGCGTCCATCGGAGAGTAAACAATACGGACATCTGCGCCGCGCGCTTTAGCCTGCAACAGAGAACCCTGTTTCCCCGGCACGCGCATGGCATCGCCAAAGGTGCAGAAAATCACCTCCGGATGGCTGGCGATTTCCACGCAACTGTCGATGCGTCCCATCGGCAGCACGCAGACCGGACAACCGGGGCCGTGAATAAACTCCACGTTTTCGGGCAGTAACTGATCGAGACCAAATTTAAAAATTGCGTGGGTATGACCCCCGCAGACTTCCATAATGCGCAACGGACGTTCGGCAGTGTAAGGAAGAAGGGCGGCGCGTTCACGCAGGTGTTCAATGAGCTGCATTACCTGTTCCGGCGCACGGTACTCGTCAACAAAACGCATTATCTCTCCTCACCATACAGCAGTGCGCCGACGTCCGGCTCAACATCAAACATATTTTGTAGCGCGTCGAGTGTGTCGCGCGCTTCCGCTTCGTTAATGACGCTCATGGCGAATCCGACATGAACCAGCACCCACTGACCCAGACGCGGCTGACCGTTTTCATCACAACTGCCGACTAATGTGAGATCGACGTCGCGCTGAATGCCGCAGACGTCAACTTTTGCCTGATTGCCGTCAATGGCGCGGATTTGACCCGGCACGCCTATGCACATCGCTGCGCCTCCAGCCAGGCCAGCCACTGATCCATGCCTTCGCCGCTGGTGGCGGAAATCAGGATAATTTCAATCTCCGGGTTCACTTCACGCGCGCTGGCGATGCACTTCTCAACGTCAAAATTGAGGTAGGGCAGCAGATCGACTTTATTGAGCAGCATGAGCGACGCAGCGGCAAACATATGGGGATATTTCAGCGGCTTATCTTCACCTTCGGTCACGGAAAGCACTGCGACTTTATGCTTTTCGCCCAGATCGAAGCTGGCCGGGCAGACAAGGTTACCGACGTTTTCGATAAACAGAATACCATGGTCATCCAGCGGCAGGCGCGGCGCGGCGTCGGCGATCATTTGCGCGTCAAGATGGCAGCCTTTACCGGTGTTGACCTGAATGGCGGGCGTGCCGGTAGCACGGATGCGGGCGGCGTCGTTCACTGTCTGCTGGTCGCCTTCAATCACCGCGCACGGTACACGGTCTTTCAATTTCATCAGCGTTTCGGTCAGCAGGGTGGTTTTACCGGACCCGGGGCTGGACACCAGGTTGAGCACCAGTTGCTGGCGGGCGGCGAAACGGGCGCGGTTGCGCTCAGCCAGACGATTATTTTTGTCCAGCACGTCGATTTCAACCTCCAGCATCCGCCGCTGACTCATACCAGGCGCGTGGGTTCCGGCTTCGCCGTGGCCGTAATGCAGATCGCCTTCTGCGGTCTGACTTGGGGCAAAGTCAGGCTTTTTAATGCCGGTAATATTCAGCGCCGGGCGAGCCGCTGGGGCAAAGGGCGCGCTACGAAACGCTGAGTGCGGATTATGTTCATCGCCTTCTATATAAAGGTTGCCTTCAGCGCAACCGCAAGTCGTACACATCGCTTACTCCTGATCTTTTTCTTGTTACAGGCTTTCTGCCGGATGGCGACGCGAGCGTCTATCCGGCATTAATCTTCAGTTTCATCAATCTCTATGCGCCGAATTTGTAAGCCGTCATCGGCCACAATTCGCAGCGTATCGCTATGACATTGCGGACAACGACGTACACGGTGGGTTAACAACGTGACATATTGTTGACAATGCTCACACCAGCATTCGGCTTCCTGTTCTTCGAGGTGCAGTTTACAACCTTCTGCTATCGTGCCGCGGCATACCAGATCAAAACAAAAGGAAAGAGCGCTGGTTTCCACGCAAGAAAATGCGCCAATTTTGATCCAGACGGCTGTCACACGTTTTGCACCGTATGCTGAAGCCTGTTGTTCAATCAATTCCAGTGCCCGTTGGCAGAGGGTGATTTCGTGCATATCGCCTCCCGTAGTGGTTGCCCCTGTAAAGCAATATTTATGCCAATATTTTTATCCCCTGGCAGTTTAATGTCGACGATGACGAAATGACATGTCGTCACCGCGTCGAAACGGCAGTTACTGTGTGCTTCTGCCATTAAAAACAATAAGTTAAAAATTGGCATGGAAAATGCTTAACGCAGGCATCTCTGTTAAACGGGTAACCTGACATGACTATTTGGGAAATAAGCGAAAAGGCCGATTACATCGCGCAACGGCATCGTCGCCTACAGGACCAGTGGCATATTTACTGCAACTCGCTGGTTCAGGGGATCACCCTCTCGAAAGCGCGCCTGCATCACGCAATGAGCTGCGCGCCGGAAAGGGATCTTTGCTTTGTCCTGTTTGAGCACTTTCGTATTTACGTCGCGTTGGCGGATGGTTTTAACAGCCACACCATTGAGTACTACGTTGAAACCAAAGATGGCGAAGATAAGCAATTGATTGCACAGGCGCAGCTCGATATCGATGGCAAGGTTGATGAACGGGTTAACAACCGCGATCGCGAGCAGGTGCTGGAGCACTATCTGGAAAAAATCGCCAGCGTTTACGACAGCCTCTATACCGCTGTAGAAACCAACTCGCCGGTTAATTTGCGTCAATTGGTAAAGGGTCACAGCCCGGCGGTATAAGCCTGAGGCGTTGCCCGCTTTGATTCGCGATGTGGCGTTGCGCCACGTCATGAATGTTTTGGGGATGGGCGTGTCGATAAGTGTCGAAAATGACATTTCAACGGCATGTTTTCGTCAAAAATGACAATCACCTGAGGAATGCCTGGTGAATCGTTTTGTAATTGCTGACTCCACTCTCTGTATCGGCTGCCACACCTGTGAGGCCGCCTGTTCAGAGACGCATCGCCAGCATGGCCTGCAGTCAATGCCGCGCCTGAAAGTGATGCTGAATGAAAAAGAATCTGCGCCGCAGCTTTGTCACCACTGTGAAGATGCGCCATGCGCCACGGTATGCCCGGTTAACGCGATTAATCGCGTTGACGGCGCTGTCCAGCTTAATGAAAGCCTGTGCGTGAGCTGCAAACTGTGCGGTATTGCCTGTCCGTTTGGCGCTATTGAGTTTTCCGGCAGCCGTCCGCTGCATATTCCGGCGAACGCCAATACGCCGAAAGCGCCGCCCGCGCCGCCAGCGCCTGCGCGCGTCAGTACGTTGCTCGACTGGGTACCGGGCGTACGCGCTATCGCGGTGAAATGCGACCTGTGCAGCTTTGACGAGCAAGGCCCGGCCTGTGTGCGGATGTGCCCGACTAAAGCGCTACACCTGGTGGAGAACACGGATATCGCCCGCGCCAGCAAACGTAAACGTGAGCTGACGTTTAATACCGATTTTGGCGATCTCACCTTGTTTCAGCAGGCTCAGAGTGGGGATGCATAATGAGTTCACTTTCACTGATTACTAGCGGCGTCGCGTGGTTTGCCGCCGCCGCCGTTCTGGCGTTTCTGTTTTCGTTTCATAAAGCGCTGAGCGGCTGGATTGCCGGTATCGGCGGCGCGGTCGGCAGCCTGTGTACGGCTGGCGCGGGGTTCACCGCGCTGACCAGCGCCGTTACGGTGAGCGGCGTGATGCCGTTTACCGGTCACATGCTGCAAATTACGCCGCTGAATGCTATCTGGCTGATTACGCTGGGGCTGTGCGGTCTGTTCGTCAGCCTGTTCAATATCGACTGGCATCGCCATCCACAGGTAAAAGCCAACGGGCTGTTAATCAACCTGCTAATGGCGGCAGCCGCCTGCGCCGTGGTCGCCAGTAATCTGGGGACGATGGTGGTGATGGCGGAAATCATGGCGCTCTGCGCCGTGTTCCTCACCGGCGGTAGCAAAGAGGGCAAACTGTGGTTTGCGCTGGGCCGTCTCGGTACGCTGCTGCTGGCAATCGCCTGCTGGCTGGTGTGGCAGCGCTACGGCACGCTGGATCTGGGGCTGCTGGATCAACGCGCTCAGCAACTGCCGCTGGGCTCCGATATCTGGCTGCTCGGCGTTATCGGTTTTGGTCTGCTGGCCGGGATTATCCCGCTACACGGTTGGGTGCCGCAGGCGCACGCCAACGCCAGCGCTCCCGCCGCCGCGCTGTTCTCGACCGTGGTGATGAAAATCGGGCTGCTGGGCATTCTCACGCTATCTCTGCTTGGCGGCAATGCGCCGCTGTGGTGGGGCGTGGCGCTGTTGGTGCTTGGGATGATCACTGCCTTTGTCGGCGGTCTGTACGCGCTGATGGAGCATAACATTCAGCGCCTGCTGGCCTATCACACGCTGGAAAATATCGGCATCATTTTGCTCGGTCTGGGCGCAGGCGTTACCGGGATTGCTCTCAATCAGCCGGTACTGATCGCGCTGGGTCTGACCGGCGGGCTCTATCACCTGCTGAACCATAGCCTGTTTAAAAGCGTGCTGTTTCTGGGCGCGGGCAGCATCTGGTTCCGTACCGGTCACCGCGATATCGAAAAACTGGGCGGTATTGGTAAACGGATGCCGGTTATTTCTATCGCCATGCTGGTCGGTCTGATGGCGATGGCCGCGCTGCCGCCGCTGAACGGCTTTGCCGGCGAGTGGGTGATTTACCAGTCCTTCTTCAAACTGGGCAACAGCGGCGCGTTTGTTGGTCGTCTGTTAGGACCGCTGCTGGCGGTTGGCCTGGCGATTACCGGCGCGCTGGCGGTGATGTGTATGGCGAAAGTGTATGGCGTGACGTTCCTTGGCGCGCCGCGCACGAAGGAAGCTGAAAACGCCAGCTGCGCGCCGATCCTGATGGGCGTCAGCGTGGTGGCATTGGCGATTTGCTGCGTACTGGGCGGGGTTGCCGCGCCGTGGCTGCTGCCGATGATTTCCACTGCGGTACCGTTGCCGCTGGAAACTGCGCACACCACCGTATCGCAGCCGATGATCACGCTGCTGTTGGTCGCCTGTCCGCTACTGCCGTTCATCATTATGGCGATGTTCAAAGGCAACCGTCTGCCGTCGCGTTCTCGCGGCGCGGCCTGGGTGTGCGGCTACGACCATGAGCAGTCGATGGTGATTACCGCGCACGGTTTTGCCATGCCGGTGAAAGAGGCCTTTGCCCCGGTACTCAAACTGCGTAAATGGCTGAACCCGGTATCGCTGGTGCCGGGCTGGCAGAACGCGGCGGCCGCGGTGCTGTTCCGTCGTCTGGCGCTGATTGAGCTGGCGGTGCTGGTGGTGATTGTGGTTTCACGAGGAGCCTGAAAATGAGTGTGTTTTATCCGTTAATTCAGGCGCTGGTGCTATTTGCCGTTGCGCCATTGCTGTCCGGTATTACTCGCGTGGCGCGCGCCCGTCTACACAATCGCCGAGGGCCGGGTGTGTTGCAGGAGTACCGCGACATTATCAAACTGCTCGGTCGTCAGAGTATTGCGCCTGCGGATTCCGGCTGGGTTTTTCGCCTGACGCCGTTTGTGATGGTCGGCGTGATGCTGACTATCGCCACCGCGCTGCCGGTTGTCACCGTTGGATCTCCGTTGCCGCAACTGGGTGATTTAATCACCCTGATTTACCTGTTCGCGATTGCGCGCTTCTTCTTCTCTATTGCAGGCCTGGATACCGGCAGCCCGTTCACCGCGATCGGCGCCAGCCGTGAAGCGATGCTCGGGGTGCTGGTGGAGCCGATTCTGCTGCTGGGTCTGTGGGTCGCCGCGCAGGTGGCGGGTTCAACTCATATCAGCAATATCGCCGATACCATTTATCACTGGCCTGTCGCGCGCAGTATTCCGCTGATTCTGGCGCTGTGCGCCTGCGCCTTCGCCACCTTTATCGAAATGGGCAAGCTGCCGTTCGACCTGGCGGAAGCGGAGCAGGAGTTGCAGGAAGGGCCGTTGACCGAATACAGCGGTAGCGGCTTTGCGGTGCTGAAATGGGGCATCAGCCTTAAACAACTGGTGGTGTTGCAAATGTTCGTCGGCGTGTTTCTGCCGTGGGGACAGATGGAAACCTTCAGCGCAGGCGGACTGTTGCTGGCGCTGGTGATTGCCGTCGTCAAGCTGATTGTCGGCGTACTGGTGATCGCCCTGTTTGAAAACAGCATGGCGCGACTGCGTTTTTGCGCCACTTCACGCGTGACCTGGGCCGGTTTTGGGTTTGCGTTTTTAGCCTTCGTCTCCTTGCTGGCGGCGTGATTTAAGAGAGTTTGAGCATGTCTGAAGAAAAATTAGGTCAACAATACCTTGCGGCGCTGCACCAGGCCTTTCCGGGCGTCGTGCTGGACGAAGCCTGGCAGACCAAAGATCAGCTGACTATTACGGTAAAAGTGAACTATCTGCCGGAAGTGGTGGAGTTTCTTTACTACCAGCAGGGTGGGTGGTTGTCGGTGCTGTTCGGTAATGACGAACGCCAGTTGTGCGGCCACTATGCCGTTTATTACGTGCTGTCGATGGAGCAGGGCACCAAGTGCTGGATCACCGTCCGCGTTGAAGTGGATGCCAATAAGCTGGAATTCCCATCCGTTACGCCGCGCGTGCCGGCTGCCGTGTGGGGTGAGCGCGAAGTACGCGACATGTACGGTTTAATCCCGGTCGGTCTGCCGGACGAGCGCCGTCTGGTGCTGCCGGACGACTGGCCGGATGAACTCTATCCGCTGCGTAAAGACAGCATGGATTATCGTCAGCGCCCGGCGCCGACCACCGATGCGGAAACCTACGAGTTCATTAACGAGCTGGGTGACAAGAAAAATAACGTGGTGCCGATTGGCCCGCTGCATGTCACTTCCGATGAACCGGGCCACTTCCGTCTGTTCGTCGATGGTGAAAACATTATCGACGCCGACTACCGTCTGTTCTATGTCCACCGCGGCATGGAAAAACTGGCGGAAACCCGTATGGGTTATAACGAAGTGACGTTCCTGTCGGATCGCGTGTGTGGTATCTGCGGCTTCGCCCACAGCACCGCCTACACCACTTCCGTGGAAAACGCGATGGGCATTCAGGTGCCGGAACGCGCGCAGATGATCCGCGCCATTCTGCTGGAAGTGGAGCGTCTGCACTCGCACCTGCTCAACCTCGGCCTGGCCTGCCACTTTACCGGCTTTGACTCCGGCTTTATGCAGTTCTTCCGCGTGCGTGAAACCTCCATGAAGATGGCGGAAATACTGACCGGGGCGCGCAAAACTTACGGTCTGAACCTGATCGGCGGGATTCGCCGCGATCTGCTGAAAGAAGACATGCTCCAGACCCGTCAACTGGCGCAGCAGATGCGTCGTGACGTGCAGGAGCTGGTGGACATGCTGCTGAGCACGCCGAATATGGAACAGCGTACCGTGGGTATCGGCCGTCTGGACCCGGAAATTGCCCGTGACTTCAGTAATGTCGGCCCGATGGTGCGCGCCAGCGGTCACGCCCGCGACACCCGCGCCGACCACCCGTTTGTCGGTTACGGTCTGCTGCCGATGGAAGTACATAGCGAGCAGGGCTGCGATGTGATTTCTCGTCTGAAAGTCCGTATCAACGAAGTCTACACCTCGCTGAATATGATCGATTTCGGTCTGGATAATCTGCCGGGCGGCCCGCTGATGGTGGAAGGCTTTACCTATATTCCGCACCGTTTTGCGCTCGGCTTCGCTGAAGCGCCGCGTGGTGACGATATCCACTGGAGCATGACCGGCGACAACCAGAAGCTGTACCGCTGGCGCTGCCGTGCGGCGACCTACGCCAACTGGCCGACGCTGCGCTATATGCTGCGCGGCAACACCGTCTCCGACGCGCCGCTGATTATCGGCAGCCTCGACCCGTGCTACTCCTGTACCGACCGGATGACCGTGGTCGATGTGCGTAAGAAGAAGAGCAAAGTCGTGCCGTACAAAGAACTTGAGCGCTACAGCATTGAGCGTAAAAACTCGCCGCTGAAATAAGGAATCGCCATGTTTACCTTTATCAAAAAAGTTATCAAAACCGGCACGGCGACCTCGTCTTATCCGCTGGAGCCGATTGCGGTTGATAAAAACTTCCGCGGCAAGCCGGAACATAATCCGCAGCAGTGCATCGGCTGCGCCGCCTGCGTTAATGCCTGCCCGTCGAACGCGCTGACGGTGGAAACCGATCTCGCGACCAATGAGCTGGCGTGGCAGTTCAATCTTGGCCGCTGCATCTTCTGCGGTCGCTGCGAAGAGGTGTGCCCGACGGCGGCGATTAAACTGTCGCAAGAGTACGAACTGGCAGTGTGGAAGAAAGAAGACTTCCTGCAACAGTCCCGCTTCGCGCTGTGCAACTGCCGCGTGTGCAATCGTCCTTTCTCGGTACAGAAAGAGATCGACTACGCCATTGCGCTGCTTGCGCACAACGGCGACAGCCGCGCGGAAAACCACCGCGAAAGCTTTGAGACCTGCCCGGACTGTAAGCGTCAGAAATGCCTGGTGCCGTCCGACCGTATTGAACTGACTCGCCATATGAAAGAGGTCAGCTAATGAGCAATTTATTAGGCCCGCGTGACGCCAACGGCATTCCGGTACCGATGACGGTGGATGAATCCATCGCCAGCATGAAAGCGTCTCTACTGAAAAATATTAAGCGTTCGGCATACGTTTACCGCGTGGACTGCGGCGGCTGTAACGGCTGTGAAATCGAAATCTTTGCGACGCT
Organism: Salmonella sp. NW645; assembly: GCF_051703725.1. Lineage (NCBI taxonomy): Bacteria > Pseudomonadati > Pseudomonadota > Gammaproteobacteria > Enterobacterales > Enterobacteriaceae > Salmonella > Salmonella sp. NW645. The sequence goes on along the minus strand of NZ_JAMMKR010000005.1, from coordinate 123,644 downwards.
GTCGCCGCTGTTTGATGCCGAGCGTTTCGGCATCAAAGTGGTACCGTCGCCGCGTCATGCCGATATTCTACTGTTTACCGGCGCGGTGACCCGCGCCATGCGCTCTCCGGCGCTGCGCGCCTGGCAGTCGGCGCCGGACCCGAAAATCTGTATCTCTTACGGCGCCTGTGGCAACAGCGGCGGCATCTTCCATGATCTGTACTGCGTATGGGGCGGTACGGATAAAATCGTCCCGGTAGATGTCTACATTCCAGGCTGCCCGCCAACGCCTGCCGCCACGCTGTATGGCTTTGCGATGGCGCTTGGCCTGCTGGAGCAGAAAATCCACGCCCGCGCGCCGGGTGAGCTGGACGATCAGCCCGCAGAGATCCTGCATCCGGATATGGTGCAGCCGCTGCGCGTGAAGGTGGATCGCGCGGCGCGCCGGCTGGCGGGTTATCGCTATGGTCGTCAGATCGCCGATGATTACCTGACACAGTTGGGGCAGGGCGAGCAGCAAGTGGCGCGTTGGCTGGAAGCGGAAAACGATCCGCGTTTAACCGAAATTGTCACCCATCTCAATCATGTTGTTGAAGAGGCGCGTATCCGATGAGCGAACAGGTGGTGTTCAGTCAACTGAGCCGTAAGTTTATTGATGAGAACGATGCGACGCCTGCCGAGGCGCAGCAGGTTGTCTATTACAGCCTGGCGATTGGTCACCACCTGGGGGTTATCGATTGTCTGGAGGCCGCGCTCACCTGCCCATGGGATGAGTATCTGGCGTGGATCGCCACCCTGGAAGCCGGTAGCGATGCCCGGCGTAAAATGGAAGGCGTGCCGAAGTATGGCGAGATCGTCATCGATTTCAACCATGTGCAAATGCTGGCGCGCGCGTTTGATGAGGCGCGCGCCGCGCAGACCCCGCAGCAGCAAGAATGGAGCAAACTGATGCTCAGTATGCTGCATGACATTCATCAGGAAAGCGCCATCTACCTGATGGTGAGGAGGCTTCGTGACTGACGTTTTACTCTGTGTCGGCAACAGCATGATGGGCGACGACGGCGCAGGCCCGCTACTGGCGGAAATGTGCGCGGCGCAGCCGAAGGGTAATTGGGTGGTGATTGATGGCGGCAGCGTGCCGGAAAACGACATTGTGGCGATTCGCGAACTGCGCCCGCAGCGTCTGTTGATTGTCGACGCCACCGACATGGGACTTAATCCGGGCGAGATCCGCATTATCGATCCGGATGATATCGCCGAAATGTTTATGATGACCACCCACAACATGCCGCTCAACTACCTTATCGATCAGCTCAAAGAGGATGTCGGCGAGGTGATTTTTCTTGGTATCCAGCCGGATATCGTCGGGTTTTATTATCCGATGACTCAACCGATTAAGGACGCGGTAAACATCGTCTATCAGCGCCTGGAAGGCTGGCAGGGAAACGGCGGATTTGCCGCGCTGGAAGCGCCGGAGGCGTAAAATGCGCACATATTTAGGGAGAATTTGTGTTACCCGGCAAAGGCGGTAAGAAGGACGTGAAGGTTATCGTATGGAGCGGACTGCTATTTTTCTGCATCGCCGCGCGCGCACTGGCCACCGGTTTTGTCGGTTACCTGCCGATGAGCGACGGTGAATATGCGCAAAAGCGTGCGCTGAAGCCGCTGTTGACCCTGCCTTATTCTGTATCGCCCGACCAGACCTGGCATTTTCGCCAGGTCGGAGTCAGTGGCGTGACGCTACTGCCGGAGCCGAAAAAAGATAACGAATGGCGGATTAGCGGAAAAGACAGAGCCGGTAATTCGTGGGTTGTCCCGGTGGGAAGGCTGATTAATTTGGCGGGTAATGCGCAATTTTATCGCGCTGACCTCGATCGTAACGGCATTCAGGACCTGGTTATCTGGTTGGGCAATCCTGGGTTGGGCCTGGCGCCGAGCGCGCAATACATCATTTTCACCTTTCTCAAGAATGGCCGCCCCTGCGTCTTTGAACCGTGGGGGTTTTATACCGCGACCGATACTGGTGTCGATGATTTGCTTGATTTACAGGGCAATGGGCGCACGCAACTGTTGGATATGCAGTTTGACTCAGGCTACTGGATAACCAATTTATATCAGGTGAAGGACGCCCGCTGGCAGCGCGTACACGGCTGGTTTGGCCGGTTGAGTTATCCGGCGCTGACCCGTTTTAATCACTATCCTGGCCGTAAATTAATTATCAAACCTATTGCCGGAAGGAATCCGCAAACGGACGATCTTTCCCTTACGCAGCGCTGTTTAATACGCGGTAACGTATTGCCAGGCGTTAATCAGGATTGATGCCAGTTGCGGTGCAGAGTTGGCTGGCTATCACTGCAAATCTTGACCACCACTGGCGACATTACGTGTCATCGACACTTGTGACGATGACACGTAAATGCTCACGAAAATAGAAATAATATTATTAAATAACAATGAAATAAAAATTGGCACGATTCGTGTATATATCGGCACATCATCTGTTATTGCTGGAGAATTTGATGAACCGTTTCATCATTGCAGACGCGAGTAAGTGCATTGGTTGCCGTACCTGTGAAGTGGCTTGCGTCGTATCCCATCAGGAAAATCAGGATTGCGCATCGCTGACCCCTGAAACCTTTTTACCTCGTATCCATGTCATCAAAGGCGTGAACGTTTCCACGGCAACGCTGTGTCGCCAGTGTGAAGACGCGCCGTGCGCCAACGTTTGCCCGAATGGCGCCATCAGCCGTGACAAAGGCTTTGTTCATGTGATGCAGGAACGCTGCATTGGCTGTAAAACTTGCGTAGTGGCATGTCCTTACGGCGCCATGGACGTGGTGGTACGTCCGGTGGTTCGCAATAGCGGCGCGGGGCTGAACGTGCGTGCCGAAAAAGCCGAAGCCAACAAGTGCGATCTATGTCACCACCGTGAGGCCGGTCCGGCCTGTATGGCCGCTTGCCCAACGCACGCCCTCATCTGCGTGGACCGCAATAAGCTTGAACAGCTGAGCGCGGAAAAACGCCGTCGTGCGGCGCTGGATTCAACGGCATCGCTGCTTTTCTGATTTCTGCGATTGCGCGTAGAATACGCCACAAAGCATTGCCGGATGGCGGTATCAATGCCTTATCCGGTCTACGGTCCGTGCGGTTGTAGGCCTGATAAGCGTCGCGCCATCAGGCATCCGGGTTCGATGATGGCGGGAAAATAAGATGGCGATAGACACACCTTCCGGCGTACAGCTACGCATTCGGGGCAAAGTACAGGGCGTCGGTTTTCGTCCTTTTGTCTGGCAGCTGGCGCAGCAGTTGCGATTACACGGCGACGTGTGTAATGACGGCGACGGCGTCGTCGTTCGGCTACTGGAAGAGCCGTCGCAATTTATTGCCGCGCTTTATCAGGATTGCCCGCCGCTGGCGCGGATTGACAGCGTTGAACACGCGTCGTTGATATGGGAGCGCGCACCGACGGATTTTACCATTCGTCAGAGCGCAGGCGGTTCGATGAACACGCAAATCGTGCCGGATGCGGCGACCTGCCCGGCATGTCTTGCCGAGATGAATACCCCAGGCGAGCGGCGCTACCGTTATCCTTTCATCAATTGCACCCACTGCGGACCACGCTTCACCATTATTCGTGCTATGCCCTATGACCGACCATTTACGGTGATGGCGGCGTTTCCCTTGTGTCCGGAATGCGACAGCGAATACCGCGATCCGTACGATCGCCGTTTTCATGCCCAGCCCGTTGCCTGTCCGTCATGCGGGCCGCATCTTGAGTGGCGGAGCCAACATGAACGAGCGGAAAAAGAGGCGGCTTTGCAGGCGGCGGTCGCCCAACTGAACGCCGGGGGCATTATTGCCGTTAAAGGGCTGGGTGGTTTTCATCTGGCCTGCGATGCGCGCAACGATAACGCAGTGGCGATGCTGCGGGCGCGTAAACATCGCCCGGCGAAACCATTGGCGGTGATGTTGCCCACGGCGCAAACGCTGCCGAGCGCGGCGCGTTCGCTGCTGACCACGCCAGCGGCCCCGATTGTGCTGGTGGATAAGCAGTATGTGCCTTCGCTGGGTGAAGGCATCGCGCCAGGACTTACGGAAGTGGGTGTGATGCTGCCAGCCAACCCATTGCAACATCTCTTGTTGCAGGCGCTCAATTACCCGCTGGTGATGACATCCGGCAACCTGAGCGGCAAACCGCCCGCCATCACCAACGAACAGGCGCTGGACGATTTACACGATATTGCCGATGGTTTTCTGTTGCACAATCGCGACATTGTACAGCGCATGGACGACTCTGTCGTGCGCGACAGCGGCGAAATGCTGCGTCGTTCGCGGGGATACGTGCCGGACGCGATTGCGTTGCCGCCCGGATTTCGCGATGTGCCGCCGATACTTTGTCTGGGCGCGGATCTGAAAAACACGTTCTGTCTGGTACGCGGCGAACAGGCGGTTGTCAGCCAACATTTGGGCGATCTCAGCGATGACGGTATCCAGGCGCAGTGGCGCGAGGCATTGCGTTTGATCCAGTCAATCTACGATTTTACGCCAGAGCGTATCGTCTGTGATGCGCATCCGGGCTATGTTTCCAGTCAGTGGGCCAGTGAGATGCGTCTGCCGACAGAGACGGTGTTACACCATCATGCCCATGCGGCGGCTTGCCTGGCCGAGCATGGTTGGCCGCTGGACGGCGGAGAGGTGATTGCCCTGACGGTAGACGGTATCGGCATGGGTGAGAATGGCGCGCTATGGGGCGGAGAATGTTTGCGGGTCAATTATCGCGAATGCGAACATTTAGGTGGTTTACCCGCCGTGGCGCTGCCGGGAGGCGATCTGGCTGCCAAACAGCCGTGGCGTAATCTGTTAGCGCAGTGCCTGCGCTTTGTGCCGGACTGGCTGGATTATCCGGAGACAGCGGGGCTGCAACAGCAAAACTGGAGTGTCCTGGCGCGTGCCATTGAGCGCGGCGTCAATGCCCCGTTGGCCTCTTCCTGCGGGAGGTTGTTTGACGCGGTGGCTGCCGCGCTTCGCTGCGCGCCAGCATCGCTTAGCTATGAGGGCGAGGCCGCCTGCGCGCTGGAGGCGCTGGCCTCTCAATGCGCTAACGTTGAGCATCCGGTAACGATGCCGCTTAACGGCGCTCAACTGGACGTCGCTGTTTTCTGGCGGCAATGGTTGAACTGGCAGGCCACGCCCGCGCAACGCGCCTGGGCTTTTCATGATGCGCTGGCGTGCGGGTTTGCCACGCTAATGCGCCAGCAGGCTACGGCGCGGGGGATAACCACTCTGGTCTTCAGCGGCGGGGTGATACACAACCGCTTACTGCGCGCGCGTCTTGCCTTTTATCTTTCTGATTTTAAATTGTTATTTCCGCAGCGGTTACCAGCGGGCGACGGCGGGCTGTCGTTTGGACAGGGCGTGATTGCCGCAGCGCGAGCGTTAAGGGAAGTGTAGGGCGCCGGATGGCGGCTGCGCCTTATTCGGCCTGTAAATAGATGCTCACTCGTAGGCCGGATAAGACGCGAAGCGGCGCCATCCGGCATCACAGGCTTATACGGACAACGTTTTCAGTAGTGCAAAGGCCTCTTTCATGCGGTCTTCACTCACCACAAAGGCGCGTAGTTGGCCTTCTCCACTCATGCCTTTGGCAATCATACCGTCAGATTCTGCGGTAATCTGCCAGCTTAAATCGCGGCGCTGAGTTTCTCCCGCCAGATGCAGCGGCAGTTCCGGCGTTTTGACTTTGACCAGCATCGCCGGTAGCTTCAGCGGCGCGTTGCCGCCAAACAGATTTTTCGCCAGGTACATCGCGCTTAACTGGATCGGTTGCAGGAAGGGCAGCACCTGACCATTGATTTCCGCGCAATCGCCGATCGCATAAATATCCGGGTGACTGGTCTGTAGATAGCTATCCACGCAGACGCCGCGGTTGACGACTACCCCGGCGCGGCGCGCCAGAGCGGTTTCCGGGCGTAAGCCGGTGGCGGCAATCACCGCATCGACCTCAATACTACGCTGGCTTGCCAGTGTAGCGCGGATACCGGCTTCGGTTTTCTCCAGTTTTTGCAACTGCGATTTCAGCAGCAGATGCACCCCCATATCGGTCAGGTGATGCTGTAAGCGGCTGCTCACTTCCGGTGGCATCAGTGAGGCGAGAAGGCTGGCGGCGTTATCCATCAGCGTTACCGTTTTCCCGGCGCGGCAGAAATCCATCGCTAATTCACTGCCAATGAGACCGCCGCCGACAATCAGCACTCGCTGCGCCTCGCGCAGTTGTGTCTCACAGGCGCGGTACTCCTGCTGGCTATTCAAAGTAAGCATTAACTCACGTCCTGCAATCGGCGGTACAAAGGCTGTCGCCCCGGTCGCCAGTACCAGCTTGTCGTACTGCCACTGCTTATCCTGACTTTTCACCACATGGGCATCGGCATCAATGTCAGCAACCCAGGTATGCGGGAACAGTCGCAGATTAAACTGTTCAGCAAATTCCCCCGCTAACTGGCGGGTGAGATCATCGGCGCGCTGCGACTGGCTGATAACGTGGCTGAGATCGGGCTTGTTATACTCATCCATACTGTCCGCCGCAATCAGGGTTAACGGCACATGCGCATCTTGTTTACGGATATTTTTGACGAGCTGGCGGGCGGCGAAGCCCGACCCAATAATGATGATTCCCCGACTCATTTTGCCTCCGTCGCCAGTACGTCGAATACGTCTTTACCTAATGAACATTCCGGGCACAGGAAGTTATCCGGCACGTCGCTCCACGGCGTACCCGGCGCGACATCCTGCAACGGCTCGCCCAGCGCAGGGTCGTAAATCCACTGGCATACGCTGCATTGCATTTTAGGGCCGAGGTCTGCGGCGGCGCAGGTTGTGGTTTCTTCGGCTAGCGCGGTTTTCTGTGTGGTTTCCGGCAGCGGAGCAAGCGCCCACTGACGCGCGATGTCGCGACCGTGCTGACGGCACAACTCCAGCGCATCCAGATCCGGACGCCATTTTGCTTTCAGACTCAGGGACATTTCAAAACCGGCATCCTGTAAGCGCGTGGACAGTCGATCCACCGCGCCGCCGCTCCAGCCATGAGAACCGAAGGCGCTGGCGCGTTTGTTGCGAAAGCGCAGGCCGGTCATCTCTTCCACCAGACCAGCGATTTTCGGCATCATCACGTTGTTCATGGTAGAAGTGCCGACCAGCACGCCTTTCGAACGGAAGACATTGGTCAGTATTTCATTTTTATCGCTGCGGGCGACGTTAAAGATTTTGACCGCCACGTTCGGGTCCACTTCATTGATACCCTGTGCGATGGCATCCGCCATCATGCGAGTATTGTTCGACATGGTATCGTAGAAAATAGTGATACGATCTTCCTGATAATCTGCCGCCCATTTCAGATACAGTTCCACGATTTGCGTTGGGTTGTCGCGCCATACCACGCCGTGTGATGTGGCAATCATATCCACCGGCAGGTTGAAGCCGAGGATTTCGGTAATTTTTGGCGTTACCAGACGGCTGAACGGCGTCAGGATATTGGCGTAGTAGCGCTGGCATTGTTCAAACAGTTCGGTTTGGTCCACTTCATCATTGAACAGACGCTCGTCGCAGTAGTGCTGACCAAAGGCGTCGTTGCTGAATAACACCGCGTCGCCGGTCATATAGGTCATCATGCTGTCCGGCCAGTGCAGCATCGGCGTTTCCACGAAGATCAACTGCTTGCCGTTGCCGATATCCAGCGTATCGCCGGTTTTCACCACCTTAAAATTCCATTCCGGGTGATGGTGATGGCCGTTGATAGAATCAATGGCGTTGGCGGTACAGTAGATAGGCGTGTCCGGGATCTGCGCCATCAGTTCGGTCAGCGCGCCCGCATGGTCTTCTTCGGCATGGTTAATGATGATGTAGTCGATGTCCGCGAGGTCGATTTCACTGCGCAGATTTTGCACAAACTCACGGCTAAACTTATGATCGACGGTATCGATCAGCACATTCTTTTCTTCACGAATGAGATAGCTGTTATAGCTGCTGCCGCGCAGAGTTTTGTATTCAGTGCCGTGAAAATCACGTACTTCCCAGTCGCGTTGGCCAACCCAATGAATATTATTTTTAACCAGGATAGACATAACCACCTCAATTCATTCAACGTTTGCAAAAAGTTGTTTTGCTTATTGCAGGTAGTGTGCCAACTTTACATCTTATTGATTTATATGAAGTTATAATAAGTTTGTATTTTTGATATAGTCAAAAAGACTATAAATGATGCTGTCAATATGACACTATAGATTGTCAAAATGACAATGAGGTAACCATGAGTTTTTCCGTGGAGGTATTGGCGGGCATCGCCATTGAGTTACAACGCGGTATTGGGCATCAGGATCGTTTTCAGCGGCTGATTACTACGCTGCGTCAGGTGCTGGCGTGCGACGCCTCGGCGCTGTTGCGTTATGAATCACGACAATTTATTCCACTGGCGATTGATGGCCTGGCGCAGGACGTCCTCGGCAGACGTTTTACCCTGGAAGGGCATCCGCGCCTGGAAGCCATCGCCCGCGCGGGGGACGTGGTGCGTTTTCCGGCTGATAGCGATTTGCCCGATCCGTATGACGGGTTAATTCCCGGACAGGAAAGCCTGAAAGTCCACGCCTGTGTTGGTCTGCCGCTGTTTGCCGGACAGAACCTCATCGGTGCGCTGACCCTTGATGCTATGACGCCGGAGCAGTTCGAGGTATTTAGCGATGAAGAGCTACGGCTTGTCGCCGCGCTGGCCGCCGGGGCATTGAGTAATGCGCTGTTAATTGAACAACTGGAAAGCCAGAACATGCTGCCGGGGTCGTCAGGCGCGTTTGAACCGATAAAAGAGACGCACATGATCGGCCTGTCGCCGGCGATGACGCAGTTGAAAAAAGAGATCGAGATTGTGGCGGGCTCCGATCTTAACGTGCTGATCGGCGGTGAAACGGGGACCGGTAAAGAGCTGGTGGCGAAAGCTATTCACCAGGGCTCCCCCAGAGCGGTCAATCCGCTGGTCTATCTCAACTGCGCCGCGCTGCCGGAAAGCGTGGCGGAGAGCGAGTTGTTTGGTCATGTAAAAGGGGCTTTTACCGGGGCTATCAGTAATCGTAGCGGTAAGTTCGAAATGGCAGATAACGGTACGCTGTTTCTGGATGAGATTGGCGAACTGTCGCTGGCGCTACAGGCCAAGCTACTTCGCGTGTTGCAGTATGGCGATATTCAGCGCGTCGGCGACGATCGTAGCCTGCGCGTGGATGTGCGGGTGTTGGCGGCGACCAACCGTGACCTGCGTGAAGAGGTGCTGGCGGGGCGTTTTCGCGCCGATCTGTTCCATCGCCTGAGCGTTTTTCCGCTCTTTGTGCCGCCGCTGCGCGAGCGTGGCGATGATGTGGTGCTGCTGGCGGGCTATTTTTGCGAGCAGTGCCGACTGCGGCTGGGGCTGTCCCGCGTGGTGCTGAGTCCCGACGCGCGCCGCCATTTGCTCAACTATGGCTGGCCGGGCAACGTCCGGGAGCTGGAACATGCCATTCACCGTGCGGTTGTGCTGGCGAGAGCGACTCGGGCAGGGGATGAGGTGATACTGGAGGCGCAGCATTTTGCCTTGTCAGAGGACGTTTTACCCGCGCCGCCTGCGGAAAGCTTTCTGGCGCTGCCAACCTGCCGCAATTTGCGCGAATCGACGGAGAACTTCCAGCGAGAGATGATTCGCCAGGCGCTGGCGCAAAATAATCATAACTGGGCGGCCAGCGCGCGGGCGCTGGAAACCGACGTCGCCAACCTGCATCGGCTGGCGAAGCGTCTGGGACTGAAGGATTAGATAATCCCTGCCTGGTAGAAATCCTGCAGGTTAATGGCGCCGGTGAGTTTGCCGTTTTCATCGACCACTGGCGCGGCGGTAATTTTGCGTTTCATCAGGATCTCTTTGGCGTCAATGGCGCGGCTTTGCGCCTGGAGCGTAATACCGTTGGGCGTCATGGCTTCGCTTACCGGCGTGGTGAGCGCGCCGCCGCCCACCAGCCAGCGACGCAGGTCGCCGTCGGTAAAGACGCCTTTCACAACATGTTGCTCATCGCAAACCGCCACCAGCCCCAGTCCGGTACGGCTAAGTTCCAGCATGGCATCCATCACGCTGGTGGCGAGCATCACCTGCGGTATTGCATCGCCCTGGCGCATCAGGTGATGCACATTATTGAGCAAACGCGCGCCCAGTGCGCCAGCCGGATGCGAACGGGCGAAATCTTCTTCGTTAAAACCGCGCGCCTGCATGACCGCCATCGCCAGCGCATCGCCCATCATTAGCGTATTGACGGTACTGGACGTCGGCGCCAGATGCATCGGGCAGGCTTCACGCTCGACGGAAATATCCAGAACGGCTTTTGCCGCTCGCCCCAGCGGAGAGTGAGGTTTACCGGTCATCGCCAGCAGCGCGACGGATTTATCTTCCAGACGCGGGATGATGAGGTCGAGTTCTTTTGCGCCGCCGGAATAGGAGATAAATAACATCACGTCGCGGCTTTCAATCATCCCCAGATCGCCATGCAGTGCTTCCGCCGGATGAACAAAAAAAGCGGGAGTACCGGTACTGGCAAGCGTCGCGGCGATTTTTTTACCAATATGGCCTGACTTACCAATGCCGGAAACGATCACTTTGCCTTCACAGTGAATAATGATATTGGCGGCGCGGACAAAATCATCGCCCAGACGCTCCGGCAGACGGCTGGCTTCCTGTAGCTCCAGCATTAAGGTCTGACGGCCCGCGTTTAGTAGTGCATCACTCATTGCTTTCTCCGGTTATGATTACTTCAATCCCTTTTGCTTCCAGCGCCTGACGAAATGCCGGATCGATCCCCGCGTCCGTGATCAGTTTGTCGACGGTTTCCAGACTGCACACCACATTGGGGCTTTTACGACCAAATTTTGAGGAGTCCGCCATCAGAATCACCTCGCGTGCTGCATTGCACATTGCGTTACTGACGGTGTAAACCTCATTGAACGTGGTCACACCGACGTTCAGGTCAATACCGTCAGTTCCCATGAAAAGTTTATCAAAGCTGAATTGCTCAAAGGCGTTTTCCGCCAGTTGACCGTGAAACGACGCCGATTTTTTACGGAAGGTGCCGCCGGGCATCAGGATAGTTTGTTCGTTGTCCAGTTCCGATAGCGCGTTAACAATATGGAGGCTGTTGGTCATCACCGTGATGTTGCTAAAACGCGAAAGCAACGGCACCATCTGTAACACGGTACTTCCGGCGTCCAGAATAATGGAATCGCCATCATGGATATATTTCACAGCGGCTGCGGCTATCAGCGCTTTTTTGTGGGTGTTGATAAGCGTTTTGTGATCAATAGGCGGATCGGACTCTTCTTTATTCAACACCACGCCGCCATAGGTGCGGATGACGGTTCCGGCATTTTCCAGAATGACCAGATCTTTACGGATAGTGGTGCCTGTCGTGTCAAAGTACTGGGCCAGTTCTTCAACCGAGCATTTTCCCTGTTTTTGCAGGTGCTCCAGAATCGCGGCCTGACGCTGACGAGGTTTCATAGGCGTGATTACCCTGACTTATGTATTTACCCGTCATACTTCACGCTGCATGTGCGTTGGCTTTCCTCGCTCACCCCGGTCACGTACTGATGTACGCTCCTGGGATTCACTGCGTCGCCGCCTTCCTGCAACTCGAATTATTTAGGGTATTGGTTGCAAAATGATAATTTCGCAAGCTATACGCATTCACAACGAAATTACCCATGTTTCAGTTTAAGCGCCAATGATAGTGCATTCTGCGCGAGCGAATCATGGGGAAAGATCACATCAGGCTGTAATTCATGCAAATGTTTTCCTTGCATTGCGGCAATTTTAACCGGTCTGGCGAATACCGTAAGGCCTTTCATCAATAAAGTGTCCGTCACCCGCTGCTGTTCGTCCAGCGCCACGGCAACCACCACCCGGGGCTTAAAACGCCCGCCGGAGCGCCCGACGCCGACCCGCCCCTGTTGGCTAAGTTTATCGAAAGCCCGATTAAAGCGGGAAATCTGCCAGCCGCCCAGCGCCAGTTGCGCACACCAGGCGATAACGGCGACGGTAATCAGAGTGGAAACCATAATGTGCTCCTGTTGTTTTGCCTGATGGCGGCGTAACCGTCTTATCCGGCCTACGGCGCCATCCGGCAATTCACGGTCAGAACATCACTTGACCGCCGGTTACGTTGATCGACTGCCCGGTGCAATAAGACGCTTTCGGGCTGGCATAAAATAGCAGCATGTTCAGCACATCCTGATAATCACACCCGCGTTTGAGCGGTACCTTATCAATGTAATACTGCTCCACCTCGTCGGGCTTAATGCCCAGTTTAGTAGCGTATTGCGGCAGCAGTGACTGGAACATTGGCGATTTCAACAGGTTGCCGAGCATCAACGAGTGTACGGTAATGCCGTATTCCGCCAGATCCAGCGCCAGAGACTGGGTTAACCCCACGCCGCCGAATTTCGCCGCGCTGTAGCCGGAGTTGTGTTTACTGCCCACTTTGCCGGATTTAGAGTTAATCTGAATAATGCGCCCCTGAATGCCGTCGCGGATCATCAGGCGGGAAAACTCCCGGGCGCAGAGGAAATAGCCCACCAGATTCACCTGTAGCGAGCGGTCAAAATCGCCCAGCTGGAAATCGCTGATAAACGCCGCTTTGGCGATACCCGCGCTGTAAACCAGCAGATCGACGCGCCCGAAAATCTCGTCTACGCCGCGGGACAGCGCCAGCACGCTCTGCTCGCTGGTAGCGTCAGCGCCAAAACCGTACGCCATACCTTCGCCAAAATCGGCGTTAATTTCCTGGGCGACATTCGCGGCTTTATCGCTTTGAATATCAACGACCGCCACGCGGTATCCTTCTTCTGCAAGCCCACGGCAAAGGAATGCCCCCAGGGTCTGGCCTCCGCCAATGACAACGGCAACTTGATTCATGTTTTTTCTCCTTAAGCGACAAACGTCAAAATACAGCCCGGCGCGATATCGTCCGGTACAGGCCCCGCAACGTGTACGGTGCCGGGAAATTCCGCTTCACGCAGACCATCGAAGCGCAAAGTGATATGCCCCAGTTCACGCAGGTTTTGCTCGGCTACGCTGCCGACCGCCGTGACCGGATAGCAATGTTGGCCCAATTCACACCGCGCGCCAGGCTGCAGCGCGCCGGTCAGTTCGCCATGACAATGGATGAAGCAAAATTCTTCGATATCCGCCGGCGCGCCTTCCCGAAACGTAATCAGCATCTGTTCGCCGAGCGCCTCCTTCGCGCTCTGGCCGATACGGGTGATAGTGGTTTGATAAATCACGCTCATGTCTAAACCTCTTATTGATAGATAAAGCCGGAAACAAACCAGGCGATAAGTACCGTGGGCGCGCCAGTCAGGAAGCGTCCGACCAGCACGGAAGGTACGCCGACGCGAACGGTGTCTTGTTTCGCTTCCGCCAGTGACAGGCCGACCGGGATAAAGTCGCAGGCCGCCTGCGCGTTAATCGCGAACAGGGCGGGAAGCGCCAGATGCGGGGGGATATTGCCCAGGCCTATCTGAACGCCGATCAGGACGCCAATGACCTGAGCGATAACCGCGCCAGGGCCGAGAAAGGGCGACAGCAGCGGGAAAGAGCAGATCAATGCCAGCGTCACCAGCCCCAGTGGATGGCTGGCTAATGGCGCCAGGCCGTGGGCGATCCAGTCGCCAAGACCTGAGGCCATAATGATGCCGATCAGCGCCGAAACGAACGCCATAAACGGCAGGATTGTTTTCAGAACCGTATCAATGGTGTCGCGACCGGACTGGAACAGTACCGCCACGGCGGAGCCCATTCCCATACCAACTTTTGCCAGCAGTCCGTCGCTCTGCTCGGTGATTTTTTTGCTGGTGTCGTAGTCACGTCCTAATGTCGTTTTGGCAGGCTGGGGACTGTCAGGCGTTTCGCCGACAAGAGTAATGTTTTCTTCTTTTACGCCGGAGACATAAATATCCTCAACAATATACTGCGCCAGTGGGCCGGACTTACCCGTCGAGTGAATATTAATGGTTGGAATCCGGCGTTTCGGATAGATACCGCAGCGCAGCGTACCGCCACAGTCGATAATGGCCGCGCCGATCTCCGCTTCCGGCGGTTCGCCTTCTTTAAAGCCGTCCACCGCTTGCCAGCCTGTTAGTTGCGCCAGTTTGTCGACGATCGCCGGGCGCGTACCGGCTGTGATATAGACGATCTTTTTGCCTGGCGTAACGTCCAGTTCAAGCGGGCCGCCCCAGCCGCCGGCGCCTTTCTCAATACGAACCCGTGTCATGATACCGCTCCTGTCAGATGAACTTTCTGCTCAAGTTGAATCCCCATTTTTTTCTCAAAAATAGCGGTGGTGAGATCGGTTACCCAACCGCGGAAGAAGTTCGTCACCAGACCTACCAGCAGATAGCTCACTGCGAGCGGGCCGAGAGGAAGCCCTAACGTGGTGAGTCCGCTGGCGATACCCAGATAAACAAACAGTTCGCCGGGATTGATATGCGGAAACAGACCGTTCATGGAGTGACAGCTATAGGAGGCCGCCGCGTAATAGCTCGGCTTGTACTTCTCCGGCATAAAGCGTCCCAGACTCAGGGTCATCGGATTACAAAAAACAAATGTCCCGATACACGGTAAAAGCAGGTAACGAGATAGCGGATTTCCGGCGCAACGTTGGGCAAAACGCTCAATACGCTGCTGGCCGATAAAATTGATGAGCGCATTCATGATAACCAGCAGGCTTATCAGTAGCGGAAGAATACCTGTCACCATACCGGTAAACACCTCTCCGCCTTTCTGGAATAACCCGATGAACCACTCCGCACCATGTGTAATGGTTTCGATCATTGTTCTCTCCTGTAGGGTTTTTAGTTTTCTTGCTAATTTCCTATTCATTTTAATCATGTTGAAAGATTAAAAAGTGTTATTGTGATCTCAAAATAAAAGAAAAATATTTTAAGTTGAAAGTTTGTGGGGTGGGGGAGCAGATACAAACTGAAAAGAGGAGAAAGGTGATTTATTCTCTTGTGCCGCTTCCTTGTGCGGCGGGGGATGCTTTACCATACTTCTTCCTGGCTGAATTTGTTTAATGGATGTCTCATGTTCAAGCGTCGTTATGTAGCGTTACTTCCACTTTGCGTATTGCTTGCTGCCTGTAGCAGCAAGCCAAAATCTTCCGAGACTCAAGCGACGACGGGCACGCCTTCCGGCGGCTTCCTGCTTGAGCCGCAGCATAACGTCATGCAAATGGGCGGCGACTTCGCCAACAACCCTAATGCGCAGCAGTTCATTGATAAAATGGTCAGTAAACACGGTTTCGACCGTCAGCAACTGCAGGAGATCCTCTCGCAGTCTAAAAGACTGGATTACGTCCTGCGTCTGATGGACAGACAAGCGCCGACCACTCAGCCGCCCGCTGGACCAAATGGCGCCTGGTTGCGCTACCGCAAACAATTTATTACGCCGGATAACGTGCAAAACGGCGTCGCGTTCTGGAATCAGTATGAAGACGCGCTGAACCGCGCCTGGCAGGTATACGGCGTACCGCCGGAAATCATCGTGGGGATTATCGGCGTGGAAACCCGCTGGGGACGTATCATGGGGAAAACGCGGATTCTGGACGCGCTGGCGACGCTGTCATTTAACTATCCGCGTCGGGCGGAATATTTCTCCGGCGAGCTGGAAACCTTCCTGCTCATGGCGCGCGATGAGCAAGACGATCCGCTCAATCTGAAAGGTTCCTTTGCGGGCGCGATGGGCTACGGCCAGTTTATGCCGTCTTCCTATAAAGAATATGCGGTCGATTTCAATGGCGACAATCACATCAACCTTTGGGACCCGGTTGATGCCATCGGCAGCGTGGCGAACTACTTCAAGGCGCATGGTTGGGTGAAAGGCGATACGGTTGCGGTGCCGGCGAATGGTCAGGCGCCTGGGCTGGCGAATGGTTTCAAAACAAAATATAGCCTCTCTCAGCTTGCCGCCGCAGGCTTAACGCCGCAGCAATCGTTGGGCAATCATCAGGAAGCCAGCCTGCTGCGTCTGGATATCGGTACGGGCTACCAGTACTGGTACGGCCTGCCGAACTTCTACACCATTACCCGATATAACCACAGCACGCATTATGCGATGGCGGTTTGGCAACTGGGCCAGGCGGTAGCGCTGGCGCGGGTGCGCTAATTTACGCTTAGGGAGGGGTGCACCCCCTCCGCTATTATTATGGCTTTTTGGGCTGATTCTCTGCCTGCAAGTGGGATATCTTCTTTGATAGTGCCAGACTATATCCCAGACATCCCAGGCCTAAGATAATTTGACCGCCATCATACGGTTCAAAATAGCCTGACGACAATATATTCAGTACTCCCATTCCTAATGAACATACTCCACCCACAATTAACCACAGCCGTAGTTGACAGGTTTGTTTCAGTTTGTGCTGTGTGCTTTCCGTTTTTTTGAGTGACATCCTTGCTTTGTCTCCGTGCGTGTAAATTTAGCAACATGGTACTGCTATTTAGTCATGTGCTACCTCTTTCATTCTGCATAAATAACCTGCTGGCATTTTTTCGGAATCCGACTCGTAAAATCGACTGCTCGTCCCCATCTCTGGTGAGAAAGTGCTATCTTGTGCGGCAAGATTTCTAACTGACAGAGGTCATGATGACTGACAGTGAACTGATGCGGCTTAGCGAGCAGGTCGGGCTGGCGTTAAAAGCGCGCAGGGCGACCGTAACGACGGCAGAGTCCTGTACCGGCGGCTGGCTGGCGAAAGCCATTACCGACATCGCCGGAAGCTCCGCCTGGTTTGAACGCGGCTTTGTCACCTATAGTAATGAAGCCAAAGCGCAGATGATTGGCGTGCGTGAAGAGACTCTGGCGCAGCATGGCGCGGTCAGCGAACCCGTAGTGGTCGAAATGGTGATCGGGGCGTTGAAGGCCGCTCGCGCCGATTTTGCTGTCGCTATTAGCGGAATTGCCGGGCCGGATGGCGGCAGTGAAGAAAAGCCGGTTGGTACGGTGTGGTTTGCTTTCGCCAGCGTCAGCGGAGAAGGGATTACGCGTCGGGAATGCTTCAGCGGCGACCGTGAATCGGTGCGTCGACAGGCGACGACGTACGCGCTACAAACCCTGTGGCAACAATTTCTACAAAACACTTGATACTGTATGAGCATACAGTATAATTGCTTCAACAGTACGAATTCACTATCCGGTTCAATACCAAGTTGCATGACAGGAGTAATAATGGCTATCGACGAAAACAAACAGAAAGCGTTGGCGGCAGCACTGGGCCAAATTGAAAAGCAATTTGGTAAAGGCTCCATCATGCGTCTGGGTGAAGACCGTTCTATGGATGTGGAAACTATCTCCACCGGTTCGCTTTCACTGGACATCGCACTCGGTGCGGGCGGTCTGCCGATGGGGCGTATCGTCGAAATTTACGGGCCGGAATCTTCCGGTAAAACGACCCTGACGCTGCAGGTGATTGCCGCTGCGCAGCGTGAAGGTAAAACCTGTGCGTTTATCGATGCGGAACACGCGCTTGACCCTGTTTACGCACGCAAGCTGGGCGTCGATATCGATAACCTGCTTTGTTCTCAGCCGGATACCGGCGAGCAGGCGCTGGAAATCTGTGACGCGCTGGCGCGTTCAGGCGCGGTGGACGTCATTGTGGTCGATTCCGTAGCGGCGCTAACGCCGAAAGCGGAAATCGAAGGCGAAATCGGCGACTCTCACATGGGCCTCGCGGCGCGTATGATGAGCCAGGCGATGCGTAAGCTGGCGGGGAACCTGAAACAGTCCAACACGCTGTTGATTTTCATCAACCAGATCCGTATGAAGATTGGCGTGATGTTCGGCAACCCGGAAACCACCACCGGCGGTAACGCGCTGAAATTCTACGCTTCTGTTCGTCTTGATATCCGTCGTATTGGCGCGGTGAAAGAGGGCGATAATGTCGTGGGTAGCGAAACGCGTGTGAAAGTGGTGAAAAACAAAATCGCCGCGCCGTTTAAGCAGGCCGAGTTCCAGATCCTCTACGGCGAAGGCATCAACTTCTATGGCGAACTGGTTGATCTGGGCGTGAAAGAGAAGCTGATCGAGAAAGCGGGCGCATGGTACAGCTACAACGGCGAGAAGATTGGCCAGGGCAAAGCGAACGCGACTACCTGGCTGAAAGAGAACCCGGCGACAGCGAAAGAGATCGAGAAAAGGGTTCGTGAATTACTGTTGAGTAATCAGAATGCCACGCCCGATTTCGCCGTTGACGATAGCGAAGGCGTTGCAGAAACCAACGAAGATTTTTAATCATCAGGTGATGGTGGGTCGGACAAAACGAAGCCGCCATTCAGCAAAACGTTAAATTACCATCAAGGGCTGCATTTATGCGGCCCTTTTGGCATTTCTCCCTGTTAAGGTTTTTTATGAGTGAACCCACATCGCGCCGTCCCGCTTATGCTCGTCTCCTTGATCGTGCGGTACGTATTCTTGCTGTCCGCGATCACAGCGAGCAGGAATTACGGCGTAAACTCTCCGCGCCGGTGATGGGCAAAAATGGGCCGGAAGAGATTGATGCGACGGCAGACGATTATGAACGCGTGATCGCCTGGTGCCACGAACATCACTATCTTGATGACGAGCGCTTCGTGATGCGCTTTATCGCCAGTCGTAGCCGCAAAGGCTATGGCCCGGCGCGTATTCGCCAGGAGTTGAATCAGAAAGGCATTTCCCGTGAATCGACTGAAAAAGCAATGCGAGAATGTGAAATTGACTGGAGTGAAATGGCACGTGAACAGGCCATTCGCAAATATGGCGAGCCGCTCCCTTCAAACTTTTCAGAAAAGGTTAAGGTACAGCGCTTTTTGCTCTATCGCGGGTATCTGATGGACGATATCCAGCAAATATGGCGAAATTTTGCAGATTGAGCGCATACGGGATTTTACTTCCCGGTAAAGAAAACTTATCTTATTCCCACTTTTTCCGTCTGGACGCGGGTTGCTTAACGGCGAACAGCGTCTGCGACGAATATTCCTTAAATACACAAAATCATTCAAGCCGCATCAAAGCGGCAAGTGAGCCTCGGGAACGCGTGACCGGGAAACTCGCAGCCAACGCAGAGGCGGCCTGAAGGATGAAGTGTAGCTTGATTTCAGGATAATTATGAGCAAGAGCACCGCTGAGATCCGTCAGGCGTTTCTCGACTTTTTCCATAGTAAAGGGCATCAGGTAGTTGCCAGCAGTTCCCTGGTGCCTAACAATGACCCCACTCTGTTGTTTACCAATGCCGGGATGAACCAGTTCAAGGATGTTTTCCTTGGGCTCGATAAACGTAATTATTCCCGTGCAACCACTTCCCAGCGTTGCGTACGCGCGGGGGGTAAACACAACGATCTGGAAAACGTCGGATACACTGCACGTCACCATACTTTCTTCGAAATGCTGGGCAACTTCAGCTTCGGCGATTACTTCAAACACGACGCCATTCAGTTCGCATGGGAATTACTGACCGGTGAAAACTGGTTTGCTCTGCCAAAAGAGCGTTTATGGGTCACCGTCTATGAAACCGACGACGAAGCCTATGAGATCTGGGAAAAAGAAGTCGGCATCCCGCGCGAGCGTATCATCCGTATCGGCGACAATAAAGGCGCGCCATACGCATCGGATAACTTCTGGCAGATGGGCGACACCGGTCCCTGCGGTCCGTGCACCGAAATCTTCTACGATCATGGCGACCACATCTGGGGCGGCCCTCCGGGAAGCCCGGAAGAAGACGGCGATCGCTATATTGAGATCTGGAACATCGTCTTTATGCAGTTCAACCGTCAGGCTGACGGGACGATGGAACCATTGCCGAAACCGTCTGTAGATACCGGTATGGGGCTGGAGCGTATTGCCGCGGTACTGCAACACGTTAACTCTAACTATGACATCGACCTGTTCCGCACGTTGATTGAAGCGGTAGCGAAAGTCACCGGTGCCACCGATCTGGGTAATAAATCGCTGCGCGTTATCGCCGACCACATCCGTTCCTGCGCATTCCTGGTTGCCGATGGCGTGCTGCCGTCGAATGAAAACCGTGGCTATGTGCTGCGTCGCATTATTCGTCGCGCGGTGCGTCACGGCAACATGCTGGGCGCGAAAGAGACCTTCTTCTACAAGCTGGTTGGGCCGCTGATTGAGGTAATGGGCTCCGCAGGCGAAGAGTTGAAACGTCAGCAAGCGCAGGTCGAGCAGGTTCTGAAAACGGAAGAAGAGCAGTTCGCCCGTACGCTGGAGCGCGGTCTGGCGCTGCTGGATGAAGAACTGGCGAAATTGCAGGGCGACACCCTGGACGGCGAAACCGCTTTCCGTCTGTATGATACTTATGGTTTCCCGGTCGATCTAACGGCGGACGTCTGCCGTGAGCGCAACATCAAAGTCGACGAAGCCGGTTTTGAAGCCGCTATGGAAGAGCAACGCCGTCGTGCGCGCGAAGCTAGCGGTTTTGGCGCGGACTACAACGCGATGATCCGCGTTGATAGCGCTTCTGAATTTAAAGGTTATGACCATCTGGAACTGAACGGCAAAGTGACTGCGCTGTTTGTCGATGGTAAAGCGGTTGAAGCGATTAACGCGGGACAGGAAGCTGTTGTCGTGCTGGATCAGACCCCATTCTATGCGGAATCAGGCGGTCAGGTTGGCGATAAAGGCGAGCTGAAAGGCGCTGGATTTACTTTCGCTGTGGACGACACGCAAAAATATGGTCAGGCGATTGGTCACCTCGGCAAATTGTCTGCGGGCGCTCTGAAAGTGGGCGATGCGGTACAGGCTGATGTAGATGAAGCGCGCCGCGCACGTATCCGTCTGAACCACTCCGCCACGCACCTGATGCACGCGGCGTTGCGCCAGGTGCTTGGGACACACGTTGCGCAGAAAGGTTCGCTGGTTAGCGATAAAGTGCTGCGCTTCGACTTCTCGCACAATGAAGCGATGAAGCCGTCGGAGATTCGTCAGGTTGAAGATTTGGTGAATGCGCAAATTCGCCGCAACCTGCCGATTGAAACGAACATCATGGATCTCGACGCGGCGAAGGCGAAAGGGGCCATGGCGCTGTTTGGCGAGAAATATGACGAACGTGTACGCGTTCTGAGCATGGGCGATTTCTCTACCGAACTGTGCGGCGGTACTCACGCCAGTCGTACCGGTGATATCGGTCTATTCCGTATTATCTCTGAGTCCGGCACCGCAGCGGGCATTCGTCGTATTGAGGCGGTAACCGGTGAAGGCGCTATGGCCACCGTTCATGCGCAAAGCGATCGCTTAAACGATATTGCGCATCTGCTGAAGGGCGACAGCCAGAATCTGGGCGACAAAGTGCGTGCCGTGCTGGAACGTACACGTCAGCTGGAAAAAGAGTTGCAGCAGTTGAAGGACCAGGCCGCAGCGCAGGAGAGTGCAAATCTTTCCAGTAAAGCGGTCGATCTCAACGGCGTGAAGCTCCTGGTCAGCGAGCTTGCTGGTATTGAGCCGAAAATGCTGCGAACCATGGTTGATGATCTGAAAAATCAACTGGGGTCTACCGTTATCGTACTGGCAACGGTTGTTGAAGGTAAGGTTTCTCTGATTGCGGGCGTGTCGAAGGATGTGACCGACCGGGTTAAAGCAGGGGAATTGATTGGTATGGTCGCTCAGCAGGTAGGCGGTAAGGGTGGCGGTCGTCCGGACATGGCGCAAGCCGGTGGTACGGATGCGGCAGCTCTGCCTGCAGCGTTAGCCAGTGTACAAGGCTGGGTCAGCGCAAAATTGCAATAATTATAAGCGTTCGTTGGCGCCGCAGCCCATGCTGCGGCGTTTACGTCAACGCTATCGACAACGATAAAGTCAGGTTGAAGTTTTGTATATCGGCTAAACTTAGGTTTAACAGAATGTAATGCCATGACTGCTTACACCTAAGGTGTTTGTCATCGCTTACTTTTTGGCGTTATATGATGGATAATGCCGGGATACAGAGAGACCCGACTCTTTTAATCTTTCAAGGAGCAAAGAATGCTGATTCTGACTCGTCGAGTTGGTGAGACCCTCATGATTGGCGATGAGGTCACCGTGACAGTTTTAGGGGTGAAGGGCAACCAGGTGCGTATCGGCGTGAACGCCCCGAAAGAAGTTTCTGTCCATCGTGAAGAGATCTACCAGCGTATCCAGGCTGAAAAATCCCAGCAGTCCAGTTACTAAGGTTTTCGCGTCTCACTTTTCGGGTGAGACGCAGCCTCTCTTCTCGCTCGCCCGCGTTGTCCCTTCATGACTTTTTTCAACCTCACTGTGGATATGGTGCGCTTTTGGCGGCCAGCGTGTTATCAAATTATCTGTTGATAAAACACTCTTTTTGGCTTTTTTACAGACTAATTGAGCGTGAAGTGTGCAAACGATAAAAGCTCTGGAAAAATTGTTTGACTTATAAGTCCCAGAAAGTAATATGTGCGCCACGCAGCGACGATGAGCAGAACAAGTTCTTCGAAGCACTCGTAAGAGGCGTGTGGTGAGGTGGCCGAGAGGCTGAAGGCGCTCCCCTGCTAAGGGAGTATGCGGTCAAAAGCTGCATCCGGGGTTCGAATCCCCGCCTCACCGCCATTTGCATCCGTAGCTCAGCTGGATAGAGTACTCGGCTACGAACCGAGCGGTCGGAGGTTCGAATCCTCCCGGATGCACC
>NZ_JAMMKR010000005.1:0-100853 GCF_051703725.1 Salmonella sp. NW645 | reverse complement strand
CATCCGTAGCTCAGCTGGATAGAGTACTCGGCTACGAACCGAGCGGTCGGAGGTTCGAATCCTCCCGGATGCACCATATTCTCCGTACTTTCAGTGATGAAGATACGGATAAGATAGCGGTAATCACCGCTGGCACCAGGAAGGATAACGTTGCATCAGCAACGGCGCCGAAGGGCGAGCCGTAAGGCGAGTAATCCTCCCGGATGCACCATCTTATTTAGTGTGGCAGTAAATGCGACATCAAATCTTGTAGTAAACATCATTTCCAATGCATCCGTAGCTCAGCTGGATAGAGTACTCGGCTACGAACCGAGCGGTCGGAGGTTCGAATCCTCCCGGATGCACCATATTCTTCATACTTTCAGCGATGAAGATGCAGATAAGATAGCGGTAATCACCGCTGGCACCAGGAAGGATAACGTTGCGTCAGCAACGGCCCGAAGGGCGAGCCGTAAGGCGAGTAATCCTCCCGGATGCACCATATTCTCCATACTTTATTCTCCATACTTTCAGCGATGAAGATGCAGATAAGATAGCGGTAATCACCGCTGGCATCAGAAGGATAACGTTGCGTCAGCAACGGCCCATAAGGCGAATAATCCTCCCGGATACGTCACTGCCCTGCAATCGCTTTTCCCCTTATCCTGAATATACCTCTTCATCTCTATTAGCGACAAAATCAACCAATTGCGATAAAGTACTGTCTGGTTATTCGGTTTGCGAGAACACGATGTACGCACGTTATGCTGGTTTGATTTTTGATATGGACGGTACTCTCCTGGATACCGAACCCACGCATCGCAAAGCGTGGCGTGAGGTTTTGGGGCGCTATGGTCTTCGTTTTGATGAACAGGCAATGGTCGCGCTTAACGGTTCGCCAACCTGGCTTATCGCCCAGTCAATCATTGAGCTTAACCATGCCGATCTTGATCCCCTGTCACTGGCGCGTGAGAAAACCGACGCGGTAAAAAGCATCCTGCTGGACTGCGTAGAACCGCTGCCGCTGGTTGAGGTGGTCAAAGCGTGGCATGGGCGGCGTCCCATGTCGGTCGGTACCGGTAGCGAAAGCGCTATCGCGGAAGCCTTGTTAGCGCATCTGGGGCTGCGTCGTTATTTTGATGCGGTTGTGGCGGCAGATCACGTACAGCATCACAAACCTGCGCCTGACACCTTCCTATTGTGCGCCCAGCGGATGGGCGTCATGCCGACGCAGTGCGTGGTATTTGAAGATGCCGATTTTGGTTTACAGGCGGCGCGGGCGGCGGGAATGGATGCCGTGGATGTTCGACTATTGTGAGTGACGGACTGTCGCTCCTGTCTCTGTTTGCCAGTAGTTTTCTCAGCGCGACGCTGTTACCCGGTAATTCTGAGGTGGTTTTGGTTGCTATGCTGGTCTCCGGCGTCAGCCATCCCTGGGTCTTAGTCTTAACAGCAACAATGGGTAATAGCCTTGGAGGGGTAACTAACGTTATTCTTGGGCGTTTCTTTCCGCTGCGCAAAACGTCGCGCTGGCAGGAAAAAGCGACTGGCTGGCTAAAGCGTTATGGCGCAGCCACACTATTATTAAGCTGGATGCCGGTCATCGGTGATTTGTTGTGCCTGTTAGCGGGATGGATGCGCATCCCGTGGGGGTGGACGATCTTTTTTTTGTGTCTTGGTAAGGCGCTGCGCTATGTTGCGCTCGCAGCGGCGACGGTTCAGGGCATGATGTGGTGGTAATAATTGTAGGTTTGGCATGTATGGCCGCCATTACAGTTATGCTTATTAAAACGATTTGGACAGGCGGGAGGTCAATTTGATCCCGGACGTATCACAGGCTCTGGCCTGGCTGGAAAAACATCCTCAGGCGTTAAAGGGGATACAGCGCGGGTTAGAGCGCGAAACGCTGCGTGTCAATGCTGATGGCACGCTGGCGACAACAGGTCATCCTGAAGCGTTAGGTTCAGCGCTGACCCATAAATGGATTACCACGGATTTTGCGGAAGCCCTACTGGAGTTTATTACGCCAGTCGATGGCGATATCCAGCATATGCTCACTTTTATGCGCGATCTCCATCGGTATACGGCCAGGAAACTGGGCGATGAGCGGATGTGGCCATTAAGTATGCCCTGCTATATTGCGGAAGGGCAGGACATAGAGCTGGCGCAGTACGGCACATCAAATACCGGGCGCTTTAAGACGCTCTATCGCGAAGGGCTGAAAAATCGTTATGGCGCTTTGATGCAAACCATCTCCGGCGTACATTACAATTTTTCATTACCGATGGCGTTCTGGCAGGCGAAATGCGGCGTTACGGAAGGCGAAGCGGCAAAAGAAAAAATTTCTGCCGGCTATTTTCGTCTGATTCGCAACTATTACCGTTTTGGCTGGGTCATCCCCTATCTGTTTGGCGCGTCTCCGGCCATTTGTTCCTCTTTCCTGCAAGGAAAGCCAACCACATTACCGTTTGAAAAAACGGACTGCGGCATGTACTACCTGCCGTATGCGACGTCGCTACGTCTGAGCGATTTGGGCTATACCAATAAGTCGCAAAGCAATCTCGGAATTACGTTTAACGATTTGCATGAGTATGTGGCAGGTCTGAAGCGGGCGATTAAAACCCCTTCCGAGGAGTACGCGCGGATTGGTGTGGAAAAAGACGGTAAGCGGCTACAGATTAACAGCAATGTTCTGCAAATTGAAAATGAGCTGTACGCGCCCATTCGTCCCAAGCGCGTGACGCGCAGCGGCGAATCGCCTTCTGACGCGCTTCTGCGTGGTGGTATTGAGTATATTGAAGTTCGTTCTCTCGATATTAACCCGTTCTCACCGATCGGCGTAGACGAGCAACAGGTGCGCTTCCTCGATCTGTTTATGGTCTGGTGCGTATTGGCCGATGCGCCGGAAATGAGTAGCGATGAGCTGTTATGTACGCGTACAAACTGGAATCGCGTTATTCTGGAAGGGCGTAAGCCGGGCCTGACGTTAGGCATTGGCTGTGAAACTGCGCAGTTCCCGCTGCCCAAAGTAGGGAAAGATCTCTTCCGCGATCTGAAACGCGTGGCGCAAACGCTGGACAGTATCCATGGGGGAGAGGAGTATCAAAAGGTGTGTGATGAGTTGGTCGCCTGCTTTGATAATCCTGAACTGACATTCTCCGCCCGGATCTTACGGTCTATGATTGATGAAGGCATTGGCGGCACCGGGAAAGCGTTCGGTGAGGCTTACCGTAATCTGTTACGCGAAGAGCCGCTGGAGATTTTACAGGAAGAAGAGTTTATTGCTGAACGTGACGCTTCAGTACGTCGTCAGCAGGAGATTGAGGCGGCGGATACCGAGCCGTTTGCCGCGTGGCTTGCAAAACACGCCTGACCCAAAAGAAAAAGGCCACTCACGGAGTGGCCAAAATTTCATCGCTGAAAACAGGGATGATGATAACAAATGCGCGTCTTTCATATACTCAGACTCGCCCCGGAACAAAGAGTTCAGTTTATTTTTAAAAAATTATCGGAGGTGACTAAATGCCATTATTAGATAGCTTCGCAGTCGATCATACCCGGATGCAAGCGCCGGCGGTCCGGGTTGCAAAAACGATGAACACCCCGCATGGCGACGCAATCACCGTGTTTGATCTGCGTTTTTGCATTCCGAACAAAGAAGTGATGCCGGAAAAAGGGATTCATACGCTTGAGCATCTGTTTGCTGGCTTTATGCGCGACCACCTCAACGGTAACGGCGTTGAGATTATCGATATCTCGCCGATGGGCTGCCGTACCGGTTTCTACATGAGCCTGATTGGCACGCCGGACGAGCAGCGTGTTGCCGACGCGTGGAAAGCGGCGATGGCGGATGTGCTGAAAGTGCAGGATCAAAACCAGATCCCGGAGCTGAACGTTTACCAGTGCGGTACGTATCAGATGCACTCGCTCAGTGAAGCGCAGGACATTGCCCGTCATATTCTGGAGCGTGATGTGCGCGTGAACAGCAATAAAGAGCTGGCGCTGCCGAAAGAAAAGCTGCAGGAACTGCATATTTAGTCTTATTGGTAAGCGGTTCCAGTATTTAAATTAACCCCGGTTTATGGCCGGGGTTTTTTATTGCTTAATATAATTTACGTTTATTATATTTGCGGCGAGAATACATTTTAAATTAAGTAATGCCTGGCCTGTTAAATAATAAAATGTGATCTGGTAAACAGAAAAGGCGGATAACTCACGATGCCAGAGTGTATTGATCACATAAACTAAAAATCATAAATAATTAATAGAAAAACATAATGGAATGCGCCAGATATCCAGGTAATAACAAGACTCTACTAATAGCCGGTCGATGGGGTTTTTAGCAAATCTTATCTGGTATACATCAAACTTAAGGGATAAAAAATGAAGGCTAAATATTTGGCGCTGATGATCGGTGCTTGCTTTTCTCATAACCTTTGGGCAGCGAATAATATCACTATTGAGCAGCGTCTGGCTGAACTGGAGCAACGTGTTGTTAATGCTGAAAAACGGGCATCCGATGCCGAGGCGCAAATTCGCTCGCTGAAACAGCAGCAGGTCGCCGCTACGCCGACGGTGAATGTCCAGTCCGCCGAGCCCATTGCAGCAGATAAAACGCCGCCGAAGCTGACCTTATCCGGATTCAGCGATATTAAGTTCTATGGCGATGTCGAATTTAATATGGATGCGGCAAGCCGTTCCGGTAGCCTGACCTCGATGAGAACGTCAGCGAATAAAGATTGGGCATCAGGAACCAATGAACGCTGGGATATTAACGGACGCCTGTTGCTGGGCTTTGATGGCTACCAGCGGCTGGACAACGGTAATTTTGCCGGATTCTCTGTACAGCCTCTGGCGGACCTGACCGGAAAAATGAACCTTGATGATGCCGTTTTCTTCTTTGGTCGTGAGAATGACTGGAAAATTAAGGTTGGTCGTTTTGAAGCCTACGATATGTTCCCGCTGAATCAGGATACGTTTATTGAATATTCGGGGAATACAGCGAACGATCTTTACAGTGACGGTTACGGCTATATCTATATGATGAAAGAAGGGCGGGGACGTAGTGACAGTGGGGGTAACTTCCTGCTGAGTAAAACCATCGACAACTGGTATTTCGAAGTTAACACATTGCTGGAAAATGGCAGTACGTTATATACCGAGAAGCAGTACCACGGAATGGATTTAAGCAACGATAAAAATGTGGCTTACGTCCGTCCGGTTATCGCCTGGCAAAACGGGCGTTTTTCAACGGCGATAGCGATGGAAAGTAACGTCGTTAACAACGCCTATGGCTATTATG
This sequence comes from Salmonella sp. NW645, assembly GCF_051703725.1. Classification (NCBI taxonomy): domain Bacteria; kingdom Pseudomonadati; phylum Pseudomonadota; class Gammaproteobacteria; order Enterobacterales; family Enterobacteriaceae; genus Salmonella; species Salmonella sp. NW645. The sequence continues at coordinate 95,572 of NZ_JAMMKR010000005.1, read as the reverse complement.
AGAATGGGAAGTGGATCGATCAGTCAGATCGTACGGGCTATGGTTTTACCATGACCTGGAATGGTCAAAAAACTGACCCGGAAGATGGCGCAGTGATTAACCTGAATACCGCCTATATGGATGCGACCGATGAGACAGATTTTACCGCTGGGGTGAATGCGCTGTGGCATCGATTTGAACTGGGTTATATCTATGCGCATAACAAAATCGAAGCCTTCAATGCTACTAATATCGATGCCGTTTGTGAGGACGATTGCTGGATCACCGATCCCGGCAATTATGACATTCACACTATTCATGCCTCATATTTATTCCCCAACGTGATGGATATGAAAAACTTTAACATCTACCTCGGTGCCTATGCTTCATGGGTAGAGGCCAATCCGAATAATGGCGATAACAGTGAAGATGCGCGTTACGGCGGGCGTCTGAGATTCAAATATTTCTTCTGATTGTTGGTCTACTAAAAAAGGGATCCGCAGATCCCTTTTATCAGATAGTTAGTGCGCGCCGCCACCGCCGCCGCCCGCACCGAAGGGCGGTTTGGCGAACCACACCAGGCCGAGCAGCACCAGGAAGATCCCCGCCGACATCCAGAAGATTTCGTTGGCGGAAATAATCAGCCCCTGATTCGTGATTTGCTGGGCTATCCAGCCTGACGCCTGTTGGTGCGTCATCCCTAAGCCTTCCAGTTTATCGTACATAGCCTGAGCGTTTGGATTATACGCTGTAACCGACTCCGTGAGCTGAGCATGGTGTAGCGACTCACGATCGGTCCACATAGTGGTGGTAATCGAGGTGCCAATGGAGCCCGCCAGCGTTCGCGTGAAGTTCGACAGGCTTGATGCCGCCGCCAGCCGTTCTGGGGGTAACCCGGAGAGCGTAATGGTGGTCAGCGGCATAAAGAAGCAGGCGACGGCAAATCCCTGAATAAACTGCGGCCATGCGGAAGCGCCGAAATCCATACCCGGTTCGAACGTCCAGGCGCGCCAGTAAAAACAGACGGCGTACATAATGAAGCTGAATGTGACCAGCCTGCGCATATCCAGTTTATGCGCGAAGCGTCCGATAATCGGCGATAAAATTACCGGAATAATGCCGACTGGCGCAGACGCCAGACCTGCCCACGTTGCGGTATAGCCGTACACCTCTTGCAAAAGCTGCGGCAGTAGAACAATGGCGCCGAAATAGAGCATATAGGCAAGGCTGATGCACAAGCAGCCAATAGTGAAGTTACGCGATTTAAAAAGAGAAAGATCGACGATAGGGTGATCGTCGGTCAGTTCCCAGACGATCAGGAAACTGATGGCGATGACGGCGACCACGGTCAGGATGATAATTTCCTGCGAGGAGAACCAGTCCAGCTCTTTACCGCGATCGAGCATAATTTGCAGGCTGCCGATGCCAATCACCAGTAACGCCAGCCCGACGGCGTCAATACGTCGCCGTTCGGTATGCGTTTCACGTCCGCGCAGCGTGTGTAACGTCATCAGGACGACGGCGATGCCAATCGGAACGTTGATGAAGAAAATCCATCCCCAGTGGTAATTATCACTGATGTAGCCCCCCAGAATCGGGCCGCAAATCGGCGCGACAATGACGGTCATTGACCAGAGCGCCAGCGCAATGGAGCGCTTTGCAGGCGGATAGTTATTCAGCAACAGGCTTTGCGAGAGCGGAATCAGCGGCCCGGCGACCACGCCCTGCACCACGCGGAAGAAGATCAGCATATTCAGGCTGCTGGATACGCCACAGGCCCAGGAGGCCGCGGCAAAGGCGACCGTCGACCACATGAACAGTTTGACTTCGCCAAAACGTTTCGCCAGCCAGCCGGTTAAGGGAATCGAGATAGCGTTCGCCACCCCGAAAGAGGTGATAACCCATGTCCCCTGGCTTAGGGAAGAACCCAGGTTCCCGGCGATGGTCGGAATCGCCACGTTGGCAATGGTGGAGTCCAGCACCTGCATGAATGTCGCCAGCGACAGCGCGATCGTCATGATGACGAGCTGCGCGCCCTCCAGCGGTTTTTGCTGTTGCATCACACGCACCTCAGGATTAACCCGCGTTAGCCTGTACGATGTCGTCGATCAGTTTATTGACCGGCGCGAGATTAATTTCGCGTGCGTTACTTTCGGCAACCGGCGTCGTTCGTACCTGGCTGGCCAGTACCTGACCGTCGCGATTAGCGGTATCCACGGTGACCAGCGTCGATAAACCAATACGCAGCGGATGTTGTTCTAACTGGCGGGCGTCCAGTTCGACGCGTACCGGCAGACGTTGAACCACTTTAATCCAGTTACCCGTCGCATTTTGCGCGGGCAGCAGGGAGAAGGCGCTGCCTGTTCCCATATCCAGACCGACGACTTTACCGGTGTATTTTACGTCGTCGCCATAAATATCAGTAATCACCGTCACTGGCTGCCCAATGCGCATATTCGCTAATTGGGTCTCTTTAAAGTTAGCGTCCACCCACAGATCGGTTGCAGGCACGACGGCCATCAGCGGCGTGGTGGGGCTGATCTGCGCGCCAGGCTGGACGGCGCGGCGGGAAACATAACCGGTCATTGGACTGACGATGCGAGTACGCTCCAGCGCCAGCCAGGCGTTACGCACTTCGGTCGCCGCTTGTTGAACCGCAGGCTGATCTTCCAGATTACTGTTGAGTATCATTGCCTGGTTGGCATTGTACTGTTGAATGGCGACATCCAGCTGTGCCTGCGCGCTGGCGACGGCATCGCGGGCGTGTTGCAGTTCTTCACGGCCAATAAGATTGGCATTACCCAGCGGCACACGACGGTTAAGGTCGCTTTGCGCTTGCGCCAGGGCGGTTTTTTGCACGTCGATATTCGCCTGCAACTGCTTGCTGTTAATCATCAACTGGTGCGTCTGGCGCACGCTGGAGGCCAGCGCCGTTTTGGCTTTTTCAAACGCTTGTTTGGCGTCAGTCTGATCGAGCGTGACCAGAACATCGCCCTCTTTTACAAAGTCGGTGTTATCAGCCCAGACTTTCGTCACGCTGCCTGACACCTGCGCCATGATTTGAACCTGGTTCCCTGCCACGTAAGCATCATCTGTCTCTTCAATATGACGCAATACTAAAAACCAATAAATTCCATATGCCACGGCAATAATAACAAAGAGCAAGGTAAGAAGTAGCAGCGCTGTTTTGCGTTTGCCTTTCTTCTTAGCCGGTTGCTGCGGGGTTTGGATCTCCGCATTTGCGCTCATGTTGTTCTCCACGATCTTATTATTCACATCGGCTGAGCCGACCTGTTGTCAGAAAGGCCAGCAGTAACGCGTGCCGGCCTGTCCGCTTTCCTGTTATTAATCTGGATTTTTGAGCGGGTCGGCGCTTTAGCGCAGCGCCTCAAGAACAGTGCCTTCCTGCTCCATTTGATCAAGACGCGTCAGGAGTTTACGAGTGATGTGCTCAAGTTGATCTTTTTCGGCAGTGCTAAGTGATGACCAGAGTTGATGCAGACAATGATGCTGAGGTGGAAGCACTTCTTGCAAAAATGCCTGGCCTTTCTCCGTTAATTGCAGATGCAGGCAACGGCGGTCGTTATCGCTCTCACGACGCTCAATCCAGCCGCGTTTTTCCAGCTCATCTGCAATGCGTGTCGCATTGGTGCGAGATGAACCCAGCGCGCAGCTTAATTCAGACGGCTGAATACTGTGGTTTTCCTGAGACTCCAGCGTAATCAACGCCATAAACAACGTCTCGTTAATCCCTTGAGCCTTCAGCATTTTATTGCGGTTTTCCAGGAGCTTGCCTTGCATGTGCATACAAAGACGAGTCAAAAGAATTTCCTGGTAAGGAAAGTCTTCGTGACGGCTGGCGCGAAATTTTAGCATTTGTTCAATGGGCGTAAACGAACTATCCATTTGGGCATGACCTCATTAATTTCAGCCGATATAGTAACGACAGTGACAAATAAAGTAAATGTATTATTAATACAAAATCATTCTTTCAGGCTATAAAGCAACCAATGATACGCAGACTGAGACGCCAGCGGGAACATTGGGCCCGGTAAAGCGCCGCCTGCGGCAAATCCAGGAATGACGAGAAAAGCGTGAGTGCCTGCATGAAAAAATCAGGAGAGAACGATAAGCGGGAGGGGCGAAAGCCGGGTAAACGGCCTTACAACCCGATGCAAAAGCCACCGGAATATCACGGATAGCTATCGGTGAACGACCTTCGAATCCTTGAACGGGCGCTATTGGCCTGGGAGCAGATGGGGATGCAGGGCTTTCCATAGAATTATATTATTCTTCACCGGTATAAAAATAACCATGATAAATGAATAGCATAACCTTAACAGACTGGGGAGCTCCTTAACACCCTAAGGAGCTTAAACAAAGGTAAACGCTCACTATCCGCTTAATTTACGGCTTCCTGTCGGTGAAAACCTCGCCACCAGACCAGTAAATTAAGTAAGGCTACCGTGACACCCGCCAGACAAACGCCGGCCCAGCCGGCATGTTGCCAGGCGGAGGCGGAAATCAGCGACCCTGCAGCGCCACCGATAAAGTAGCTGGTCATATAGCCGGCGGTGAGCCGGTTACGCGCATCCGGATGCAAACGATAGATGACCGTCTGATTGGTGATATGTACCCCCTGAACGGTGAGGTCCAGTACCAGAATGCCAATAATCAGCGCCAGTACCGAGGTGTGCCCAAGCCAGATAGCCAGCCAGGAGAGTAACAGCAGCAGTAAGCCGAACGTGGTGGTGAGGTGAGATTTACCTTTATCGGCAAATCCGCCAGCCGGACGCGCGCCTAAAGCGCCGGCGGCCCCCGCCAGGCCAAACAGGCCAATCATCCCCTCGGAATAGCTAAACGGCGGCGCGGCGAGCAAAAAGGCCATTGACGTCCAGAGGATGCTGAAATTAGCAAAGGTCAGGCAGCCCAGCATTGCGCGGGTACGCAGCAGCTTATCGTGAATAAACAGGCTGAATACAGAACCCAACAGTTGCGGGTAGTTAAGATGGGTGTCGGATTTGAGCTTTGGCAGTCCGCGCCATAACGCGACGGCCATCAGCGCCATCAGCGCCGACGCTACCCAAAATACGGTGCGCCAACCGCCGAGGTTTGCCAGCAGTCCGGCGACCGTTCGCGCCAGCAGGATCCCCAGCAACAGGCCGCTCATAATGGTGCCGACCACTTTACCGCGGGTGGCGGGCGTCGCAAGCGTGGCGGCCAGCGGAACCAGAATCTGCGCCACCACGGAGAACAGTCCGGTTAAGGCCGTTCCGAGTATCATCATGCTAAGCGACTGACTGCTGGCGGTGATTAGCATTCCGCCAGCCGCCAGCAACGTCATGGAGACAATCAGCGTTCGGCGTTCAAACATGTCGCCAAGCGGCACCAGAAACAACAGGCCAGCGGCATAGCCCAACTGCGCGGCGGTAACGATAAACCCTGCGGAGCTGGCGGAAAGCGAAAAGTGATGCGCGATGGTATCAAGCAGCGGCTGGGCGTAGTAGTTGCTGGCGACCGCCAGACCCGTGGCCACAGACATTAAAACGATCAGCGCCGGGCTAAGCCCATGAGTGGGTTTCGTCATGATGGTAATCGTGATTCAGATAATTATTTCCTGGGAAAACAATCATAGCGGATGTTGATGAATAAAGGGGAACGGTGACGTGATGAATCGTGCGCTTTGAGGAGAGATTGCGTTGGCCGGATAGCAGCGCATGAACTGCGCCTTATCCGGCATAAAAAACGATCTTATTTCTGCGCGGCCAGCGCTTCTTTCACCCAGCCGTCAAACTGCTGCTGGTGGGCGTTGATCCAGCCGTCCACATGGCCCTGAACATCGGCTTCAGACGATTTACCGGCATGCATCATGGCGTTCTGCGCGTTGATATCCGCCAGCGGCAGCTTCATGATGGCGAACAGTTTCGCCGCCGCCGGGTTTTTCTCCGCCCATGCCTTATTGGCGACAATATGCATGGTATTAACCGGGAACCCATAGTTCGCGCCGTTCGGCAGTTTAGTATCAATATTTTTCTGTTCGCCCGGCAGGGAGGAGAACGGCACCTGTAGCCAGACGACATCTTTACCCGGCTTCATTACGTCGCTCACCCAGTACGGGGTCCAGGTGTAATACAGCACCGGCTTGCCTTCTTTAAAACGGGTAATGGTATCAGCCATCATCGCCGCATAGTTACCGTGGCTGACCTCAACGGTTTTTTGCAGATCAAACGCTTTATTCTGGTGATTGATCACGGCTTCGCAGCCCCAGCCCGGCGAGCAGCCCATCATGTCCGCTTTTCCGTCGCCATTGGTGTCGAAGATTTTGGCGATTTTCGGATCTTTTAGCTGAGCGATATTGGTGATGTTGTACTGCTCGGCGGTTTTTTTATCGATCAGATAGCCCTGCGCAGCGCCGGAGACAAAGACGCCCTCGCGGTAAAACTTTTTGTCTCCGCCTGCTGCGGCATACATATCATCATGCAGCGGCTGCCAGTTCACGGCGGTAAACGTCGCATCGCCAGAGGCGATGGAGGTATAGCCTACGTTGTAATCGACTTCACTCGGCTTATTTACGGTATAACCCAACTTTTCCAGCGCCCGGCTGACCAGTAACGTCTGGAAGGACTCTTCAGAAATCGTGCTTTGGATTGGTTGGACGGTAATGCCTTTGCCAGGCAGGTCGGCAGCGAAAGCGCTGGCGGTGACAAGGGTGGCAAACGCTGAGGCAAATATCACAGTATGTCGCATCGTTGTTCCTTTAATTATGGTAGGGAGTTGTAAGCCCGGTAAGCGCAATGTCACCGGGCGTCAGGAGAGTTACTTAACGAAAGGGCGGGTGATTAGCCCAACAGGACCGGTGGTATACCAGCGACGGTTACCGCGGCTACGCGAGTCGCGCCCGACGGCCTGCGTCAGACGGTCCAGAATGATGGCGAGAATCACAATGCCGACGCCGCCCACGGTTGCCAGCCCCATATCAAGACGACCAATGCCGCGTAATACCATCTGGCCAAGCCCGCCGACCGCAATCATCGAGGCGATGACGACCATTGAGAGAGCCAGCATCAGCGTCTGATTAACGCCTGCCATAATGGTGGGCATCGCCAGCGGTAGTTGCACTTTGAACAACATTTGGCGCGGGCTGGCGCCGAACGAGCGCGACGCTTCAATTAAGTCGGCAGGCACCTGGTTAATGCCCAGGATCGTCAGGCGTATAATCGGCGGTTGAGCAAAAATAATCGTCACCACCACGCCCGGCACGTTACCGATGCCGAATAACATGACAATCGGCACCAGATAGACAAACGCGGGCGTGGTCTGCATCGCATCCAGCAGCGGACGAACTATTTTGGCTGCGCGCGGGCTGCGCGCCAGCCAGATTCCCATCGGTAATCCGATCACGACGCAGAACAACAGGGCGGTCAGCACCAGCGCCAGGGTAATCATCGCCTGCGACCAGGCACCGATCGCGCCGATGGCGATCAGCGATATCAGCGCCGCGATCCCCATGCCCACGCCGGAAACCTGCCAGGCAATCAGCGCAAAGAGAATAATCGCCACAGGGGCGGGCATTCCCAGCAGCAGTTGCTGAAAGCCGTTAAGGATGTAATCCACCGGCACACGAATCCCCTGAAAAAGGGGACGGAAATGGGTGACGACCCAGTCGATTCCCTCTGTGACCCAGCTATCCAGCGGGATCAGCGTCTTATGGAATGGGTCCAGAAGAGAAAAGTGTTCAGGGGCTGGCGCGGGCGCGCTGTTCAACCAGTCGGTACTGCCGCCGTCCGTGGCTACGCCTGCCGGTGTTCCCCAGGCATCAGCCGTTTGCGTCGTAGTATCGGCCACCTGTGCGGTATCCCACGGATTCGTTTGATCAGCCATTGTTACCCCCCTCGCGATCTAAAGCCTGTAGCAACATACGTTTTGAAATAATGCCAACATACTGGTGTTCTTCATCGACAACCGGCACTGCGCAGGGTGCCTGGCCGACGTGAGAGAGCAACTCGCTGAGTGGGGTTTGCGCATCAACGACTAAAGGGTCGTCGATAAGCGCCGCTTCAATCCCTTGCGCCTGGCTTAATGCCGCTTTTAATGAGTCGATGGACACGACGCCCACGAATTTATTGCCACGCTCAATGACGTAACCATATTCACGGTCTTCATCCTGTAATAATTTCAGTGCCGAACGGGGACCGAAACCTGGCGTTTTACGAATTAAGCCGACCGGACTGCGACGGGCAATATCTTTGGCGCTAAAGACCTGACTAATATCCACGCCACGGAAGAACGTGCGGACATAATCATTTGCCGGATTATTCAGGATCTCATCCGGCGTACCAACCTGTACGACCTCGCCATTTTGCATAATGGCAATCCTGTCGCCAATACGCATAGCCTCATCAAGATCGTGGGAAATAAAGACAATGGTGCGCTGATGTTTCGCCTGTAATTTCACCAGCTCATCCTGCATTTCGGTACGAATTAATGGATCGAGGGCGGAAAATGCTTCATCCATTAATAAGATATCAGGGTTGATTGCCAGCGCGCGGGCAAGCCCAACACGCTGACGCATCCCACCGGAAAGTTCATCCGGATAGGCGTGAGCGTAATTCTCAAGCCCTACCTGACGCAAGGCGTCCAGCGCTTTTTCGCGACGCTCTTGCGCCGCGATGCCCGCTAATTCCATACCGAATGCCGTATTATCCAGCACGGTCATATGCGGCATGAGCGCAAATGACTGGAAGACCATCGCAATCTTTTTCCTGCGCACCTCGCGAAGCTCAGCGTCTGATATTTTGGCAATATCAACGCCGTCAATCAGTACCTGTCCGCGGGTGGGTTCAATCAGGCGATTGAGAAGGCGTACCATTGTGGATTTACCCGAGCCGGATAATCCCATGATGACAAATATCTCGCCTTCTTCAATGGCCAGACTGGCGTCTTTAACGCCAAGCGATAGCCCCGTTTTTTCCAGTATTTGCTCTTTCGATAGTCCCTTTTCAATATATTTGAAGGCACGCTGCGGATGCTCTCCAAATATTTTATACAGATTCTTCACTTCTAATTTAATTGCCATGCAATAGAATGATTCCTGTTATTTACTTATGTCGATATGTTACCTGATAGAAATAGTTACCTTTTTCTACCCTAACATACTCAGAATCTGAGACAACCCTGAATTTGCTTCTGGCATGAATATTGCGAGGTGCTATCGGCTGTGATTTCCCATGATATAAGGGCTGAACGCGAATGGGGAGGGAGAGATATTTTTTGAGACAACCAGCAAAAATCCACCTGAATTGGAGGAATCCAGGTGAATAATGTCACTCGTATTGAGTGTAGGACATGTTGTAATATTTGCGCGATTTAACCCGGTATTGCCTGAAATAAAGGCATGGGAAATGTAACGTTATTTCCCATGCCCGTAAGGTTAAAAATTCCAGTCTTCGTCTTCGGTTTCGACTGTTTTCCCCATCACATAAGATGAACCTGAGCCGGAAAAGAAATCATGGTTTTCGTCGGCATTCGGCGAGAGCGCGGCAAGGATTGCGGGATTCACGTCTGCCATCTCCGGCGGAAATAACGCCTCATAACCCAGGTTCATTAAGGCTTTATTGGCGTTGTAGCACAAGAAGGCTTTGACGTCGTTAACCCAGCCGGTTTCCGCATATAACGCTTCTGTGTAGCGGATTTCGTTGTCGTACAGTTCCATCAACAAATCCAGCGCGAAAAGCTTTAACTCTTCACGCTCGATTGCCGATAGTTTTTGTAGCGCTATCTGATACTTATAGCCAATATAATAACCGTGAACCGCTTCATCGCGAATGATTAAACGAATCAGGTCGGCAGTGTTCGTGAGCTTACCGCGGCTGGAGAAATACATCGGCAGCCAGAAGCCGGAATAGAACAGAAAAGACTCTAAAAAGACGCTGGCAATCTTTTTCTTTAGCGGTTCATCGCTGACGTAATGAGCCAAAATAATCTGCGCCTTACGCTGAAGCGGCGGGTTTTCTTCGCTCCAGGCGTAGGCGGCATCAACCTCTTTCGTCTGGCACAGCGTGGAAAAAATAGAACTGTAAGAGCGGGCGTGTACCGCTTCCATAAAGCTGATGTTCGACAGTACTGCCTCTTCATGCGGCGTGATGGCATCTGCCATTAACGACGGCGCGCCTGCGATGTTCTGGATAGTGTCGAGCAGCGTAAGACCCGTAAACACGCGAATGGTGAGCTGCTGTTCGGCGGCGCTTAGCGTCTGCCAGGCCGGAATATCATTCGATAACGGCACTTTTTCCGGCAGCCAGAAGTTACTGGTCAGCCGGTTCCACACCTCCAGATCTTTGTTGTCCTGGATCTTGTTCCAGTTGATGGCGCTAATACGAGATAATTTCATATGGCTTTCCTTATAGCGCGCAGGATACGCAGCCTTCAATTTCAGTACCTTCCAGCGCCAACTGGCGAAGCCGGATGTAATACAGTGACTTAATACCTTTTCGCCAGGCATAGATCTGCGCTTTGTTGATATCGCGGGTCGTGGCGGTATCGGGGAAAAACAGGGTGAGCGACAGCCCTTGATCGACGTGGCGCGTGGCCTCGGCATAGGTATCAATAATTTTTTCCGGACCGATATCGTAAGCATCCTGATACATGTCCAGATTTTCATTGGTCATAAACGGCGCGGGGTAATACACACGCCCGGTTTTGCCCTCTTTGCGAATCTCAATTTTGGCCACAATCGGATGAATGCTGGAAGTCGCATGATTAATGTAAGAAATCGAACCGGTCGGCGGCACCGCCTGCAAATTTTGGTTATAGATGCCATAGCGCATCACATCGTCGCGCAGCTTTAGCCACATTTCTCGTGTGGGCAGCGTAATGCCGCTGCGGGCAAATAGCGCCCTGACTTTCGCCGTTTTCGGTTGCCAGTCGTCCTGTAAATACTGCGTAAAATAGTCGCCGCTGGCATAGCGCGACTGCGCAAATCCGGCGAAGGTTTTGCCGCGTTCGCGGGCCAGCCGCATTGAAGTATGCACGGCATGCCAGGTAATGGTGTAAAAATAGAAATTGGTGAAATCCAACGCCTCCGGCGAACCGTAGGCAATGCCTTCTCTTGCCAGATAGCCATGCAGATTCATCTGGCCCAGACCGATGGCATGAGAGGCGGCATTACCGGCGGCTATTGAGGGCACGCTGCGTATATGGCTCATGTCCGACACCGCCGTCAGGCCGCGAATAGCGGTTTCTACGGTACGACCAATGTCCGGTGAATCCATGACGTGAGCGATATTCAGCGAGCCGAGATTGCAGGAGATGTCATGCCCGATGTGGGTATAGTCAAGGTTATCGTCGTAACGGGAGGCGCTATTGACCTGTAAAATTTCCGAGCACAGATTGCTCATATTAATGCGACCAGCAATGGGATTCGCGCGGTTTACCGTATCTTCAAACATGATGTAGGGATACCCGGATTCGAACTGAATCTCCGCCAGTGTTTGAAAAAAGTCACGGGCGTTAATATAGGTTTTACGCACGTGTGGATCGGCAATTAATTCATCGTACCGTTCGCTAATGGCGATATCGCCAAACGGTTTGCCGTAGCGTCGTTGTACGTCATAGGGCGAAAAGAGCGCCATTTGCGCGTTTTCTTTCGCCAGCCGGAAGGTGATATCCGGGATCACCACGCCGAGAGAGAGCGTTTTGATCCGGATTTTTTCGTCAGCATTTTCCCGTTTGGTATCCAGAAAACGCAGAATATCCGGGTGGTGCGCATGGAGATAAACCGCGCCGGCCCCCTGGCGCGCGCCAAGCTGGTTGGCATACGAAAACGCGTCTTCCAGCATTTTCATCACCGGGATCACGCCGGAAGACTGATTCTCAATGCGTTTGATCGGCGCGCCCGCCTCGCGCAGATTGGAGAGTAAAAACGCGACGCCGCCGCCGCGTTTGGAGAGTTGCAGCGCCGAATTCACCGCTCGCCCGATCGACTCCATATTGTCTTCGATACGGAGCAGGAAGCAGGAGACCAGTTCCCCACGCTGCTGTTTACCGCAATTTAAAAAAGTCGGGGTAGCGGGCTGAAAGCGACCAGAAAGCATTTCATCGGTCAGTTGGGTGGCCAGCGTTTCGTCACCCTGCGCCAGCGTCAACGCCACCATAGTCACCCGATCTTCAAAGTGTTCCAGATAACGTTTGCCGTCGAAGGTTTTCAGCGTGTAACTGGTATAGAACTTCCAGGCGCCAAGAAACGTCTGGAAGCGAAAGCCGCTGGCGTGGGCGTGCTCGAACAGGCGGAGGACGAAGGCGCGGTCGTAACGCGCGAGGACAGCGTCATCGTAATACCCTTCCCGAACCAGCGTCTCCAGACGTTCATGCTGGCTGGCAAACGTCACGGAATGCGGGCGGACGTGGGCGGCAAAGAAGGCGTCGATCGCCTGCTGGTCCTTGTCGAACTGAATATGGCCTGCTTTATCATAAAGATTCAGCATCGCGTTCAGGGCGTGGTAATCCATGGTTTCCTGCATTACGCGCTCCGGGATAGTTGTTGCCAAAATTCATTTACTCCTTTTCGGACGTTATCGATGTCGCGTTGTGTGCCCATGAGCTCAAAGCGGTACAGCCAGGGAACGCCGCATTTTTGTGCTATCACATCGCCAGCGCATCCCCAGGCATCGCCGAAATTGCGATTACCGGAGGCGATAACGCCGCGAATGCGCGCCCGGTTGTGTTCATCATTTAAAAAGCGGATCACCTGTCGCGGCACCGCACCGGCCATCCCGCCGCCGCCGTATGACGGCACAACCAGAATGTACGGTTCGTCTACCTGAATTCGCTCCCGTTCATTGAGCGGAATACGCGTGGCAGGCAGCCCCAGACGCTGCATAAAACGGTGCGTATTTTCAGAGCTGCTGGAGAAGTAGACGAGCGCGCTCATGCGTTTGCCGCGTGGGGTGTCGGGTGCAGACGGTTAATCATGTCCGGGCGGAAGCCAGACCAGCTCAAATCGCCCGCCATCACCACCGGTAATTGACGAAATCCTTGCGCCCGGAGCGTATCCGCTGCATCCGGCACCAGATCGACGTTCACCATCTCAAATTCAAATCCATGGCTTTCCATCGCCCGCTTTGTGGCGTGGCACTGAACACAGTTATTGCGAGTGTAAATAGTAATGCTCATGATTCGTATTTCCATTTAAAATGAGAAAACGGCGCGATGAAACGCGTCGGATTGTCGGGTGTTGATACAGGAAATACTAGATGTAGTTGAATTAAGATTCAACCATACAAGATATGGGAATTTTCGATTGGTTTTAACGCCGCTGATGAACGCAGTGGGGTAGGGGCGGCATGGCTAATTTTTGCCGGATGGCGGCGTGAATGCCAGATCCGGCCTGCAGGTTCACGCATAACAGAGTTGGCTGACATCAGCGCCATCCGGCAACAATGCGTCACATTCGCATACCGATCGCCAGACGGTTAAAGCAGTTCATTAAACCGATGGCGAAGGTCAGATCGCTGATTTGACGCGCGCTGAAATGATCGAGCAGCGGCAGGTAAACATTATCTTCGGCGTGGGTTTCAGCAATGTGCGTCACCGATTCCGCCCAGGCTAACGCCGCGCACTCTTGCTCGCTGAAATGGTGGCTTACCCGCCATCCTGCCAGCGCATCTAATTTAGCTTGATTTACGCCAGCCTTACGCAGCGCTTTACTGTGCATCTCCAGGCAAAATGCACAACCATTTATTTGCGAAACACGCAGGTAAATCAGCTCCATCAGAGTGAGGTCAAGCGTGCTCTTTTCCAGCGCGTTTTTCGCCTGCACCAGAGCGCTGTAAACCTCCGGGCTCAGTTCATAATAGGGTTGGCGTAACGTCGTCATCATGTTTCTCCTCGTGTTGATGACGAGCACTGTAGCACTATAATGGTCTGTAAAAGAGAGCCATATTTTTACAGAAAAAGCAGACCATATGCCGCGCTATCAGCACATCGCTCGTCAGTTAAAAACGGCCATTGAGCAAGGAGAACTCGCGCCCGGAACGCGTTTGCCGTCCAGTCGGACGTGGGCGCAGGAACTGGGCGTTTCTCGCGCCACGGTGGAAAATGCCTATGGCGAGCTGGTGGCGCAGGGCTGGCTGGAGCGACGTGGCCAGGCAGGCACGTTTGTGAGCAACGCTCTACGGTTTGAGACGGCGCCGCCGATACCCGCTGTTTTTGCCGGAGAAAGTCCGGAACCGAAACCCTTTCAGATGGGGTTACCGGCGCTGGATCTCTTTCCACGCGAGAAGTGGGCGCGAGTGATGGGGCGTCGGTTGCGCACGCAGACGCGCTTCGATCTGGCATTAGGCGACGTCTGCGGCGAGGCGATTTTGCGCCAGGCGATAGTCGATTACCTGCGGGTTTCACGTAGCATTGAATGTCTGCCGGAACAGGTATTTATTACCTCCGGATATGCGGATTCTATGCGGCTAATCCTGCGTACATTGTCTGTGCCGGGAGACAGCATGTGGGTGGAAGATCCCGGTTTTCCGTTAATTCGCCCGGTGATAACGCAGGAGGGGATTACGCTGGCGCCGATTCCGGTCGATGCCGATGGGCTGAGTGTCGCGGCGGGGATGCGGGATTGCCCGCAGGGGCGCTTTGCATTGGTGACGCCCGCCCATCAAAGTCCTTTGGGGGTAGCGCTGTCGTTAACTCGCCGACGGCAACTTCTGGCATGGGCGGCGAATGTGCAGGCCTGGATTATTGAAGATGATTACGACAGCGAATTTCGTTATCACGGTAAACCACTTCCGCCGCTCAAGAGTCTGGATGCCCCGCAGCGAGTGATTTACGCCGGAACGTTCAGTAAGTCGCTCTTTCCGGCATTACGTACCGCCTGGCTGGTGGTGCCGATAAAGCAGATTGAGCATTTCCGCCAGCAGGCGTCGCTGATGCCCTGTAGCGTACCGTTGTTATGGCAGCACACGCTGGCTGATTTTATCCGTGATGGCCATTTCTGGCGGCATCTGAAAAAGATGCGTCAACATTATGCTCAGCGACGGTTATGGATTGAAGAGGCGCTGGCAGAACAGGGATTTGTCGTGACATTACAGAAAGGCGGTATTCAATTGGTTATTGAGGTTGAAGGCGATGATAAAGCGCAGGTAGCGAAAGCGAATCAGGCCGGACTGGCGGTACAGGCGCTAAGCCGTTGGCGAGTGGTTTCGTCAGGAAAGGGGGGCATTTTACTGTCGTTTACCAATATTACTTCCGCTGGCATGGCGAAACAGGTCGCATGGCAGCTTCGACAGGCGATACAGTAACCGTTTCGCCGAATGGCGCGACCTGGGCCTGCGGCAATGATGCAGGCCCAATAAAGTATGTCGCCATCCGGCAGCGCACGTCGTTAGCGACGCAGGCTGAGCAGCGCCCCGATAAAAATCCCTACCGCTGCGGCGGTTCCTACGCTACACCAGGGTTTTTCACGCACAAACGTATCCGCGCACCCCATCGCATCACAGGCGGCTTGTTTTACGCGAGTACGACCCTGCATCCGCGCCCGGGTCTCTTTCAGCAACGCCTGTGCTTTACGTCGCGCAGCCTCGGCTTCGTCTTTCGCATCGCTTCCCCAGGATTTAAGGACATCTTCCAGACTGTCGGCTAATCGATTGACATCATTCTGAATATCCTGAACACCATCATCGACGTCGTTTCGGTTCGGTTTTTTAAGCATATGATCCTCCATTGATTTCGATGTAGCTTTCAGTGTAGTTCATATTTTTACCTGCTGAGGCTTGTTACGGCGATATCATGCGTTTCTGGACTTTTCTGAAAGCGTTGATAACGCGCTATCGGGTAAGGTAAGCCCGCAGTAAAAGAGAATGAGGATAAAATATGTATTTACGACCTGACGAGGTGGCGCGGGTACTGGAAAAGGCAGGGTTTACCGTCGATGTGGTGACGAATAAGACGTATGGTTATCGACGCGGCGAGAATTATGTTTATGTTAACCGCGAGGCGCGTATGGGGCGTACCGCGCTGATCATTCACCCCAGATTAAAAGACCGTAGCTCATCACTGGCTGACCCGGCTTCGGATATTAAAACCTGCGATCACTACCAAAATTTTCCGCTCTATTTAGGCGGCGAGACCCACGAACATTACGGTATTCCCCACGGCTTTAGCTCCCGAATAGCGTTAGAACGTTATCTGAACGGGCTTTTTGGCGACGAAAAAAGCGACTAAAAGCGCGACTGGCAATGCCAGTCGCGACGTTAACTTATGCCTTAGCCTGATGATAGCTGCTCACTTTAAACAGGCGACGACAATAATCCAGGAAGTAGCCATAAACCGCGCCCATTAACATTGAAACAACAATGTTTGAACTCACGGCGGCCACTATCTGATGCCAGCCGGCGCCGACGGTCAGCAAGATGATAATATAAACGGGTGACTGAAAGGTGACATAAGCCAATACATCCGCCAGGTTTTTGGCCCATCCCGCCGGGCTTGCCTTACGCGCGACGCGCATAATCAGATCGCGGTAAACGCCGTATGGCCATGCAATCAAAATGTTGACAGGTATCGCCACCAGCCTGGAAGAAAGCGACTGCTCAAAGCTCATTCCGGAGAGGAATATCTCGATCAACATGTTCACAACAGAACAGTAAACAACCATCGCAAACGTGTCTGCTACGGCATGACGCAAGCGTGACTGTGGAGAGAACATGTTAATGCTCCTTGTAGCGTATCGATCAGAATGAAGTGATGGTTGGTAGTGAAATCATAAAGCACTTTTGTCTTTGCATAGAGTATATCCCTATATAATAACTATCAACTAGTGTAATATTTTTATTTATAGGCTTTTTGTCGATAAAATACTCTACGATTGTGTGTTTTTTGCTCGCGGCGAGATTTTCGTTGTTGTTAGTCATTAATTACTTTTAAATCAATGTATTATAATGCATTGTTTTTCTGGCGATTTTCAGCCACATTCCAAATGTTGTCAGATGCGATCTATTCTCGGCTAACGGCACGCGTTCTACTTTTCTCAGCATAATCATAGCTATTGCAGGGTGATTTTTAGCATAAAGCTCTGATGATAATTTTTGAATGGTTAATCTCTTATTATGATGAAATATTCACTTCTGTATAAGGTCAGCCACCGTGAGGGTCACCGTGGCTACTGAGATACGCAATACGCTATATATTCTATGGATTTCGAATTGCTTAAAGGCGGCAAGAGAGTGAGTCACCAGGAGCATAGATAACGATGTGACTGGGGTGAGCGGCAAATCTGCCGGGAGCAGATTTGAACGTCGCGTGCGACGGCCCGTCAGGGCGAGGCCCATGGATGGGCCGGGTAATCCGTAGCCAACACATAAGCAACTTGAAGTATGAAGGGTATAAACAGCTGAACGGGAAACCTACAGATATACCGTAGGCAGAATAACCTGAAATACACAGGGGGTAATGAATATAACCTTCTGGTTAACAGATTAATATAATTAATGGAGTTATACTGAGTATATCTGTATGAACTTTAGGATCTGGAAATATAATCAATAATCGCATACAATACCGCCTGTAATAGTTTTTTGTTTTCTGCGTTAAAAGGTTTTTATTGATATGAATTTGATGTTACAGAACTTAAATAATATCCGCACGCTGCGCGCTATGGCTCGCGAATTCTCCATTGACGTTCTTGAAGAAATGCTCGAAAAATTCAGGGTTGTCACTAAAGAAAGACGCGAAGAAGAAGAATTGCAGCAACGCCAGCTTGCCGAGAAGCAGGAGAAAATTAATGCCTTTCTGGAGCTGATGAAAGCAGACGGTATTAACCCGGAAGAGTTATTTGCCATGGATTCAGCAATGCCGCGTTCTGCTAAAAAGCGCCAGCCGCGTCCGGCAAAATATCGTTTTACTGATTTCAATGGCGAAGAAAAAACCTGGACCGGACAAGGTCGTACGCCTAAACCGATTGCCCAGGCGCTGGCGGCGGGGAAATCTCTGGATGATTTCTTAATCTAATCACGGATAACCTTTAACGGATGGCGCTTCGTTTCCTGTCTCTATTAACCGGGACTCAGGGAACGTTGCGCCATGCTCATTCTGATAAATCAGCACACGCCAAAATCGCCCTCTTCGCAATAGGGGGTGACATCTTCCGCTTTGAGGATCAATTTTTCGCCCTGCTCATTGCTGGCCTGTACCGCGACAATATGATCCTCGTTGACTTCAATCACTTTCAGTTTCGGCCCCCCCATTCGGGGCTGTACAAAATCGCCTGGTGTGAACATCACGTCCTCCTGTTGAACAATGCTATAAACCCGCCTTCAGTCTACTACACACTTACCGACGCGTGGTGAAGGTACCGCTTAATGAGTACGGGTATTCCAGGGCATTTTTTCCAGTAGTCGCGCCATTCCGCAGAAGCCGGTCATGCCTGCCAGCATTAACCCGGCCCCGACAAAACCGCTAATGAGGAAAAAGCCGCCGTGGACCGTATAGCCCAGAATCACCCCAAGCAACGTCAACCCGCCGGCGGCGATTTGCACCTGACGCATCAGTGGCAACGGTTGCGATTTGTCTTCTGTGACGGGCAATCCTGCCGCTTTCCATCCGTCGATACCGCCTTCCAGTAGACTGACCTGAGCAGGGGCGGCAATGGCCTGTAGTTTTGCTGCATTGCTGCTGGTTCGTTTACCGGACTGACAGTGAAAAATAATCTGTTCCGCTCGCAGGTTGGCGGGCAAATCGCCCTGTTCAAGCCGGGAAAGCGGCGCCAGTTGCGCATGTGGAATATGCTCGCGCAGATATTCATCAGCGTCGCGCACATCAATCAGTTTCGCGCCTTGCGCTATCAGCGCTTGCGCCTCACGGGGGGAAACTATCCCAATGGACATCGTGCCTCCTTATGGACAATAGAGATTCTTTAACGTGGCGATAATCGTATTAACCGCCTTATTTTTAATGAAATAGTGAATGCGCTGGGCATCGCGTTGACTATCAATCAGTCCTTCTTCCCGCATCCGCGCCAGATGTTGCGACGTCGCGGAGGGGCTTAGCCCGGTAATGCGCGCCAGTTCGCCTGCGCTGGTTTTTGGCGAACCGCAAAGCATACATAAAATCAGTAATCTTTTTGGGTGGCTCATCGCTTTGAGCAGGGCCGCCGCCTGTTCTGCGCTGGCCTGAAGTTGTTCAAGCTCTGTCATAGTTATTTAAGTATTTTCTAAATTTAGTTAATTCTAAAATAAACATCAACCTAATGCCAGCGTAAAGAGCGTAAAGGAGGGTAAAAGCGCGGCGCGCGACTGGCAGGCTCAGGTAAACTGACTATGCTTAGAGATAAAATCTCTTTTTAAACAATGACTAATTTTGCTTGTATGGAGTGTATATGGGTTTCTGGAGAATTGTATTTACGATTATTTTGCCTCCGCTCGGCGTACTTTTAGGAAAAGGGTTCGGTTGGGCATTTATCCTTAATATCCTGCTGACATTACTCGGATATATTCCGGGGCTTATCCACGCATTTTGGGTTCAGATGCGTCATTAATTACCGGCCACCGGCGGCGCATAAGCGCCGCTTATCAGGATAACCTCATTCCCTCTGCTACACTTTTCTTTGTGTGTATTTTTGACAAGCGAGGTGAATATGGGACTTTTCAATTTTGTAAAAGATGCAGGTGAAAAACTCTGGGACGCGGTAACCGCTAATCATGATAAGGACGATCAGGCGAAAAAAGTCCAGGAACATTTAAATAAAACGGGAATACCCGACGCTGACAAAGTGAATGTGCAAATTGCTGATGGCAAAGCGACAGTGACGGGTGATGGGCTGAGTCAGGAGGCAAAAGAAAAAATTCTGGTTGCCGTGGGGAATATCGCCGGGATTAGCAGCGTTGACGATCAGGTTAAAACCACGACGCCGGCGGCTGAAAGTCAGTTTTATACCGTAAAATCAGGCGACACCCTGAGCGCTATTTCAAAGCAAGTGTATGGTAACGCCAATCTGTATAATAAAATCTTCGAGGCAAATAAACCGATGCTGAAAAGCCCGGAAAAAATATATCCGGGACAAGTGTTGCGTATTCCTGAAGAATAATGGCTATCAGGCCGCGCCAGGCTACATTTTTCCTGCCATCGCCTGGCGAATAATGGGAATCGGCGTCAGCAAATGCTGACGCATTAATTCGCTGGCGCGTGCCGCCTCGCGCGCCAGTATCGCTTCGGTTAGCGTGTGATGCTGAATATGTTTATCTTCCAGCATCTCGACGGACAGAACGGTTTCACGTAACCAAATAAAGCGGTAGCGGGCCGCCAGGTCAAATAAGCGTTCACGCATCTGTAGCAGATAGTGGGAGCCGCACCCGGCGACAATGGCGGAATGGAACGCCTGGTGGCGCTGGTCCCATTCATCGAGCATATGTTCACTGGCATCGCTGGCTTCCAGTTTACTGAGCATATGCGCTCGCGCCAGGATCTCCGCCTCCCACGCATCATCGCCGCGTTCAATCGCCAGGCGTACCAGCATTGCTTCCATATTGGCGCGCGCGTCAAAAATATCGAGGAGTTCCGCCTCTGACATGGATGCCACGCGATAGCCTTTTTGATTCACCACGGTGACCAGCCGTTCCGCCACCAGTTGTGACAGCGCCTCGCGCAGCGGCCCTACGCCGAGCGCATAGCGGGCGGTTAATAAACTCATCCGCAGTTTCTCATCCGGCTGATAAGTGCCGCGAATAATGTCATTTTTAAGCCAGCGATAGCCATCTATGGCCGTCGGTTGGGAAAGGGCGGTCATCTTTTACTCCTGAGAAGCTTCCCGGCTGACGCCGGGAATAACTAACGTAGGTTTTGCAGGGGGGCTTTTTGCCACCTTATCAGTTTTTTCCAGCGAGACATAATGGGGACAGTACCTATTATGCCCAGCCCTAACAGCCCCGTCGAAATGACTTCTAATTGCTGTGCCGGTCGAAATAGCATCACCACCAGAACAAAGCAGATAAAGCCGATAACCAGCCAGGTGAGCCACGGATAAAGCCACATTTTCAACTTAATTTCTCCGCCCTGCGCCAGCAGAATTTTACGCATCCGCAATTGCGAAATCGCAATCACCAGATAGACCAGCAGCGCGATGGCGCCAGAACTGTCGATAAGAAATTTAAACACTTTTGCCGGGGCGTAATAATTGACGACAACGGTTAAAAAGGCCGCGCCGGTAGAGAGGAGAACCGCCACCCAGGGCGTTTTGCTACGGTTAGTTTTTCCCATTATCGTAGGCGCATCGCCGCGGCGACTAAGGGAATAGAGCATCCGGGAGGCGGTATATAATGCGGAGTTCAGACAACTGGTCACCGACAACAAAATCACGCAGTCCATAATGAATTTTGCGTGCGGAATATGAAGCAGCTCCAGTACCGAACGGTACGAACCTACACTTTTCAGACCCGGCATATTCCACGGGATCAGCGCCACCACCACAAAAATGGAACACAGGTAAAAGATGGAAATTCGCCAGATAACAGAATTGGTGGCGCGTACGATATGTTTATCCGGCGTATCGGATTCCGCGGCAGCAATAGTGACGATTTCCGCGCCCATAAAAGAGAACATGGTGATCAACATGGCGCTTAACACCGCGCCGAAGCCGTTAGGCATAAAACCGCCGTGATCCCATAGCCGGGAGATACCGCTTACCTCGGCATATGGATAAAAACCGCTAATCGCCGTCGCGCCCAGCGCGATAAACGCCAGGATAGCAATCACTTTACATAGCGCCAGCCAGAATTCGAATTCGCCGTAATTTTTGACGCTCAATAAATTGCTTCCGGTTAAGGCAAGCGTAATCACTAATGAAAATAGCCACACCGGAATACCCGGTATCCATGAATTCAGAATAATGGCGGCAATATTGGCCTCCAGCGGAATAACCAGCACCCAAAACCACCAGTATAACCAGCCGATGGTATACCCGGCCCAGGGGCCGATCGCTTTATCCGCATAGGTGGAAAAAGAACCGGTATCCGGCGTGGCGACGGCCATTTCAGCCAGCATTCGCATAATCATGACGACTAAAAGTCCTGCGAACAGATAGGCCAGCAGTACCGCAGGGCCGGCCTCCGCAATCGCCACGCTGGAACCGACAAACAGGCTGGCGCCGATGACGCCGGCGATCGATAACATGGTGACGTGGCGTGATTTCAGCCCGCCCCCTAATGCATGTGATTCTGACAATTGCCCCATCCTAAAACCTCTTTATTGTTATTGCGCTCGTTTACCGGATGGCGCCTGGCTTAATTATTCGGCCTACAATCGAAACGGTTTTTGTAGGCCGAATAAGACAGTTATGTCGCCATCCGACGCTGCTTATTGGACATTACGCTTGTTTCGCCTCATCAAAGCACTGGGCGATAATCTCCAGGCCTTGCCGAATCTGCGAGGCCTCAATAGTGAGTGGAACGAGGATGCGCAAGATGTTGTAGTAAGGACCGCAGGAGAGCAGAATTAACCCTTTCTCGCGGGCGCGGGCCACAATGTCGGCGGTCAGAGCCGCGTTCGGTTTGCCGGGGTCGCCATTTTCGAACAACTCAATGGCGATCATGGCGCCCAGTCCGCGCACGTCGCCAATCTCACGGTGCGTTTCCGCTATCTCCATCAGGCCATCGCGCAGCGTTTTGCCAAGCGTATTTGCCTTTTGCAGTAGATTTTCCTGCTCGAAAATGTCCAGTACCGCCAGCGCGGCGGCGCAGGCAATCGGGTTTCCGGCATAAGTGCCGCCCAGACCGCCCGGCGCGATAGCGTCCATCACGTCTGCCCGGCCGGTAACGCCTGCCAGCGGAAAGCCGCCGGCAATCGATTTCGCAAACGTGGTAATATCTGCCGCAACGCCCATCTGTTCCATGGCGAACAGCGTACCGGTCCGGCCCGCGCCGCTTTGCACTTCGTCGGCAATCAACATAATGCCGTGTTGGTCGCATAGCGCGCGCAGTCGCTGCATAAACGCGGGAGAGGCGGCGTAAAATCCGCCTTCGCCCTGTACCGGCTCAATAATAATGGCGGCGATATCTTCCGGCGCGGCATCATTTTTAAAGATGCGTTCAATGCTGGCGATCGCGTCGTCATCGCTGATGTTGTGAAGCGGGCAAGGATAAAGCGCGCGGTAGACGTGGCCTGGCATCAATCCCATACCAGCAGAGTACGGGTGTACTTTCCCGGTCAGAGAGAGCGTGTAGTGGGTACGACCGTGGTAAGCGCCGCTAAACGCGATAGCGCCGCTGCGTTTTGTCGCCGCGCGGGCGATTTTCACGGCGTTTTCAACCGCTTCTGAACCGGTCGTGACCAGCAACGTTTTTTTGGCGAAATCGCCCGGTACCTTCTGGTTCATGCGTTCGCACAACGCCAGATACGGTTCATAGGCCAGCACCTGAAAACAGGTATGCGACAATTTCTTCAACTGCGCTTCCACCGCTGAAACAATGCCCGGATGTAAATGACCGGTGTTCAGGACGGCAATGCCGCCCGCGAAATCGAGATACTCACGGCCTTCGACATCCCAGACCCGACAATTTTCCGCCCGCTCGGCGAAAATCGGGTGAATCTGGCCCACGCCGCGAGGAACGGCGTTATGACGGCGCTGCATTAAAGCGTTATTGGTATTCATTAGCGACTCTCCTGTTAAAGGCCGATGCACATATATTTGATTTCTAAATAATCTTCGATGCCGTATTTGGAACCTTCACGGCCTAATCCGGAGGCCTTAATACCGCCGAAAGGCGCGACTTCGTTGGAGATAATGCCGGTATTAATACCGACGATGCCGTATTCCAGCGCTTCGCCGACGCGGAAAACGCGGCTTAAATCGCGTGCATAAAAATAGGCTGCCAGGCCGAACTCGGTATCGTTAGCCTGCCTGATGACATCCGCCTCGTCGCTGAAGCGGAACAGAGGCGCGAGTGGCCCGAATGTCTCTTCTTTGGCGACTTTCGCGTTATCAGGGACATCCGCCAGAATGGTCGGTTGAAAGAAGTTGCCGCCCAATTTGTGCGCTTCACCGCCCGTAATGACGCGGGCGCCTTTTTCCAGCGCGTCGGCGATATGCTCCTGGACTTTCGCCACGGCTTTTTCATCAATCAGCGGCCCGATAGCGACGTCGGCTTGCAGGCCGTCGCCGACCGCGAGCTTATTTACCGCCTGGTTGAGTTTTTCCGCAAAACGATCGTAAACGCCGTCCTGAACATACAATCTATTGGCGCAGACACAGGTCTGCCCGGCGTTGCGAAACTTCGAAGCCAGCGCGCCTTCGACGGCTTTATCCAGATCGGCATCGTCAAAGACGATAAACGGCGCATTGCCGCCCAACTCCAGCGACACTTTTTTAATGTCTTTGGCGCATTGTTCCATTAGCTGGCGGCCAATCTCCGTCGAGCCGGTAAACGACAGTTTGCGTACCAGCGGGTTGCTGGTCAGCTCGCCGCCGATATCGCCTGCCGAACCGGTAACGACGTTAAATACGCCTGCGGGAATTCCGGCGCGCTGGGCCAGTTCCGCCAGCGCCAGCGCGGAAAACGGCGTCTGGCTGGCGGGTTTGAGTACCATTGTGCAGCCTGCGGCCAGCGCGGGGCCGGCTTTACGGGTGATCATTGCCGAGGGAAAGTTCCACGGGGTAATCGCGGCGGTGACGCCGATGGGCTGCTTAATCACCAGCAGCCGTTTATCGGCCTGATGACCTGGAATCGTGTCGCCATAGATACGTTTCCCCTCTTCGGCGAACCATTCAATAAACGAGGCGGCGTAGCTAATTTCGCCTTTCGCTTCCGCCAGCGGTTTGCCCTGTTCCAGCGTCATCAGACGCGCCAAATCGTCCTGATGTTCCATCATCAGATTGAACCAGCGACGCAGGATATTGGCTCGCTCTTTGGCGGTGAGCGCGCGCCAGGCGGGCAGGGCGCGATTGGCGGCGTTGATGGCGTCGCGCGTCTCTTCCGCCCCCATTTTGGGCACATTGCCGAGCGGTTTCCCGTTGGCGGGGTTGCTCACGGGGATGACATCGCCGCCGCGCGCGTCGCGCCAGTCGCCATCGATAAAGGCCTGCTGGCGGAACAGGGTAGAGTCGTTAAGTTGCATAATTGCTTCCTGTCTGAAGGGTTAACGGGTAAATGCGGCGTGTAATGCGTCCACGCTGCGTGCCGCACGCAGCGTACGTCCGGGGTTGCTCTGGCTTGCGCGTAGCGCCTGAACTTTGCTGACGATATGCGCGCCGATAGGTATCGCGGATGTCGCCGCCGGGGAGGGGGCGTTACAGGTGTGAATGGAACGCGGCGTCGTGACAAACAGAAAATCATCAATCAGTTTGCCGTCCGGCGAAACCGCCTGCGCCCGCACGCCTGCCGGCCAGGGCTGGAGATCGTTGACGGTCAGGCTGGGGCAATACTTTTGTACTCGCCGCAAATAGCCGCTTTTGCACAGCGAGTTTTTCATCTCGCCCAGTCCGGAAAGCAGATGGTTTTGCAGTACGCGGCGAATGCCGGCGGAGCGGAAAATCTCCAGGGTGTCGGTGAAGGAAACGTCGCGCTTACGGTAGCCTTCGCGTTTAAGCGCCAGCACCGCATTCGGCCCGACCGTGACGCTGCCGTCGATCATGCGGGTAAGATGGACGCCGAGAAACGGCATTGCCGGATCGGGGATCGGGTAGATCAAATGGTTAACGATCCGGTTGTGTCGCGGGGCCAGACGAAAGTACTCGCCGCGGAAAGGGCAGATAATAAAACCGGGCTCCACGCCCAGCATTTTGACCAGCCGATCCGCCATTAGCCCTGCACAGCCGATAAGCGTAGCGGTTTCGATTTCCCGACCTTGCGAGGTGCGAATGACAACGCCAGCGGCATGTTCTGTTAGCGCGCTGACCTCGGCATGGTAGATGATCTCGCCGCCTTTGGCCTGAAAGCGGTTCGCCATGGCCGTCGCGACATCGCGATAGCTGACAATCCCGCTGGAAGGGACAAAAATCCCGCCCAGGCCAATGATATTGGGTTCGCGTTCACGCAGTTCCGCCGCGCTTAACCACTCGCGCTCTAAGCCGTTGGCCGCCGTCCGCTCCCATAGCGCGCGCATCCGCGCCATTTCCAGCTCCGAGGTGGCGACCAACATTTTGCCGCAGGTGTCGTAGCGGATGTTGTTTTGATCGCAAAAGGTTTTGGTCGCCTGATTGCCTGCCAGACAAAACTGCGCTTTGAGGCTGCCGGGCGTGTAGTACACCCCGGCATGGATTACGCCGCTGTTATGCCCGGTCTGGTGGCAGGCTGGCGCGGACTCTTTTTCCAGCAACGCGATGCGCGCATCCGGGTAAACATCAATAAGTTGCATGGCGGTCGACATGCCGATAATGCCGCCGCCGATAATCACAAAATCATACATCCGCGTAATTCCTTCGCCGTGGCGCTTATTGGTGAGTTTGATAATGGCTGGCGGCGTAGGCGAAGTAACCGCGCTGGCGCATCAGTTCGCGACGCAAGTCAGGATGCGGCGTAAAACGATCGCGTCCATGTAGCCAGAACAGATTGTTAATCAGCAGGAATTTGCCGACCGGTACCGGTACGGAGAGGATGTTTTGACTGGTTTCCAGCGCGTCTGAAAGCTCGCTGAGCCAGACGCCTTCTTCAAAGTCTTTTGGCTGGACGAACTGGTCGATATAACGCATGACCGGGCGGCCTTGTTGGTCGACATCAAACACCGGGTGCCAGACGTCATGGCTAACATTCTTGCTTGGCGGCGCCGCCCAGCGCATGACGCGACGCGCCAGCGGATGGGTAAAAAACGACTCCAGATGTTCCCAGTCATCAAGGTGCAGCAGCAGCGAATTACCGCCTTCCATATTTTGTTCGTCGATTTTCATCATCAGCACGTAGTCGGTCACCTCCTCAACATAGGTGCCGTCATTGTGCAGTTCCATTACGCGGTGGGGCTGGCGCAGATAACTGTCTGAGTTGTCGACGTTTTTGACCACGAAACGCGCGTAATACTGGCCGCTCATCGCATCGTAGTTGGAGCGACCAATAAGATGCGCCACCGCCGTCGCCAGTTTGACCATCTCTTCTGCCTGTGCGACATCATCGATCCCTTCGGCGCTGATCAACAGCGCGCCTTGTGCACGGTTGAGGAGCGTTTTGATCAACAGAGGTTGTAGCTGATTGCCGCACAGATCGTCGAGGATCTTGCCGATTTTGAAACGTAAGAAAGATTTGTATTCCAGCGCCTGCACCGGCCACTGCGCAACCTGATGGAGAAATTGTCTTGTGGTATCCGCCGTAAACGTTAACGCCAGCAGGCGCGGCGACTGCGCCGAAGGGGCAAGGGTGAAACCAGTATGGCGTTGGGCTAAATCATCTGTGTTCGCTTTTACGGCAGTCAGTGCATTCATCAGAATCATTCCTCTCGGTAGATGGTCAGGGAGACATGGCGATGCTCATTTCGTAGCCATAAATTAAAAATATCGACATTTTTCAGGAACGCGTATGAAATAACCGCTTTTGTTTAATTATTGTGATCAAAAACAACAAATATTTAACAATGCGAAAGGTGAGGTTAACGGCGCCACGAGCCTGACAACGGCAAGAAGGGGTGTAAAATGAGCGAGTTATGGGGAGAGTGATGCTGGCGGGGTTGCCCGGCCTGGCACATGAGCGCGTAGGCCGGACAAGTACAACGTATTTCAGCAGTCAATTAACCGGCGTCAACCTGCGGTTTACGGCTGTGTTTACGGATCAGACGTAACACTGGCGGTACGACAATGACCATGATCGCCATGATCAGCAGGGCTTTGGCAACGCCGCTTTGCCACAAAATCGCCATATTGCCGTTACTGATAGAGAGTGCGCGGCGCAGGTTCTGCTCCAGCATTTCCCCCAGTACGAATCCCAGGATCAGCGGCGACATGGGGAAGTGCATTTTACGTAAAATGTACCCTAACACGCCGAGCGCGACCATCAGCACCAGATCGAAGGTGGTGCTGTGTACCGCATACACCCCTACCGCCGATACGGCAGCGATGGCGGGTACCAGGAACCACAGCGGAATGGTGAGCATACGGGTGAACAGACCGATCAACGGGATATTCATGATCAGCAGCATCACGTTCGCAATCAGCAGCGCAGCGATGAGTCCCCAGACGATATCCGGCTGTTCGGTGAACATTGCCGGGCCTGGCGTGATGTTGTACAGCGTCAGCGCCCCCATCATCACTGCCGTAGTGCCGGAACCGGGAACGCCCAGCGTCAGCATCGGGATGAAGGAGCCGCAGGCAGAGGCGTTGTTTGCCGCCTCCGGCGCCGCGACGCCGCGAATATCCCCTTTGCCGAAGCTATCGCTGTTGCCGCTGAGTTTTTTCTCGGTCATATAGGTAATGGCGCTGGCGATGGTCGCCCCGGCGCCGGGCAATACGCCGACAAAAAAGCCGATTACCGAAGAACGCAGGGTGGTGCCGATACACTGCGCGCCTTCTTTCAGGTTGAACAACATTCGACCCGTTTTGCGGACCATTGTTTGCCCGCTGCTGGTATGTTCCAGCATTAAAAGTATTTCTGATACCGAGAACAGGCCGATCACCACGACGATAAACTGTACGCCGTCGGAAAGATGAACGCTGTCAAAGGTAAAGCGATAAACCCCGGTGTTGGCGTCCACGCCGACGGTCGCAAGGCCAAGACCGATCAGCGCTGCCAGAAATGATTTAAGCGGGTTTTGCGCCATCATGCTGCCAAGACAGGCGATGGCAAAAACCATTAAGGCGAAATATTCCGCCGGACCAAAGGCCAGCGACCATTGCGCCAGTAAAGGGGCGAACAGAATGATGCCGCCGATAGCGATTAATGAACCGAAAAATGAGCTGACTGCGGAAATCGACAGCGCTACGCCGCCTTTCCCTTGCTGCGCCATCGGGTAACCGTCCAGCGCCGTCATGATCGCCGCCGCATCGCCGGGGACGTTGAGCAATATGGAGGAGATCCTGCCGCCATACTCACAGCCAATGTACACCGTCGCCAGCAGAATTAGCGCCGACTCCGCAGGCAGATGCAACGCAAAGGCCAGCGGCAGTAAGATTGCCACGCCGTTGATCGGTCCCAGGCCCGGCAGCAGACCGACGATCGTGCCCACGAAGCAGCCAATCAACGCGATAACCAGGTTTTCCGGCGTCATCGCCACCGCAAAGCCCTGAGAAAGATATATCCAGGTATCCATCGTTGCTCCGTTAACTCAGCCAGGCGCCGAGAGGTAAGGTGACATCAAGCAGCCGGTCAAAGGCATACCACAGCAGAATGCCCAATACCGCGCCGGAGATACCCGCCGCCGGGATCGTGGCGCCGAACAGCATCCCGATAACCATGGTGAGAAGCGCGGTGGCGATGGGAAAACCCAGCCATTCGAATCCCCAGGCATACATCAACAGGATGATGATCATGGTAATTAGCTTTTGCAGAACATGGCGGCGCGGCCAGCTCACCGTGTCGGGATGGCGCAATAACAGCGCCAGCGCGCAGAGCGCCATCAGGCCGATAATCCCCAGCGGAAAAGGGCGGGGGCCGACGGGTTCATAGCTGTATTCGCTTTGGATCTGCCAGGCGATGAATAGCCCGGCGATACAGAGCAACAGCCAGATACCCGCAAAGATACGATCGCTCATCATTGCCTCCGCGATTATTTCGCGAGTCCGAAGGCTTTCGCCTGTTCACGGTAATCAGTAACCTGTTTTTTCACGTAGTCATCGAGCTGCTGGCCGGTCATGTCGAACTCAAACAGGCCGCGCAGATCGCGCTGCTTTTTAAACTCGTCGGTTTGCTGGAGCTTCTTGAAGGTATCCACCCACCACTGGTAATCGGCATCGCTGACTTTTGGCCCGACGTAGAAGCCGCGAATAATCGGCCACACCAGGTCGTAGCCCTGTTCTTTAGCGGTAGGGATATTGGCAAGCTGGCCCGGCAGACGATTTTCTGAAAAGACGGCAAGCACGCGGATTTTGTCGCCGCCCAGATAAGGCACCATTTCACTGAGATCGCCGGAGACAACCTGAACATGGTTGCCCATTAATGCTGTCACCGGCTCGCCGCCGCCCTCAAAGGCAACGTAGCGCATCTTGTGCGGGTCGACGTTCGCCTTTTGCGCCAGCAACGCCGACTTCATCCAGTCCTGGCTGCCAATAGAGGCGCCAGCGCCAATGACCACGCTGTTGGGATCTTTTTCCATCGCCGTCATCAGATCTTTCAGCGTTTTCCACGGGGAATCCGCACGCACGGCGATCATGCCGTAATCAGTGCCCACGCTTGCCAGCCAGCGCACATCATCCACGCCGTAGCGACCAAATTTCCCCTGCGACAGGTTGAGCAGCGAACCGCCGGAAAAGGCGACCACAGTCCCGGGTTCGCCAGGGCGTTGGGCGACTATCGCGTTATAGGCCACAGCGCCGACGCCGCCGGGCATATACGTTACCCGCATGGGTTTCTCGATTGCGCCAGTCTCCAGCAAACTCACCTGAATCAGCTTACAGGTAAGGTCGAAACCGCCGCCAGGTTTGGCTGGCGCGATACATTCTGTTCGCGACGGCGCCTCCTGCGCCAGAACAGAGGTACTCATTAATAAAATGCTTGCAGTAAGGGTACGAAGTAATTGTTTTTTCATTTTTTATCCTCACGCCGGACGTCCGGATTTTTCAGGTTCGGAAGAAGATTTTTGTGATTATGTGAGCCGACATGTAGCAGTTCGGTTGCGTGATTGTTAAAACAATAACCTTTCAATTCCCTTTCAATGCGGCAGAAACTTTACAGGATGTGATATGCGTCTCTTATTGGCGGAAGATAACCGTGAGCTGGCTCACTGGCTGGAGAAAGCGCTGGTGCAAAACGGCTTTGCCGTGGACTGCGTATTTGACGGCCTGGCGGCTGACCATCTTCTGCACAGTGAAATGTACGCGCTGGCGGTGCTGGATATCAATATGCCGGGAATGGATGGACTGGAGGTGGTGCAACGGCTGCGTAAACGCGGTCAGACCTTGCCCGTTTTGCTGCTCACGGCGCGAAGCGCGGTGGCGGATCGCGTAAAAGGTCTCAACGTCGGCGCCGATGACTATCTGCCGAAACCCTTTGAACTGGAAGAGCTGGATGCCCGTTTACGGGCCTTGCTCCGACGCAGCGCTGGGCAGGTTCATGAAGTTCAGCAACTGGGGGAATTGATCTTTCATGATGAAGGGTATTTTCTGTTACAGGGACAGCCGTTAGCGCTGACGCCGCGTGAGCAGGCGCTCTTAACCGTATTGATGTACCGACGAACGCGGCCGGTTTCGCGTCAGCAGCTTTTTGAACAGGTGTTCAGCCTGAACGATGAGGTAAGCCCTGAAAGCATTGAACTTTATATTCATCGACTGCGTAAAAAACTCCAGGGAAGCGATGTACGAATTACGACGCTGCGCGGCCTGGGTTATGTGCTGGAGCGCGGCGATGAAGTGGGTTAAGCCGCAATCGTTGTACCTGCAACTCTTGCTGTTCCTGGGGTTGCCGCTGATTCTGCTATGGGGGCTGTCGGCGTTTAACAGCTATGTCAATGCACTACAGGCCGCCACTCAGGCTTATGATCGTACGTTGCTCTCCTCGGCGCGAACGGTATCGGAACGGCTGGTGGTGCGCAATAACCATCTGGAAGTTAACGTGCCCTGGGTGGTGCTGGATAGCTTCGAGCTTAATATGAATGATCGACTCTATTACAAAGTCGTCGACCCTTCCGGAAAGGTCATTTCCGGTTATGACGATCTGCCCGCCATGCCGCCTGCTACGCCTCGTACCCGGCTTTATCCGGCGCTGGCGTGGTTCTATCATACCGAGTATCGCGGCGAGGCGATCCGCGTGGCGCGTTTGCTACAGCCGGTCAACGAAGGCGGCATTATCGGCATGGCGGAGATTTATGTCGCAGAGACGCTGCAGTCCCGTCGTTATCTGGCGGGCCAACTGCTGTTCTCTTCCTGGATCTCACAGGGGCTGCTGGTGTTGCTGACCCTGGTGCTGGTTGGCTGGTTATTACGCCGGATCCTGCGCCCTATGCGTCAACTTTCGTCATTAATGGTACGTCGCGAACCGGGTCTGTTAACGCCGCTGCCGGAACTGCTGCCGTGGTCGGAAACACGCTTGTTAATCGTGGCGTTTAATCGCTACATTGACAGGCTCCGCGGCATCCTCTCCCGGCAGGAACGCTTTAGCGCCGATGCTTCTCACCAGTTAAAAACGCCGCTGGCGGTGTTAAAAACGCAGGCGGCGGTGGCGTTAGCCAGCCAGCACCCTCATCACTGGTACGAAAGTCTGCAGGCGATGAGCGTAACGCTGGATAGCACCATTCAGCTCACGGAAAGATTGTTGCAACTTTCTGCGGTAAAGCATAAAGAGCAGGGCGAGCGGCGTTTTTCCCCGGTGAATCTGTACGATATCGTACAGAGCGGCTGTTTTACCCGCCTGGCGCAGGCGCGGAGTAAACATATCGACCTGGGCTACGAAGGCGAACAGGAAGCGATGTGGATCGAGGGGGATGAGGTACTGCTTAGCGAGCTGTGCGGAAACTTGCTGGATAATGCGCTGAAATACACGCCTGAGCAAGGCATCGTCACCGCGCGGCTTGAACGGGATAGTGATGCCGTGACGCTGGTTGTCGAAGATAGCGGCCCCGGTATTGATGATGAACACATCCATCTGGCGCTACAGCCGTTCCACCGGCTCGATAACGTAGGAAATGTGGCCGGGGCGGGCATTGGTCTGGCTTTGGTCAATGATATCGCACGCCTGCACCGTACTCATCCCCATTTTTCCCGTAGCGAAGCGTTGGGAGGGTTATACGTTCGGATACGCTTTTTAAGCCTTGTTCCGCAGTAATGCGCACAAATGTGTCAGCGGTAAAGCACGTTTACAAAAAGTCGCATCTTGAGGTGTGACGTTTTAATCAAATGATCATACATTCCCCCTACAAACCGTAGCGTTAATTAAAAATATAGTGGGTGCAGGGGCATGAATAATCATACTAAACGACGGGGAATAGCATTAACCGTCTTTCTTGTTGGGGTTAACATCCTGGCATGGATTTGGGCGTTCTGTGTTTTTCATCACCATGCCGTCATGCTAAGCGCAGCCATACTGGCGTATAGCTTTGGGCTGCGTCATGCGGTTGATGCCGATCATATCGCAGCCATCGATACCGTCACCCGTAAACTGATGCAGCAGGGTAAAACGCCTTTAGGCGTGGGGGCGTTTTTTTCATTGGGTCATTCGACCATTGTCGTTCTGGCATGTCTGGCGATTGTTGTGACGTCGATGGCATTTCGCGATCGTATTGATGTTTTGCATCAATATGGTTCGTTGATTGGTACGGCTGTTTCCGCTTTTTTTCTGCTGGCGATGGCCCTGCTTAACCTGTTTATTTTGTTCAACGTCTGGCGGCAATTTCGCTCGGTTACCCGCGGCGAGTCAGTGAGGGCGCATGACGAGGCGATACCTGGCGGGCTGATGACGCGTATATTTCAGCGTACGTTTCGTTTAGTCACTTCCAGTTGGCATATGTATTTTGTCGGTTTTCTGTTTGGTCTGGGATTTGATACCGCAACCGAGGTTGGGTTGCTGGGCATTTCCGCTTCAGCAGCCAACCAGGGGCTATCTCTCTGGTCGATGATGATTTTTCCTGTGCTGTTTACCGCCGGGATGGCGCTGGTGGATTCCCTGGATAACTTTGTCATGGTCGGCGCTTACGGTTGGGCTTTCTCGCATCCATTACGTAAGCTTTATTATAATATGACCATTACCGCCGCATCCGTCATTGTCGCGCTGGCGATTGGCGGGCTTGAGGCGCTGGGGTTGATTGATGATACGTTACAGTTAAGCGGAACATTTTGGCAGACCGTAAGCACGCTTAACGATCATATGGGGAATGTGGGCTTCTGGGTAGTGGGCGCTTTTGTGCTATTCTGGCTGCTCTCGTTGTTGAATTATCGCTGGCGCGGCTATGATAAAATCACCCTCAATACCTGATTGATTTCTGTAAAAATAACATTTCGGCAGTGGTGTCATATCATTGCCGAAGCATTTTATCTCCTGAGAGTATATTCTTCCCGGTAAGTGCGTTATTTTTCATGCTTGCCTTTCGTTATCAATTTAAGCAATCCGATATAACATACAATACCAAAAATAATAATAACAGTTGTATACCCAAGAATCAGCCAGTCTGCATGTGTCATAATATAATCCAGTTATCAGGTATCCCGTGTTAAGGCGATCTTTAAGCCTGTTGTCAGCAAGAACCACTGTACCCGTTCAGTGCTGTTGACAATAACGTATTGTTTATGCACAAGAGCGTTGTTACAAATAACGTATGCATTGAGCATAGACCCCACCCGCATTTTTGTAATGCCATAAAGCAAGGCTACACCTTTAATCTACTGACGGTATGCCAGGCCAGAAGAGATAAAATGGTGGTTGTCATCATCATCTGTTCCTGACGCCAGGTTAATGACACACACATATGAAAATGTATAACCGCTGCACGCTTTTTAGCACGTTATCTGTAACATACCGTGTTAATCAATTCCATAAAACCGAGTATAGTGTAAGTGAATTTCGAGTAATTGTCATTATGATTATATGGTGGTTAACTTATTTTTTAAATTCTGATTAAATTTTAGTTTTTTATCAGTTCATCAGGATTTATGAAAAATCTGGACGTAAAAAACATATTTACGTCCAGGCTTTCTTTTTAGCAAATCGATTTCCCGGTAAAATAGGGGGTCGACCACATGCGCTTATATTCCCATTCAGGCTTTAGTATGCCGATGGAAAAAAGTAATTTTTTTTGTCTTTCCTGGCAGTAATTTCTGGCGCGGCTAATATTTAGCCACATTAGTATGCTGCCGGGACTGAGTGGCCTGCACTCATTTTTAATTGCACCATTAGATACGTCAAAGTAGACGTTCATCTGGCTTTCAGATTTCAGTACGATATCAAATGCACAGGGTATCCCTTCAATATAAAGAATATGCCCAAACAGAAGGTGATGCAGTTGACTAAAAAAGTTGGCAAGGTTATCAGCGGGATAGCAGGATGAAGTATTGCCGAAACGAGACCGAAATAACTCGATAAAAATATGAGTCAGTTCATCAGAAGAACAATCAGCAACGCTTTTTACACTTCCGCCTTTTTTAAGAAATCGCTGATATTCATTACGGCGTGTTTTTTCAAACTTAGAAGAGAACGCTTCTTTGACCAGACAATTTTGTTTTTTTCTGGTGAGTTTCCATATGGCATTGCGTATTTGTGGCTGATGTAACGCCGAAAGTCGGTTAGTACGATCGGGTAAGAAGCAGCGTAAATCTGGTGCCATCGGAATAAGTATCTCGTCTGACGATAGCGGGAAGGTTCTGCGCGTCAGGATGCCAATATTCTGATCATTACAAATAAAGTAGGCGCCTTTAATCTTATCATCTTCTTCATAGTGGAAGAATTTAAAATGCCAGTTATGGCGCTTCATAAAATAATCAACAATATCTGGGTGCATATTGATACTACCGCCGTATTGCGCAAACACCTCCCGGTATAGGGTAAAGGAAGACGGCTGCCAGCGGGTTAATATACGCTTAACTTCTTGTATTTTCACCAAAACTCCTGACTTGGCTTACTGAAAATTCTATTTTGTATTATTTTTTTGCTTAACCAAATAAAAATGTGACAAATGTTTAGCTTGTATTTAATGGTTAACATGCTAATCGATGACGTTATGGTGAAGGGAATAAGATTAAGATGTTGATCATAGCATGAGTGAAAGCGACGGTTTAATGCCGCGCTATTCACTCGCAAGCCATTCTGTATTTAATCATTCAGTAGCGATACAGATTTCAAAGAGATCCGCTGAACGGTAGCAGGATCTGCACATCCGTGTATGAAATAGTTCTACCGGGAGAGGCTGTTAACCTCTTGTATTATTGTATCCAGAATATGATAGCGTTTCCGATACTCTGCGCGTTTTTTGCTGGGGATACTTTCAGGCGCTTTACGCATCACCTGTGATGGCAGATGATATAAGGCACCTTTCTTAACGCCGTTTAGCGACTCCCAGAATTCACTATAGCTGGCCACAAAAGTTTTTTTCTTCTGGAATAAGTACCTGAGTTGACGATAAACATGGTTGTTTTCACTTACCGCATAAATCTCGTCGACATTACAGGCCTGCATCAATGTCGCAAATGCTTCATACAGCATCCGTTTAGGAAAGAGACCGTAACAATCTTTGGTGGCGTTACGTATGACTTGTGGGCCGATATGTTTACTGGGCCCTTGTAACCCGGCAACCAGCGCTATTTGCTTCCCTTCATGGCGGATAAAGGAAAATGATAAACGTGCCAACGGCGTATCATTGAAGCACAGCGTTAATGTCAGCTCACCTTCTCTGTCATAGCCACAGGGACCGCAGTAGATATCTACCAGAGCACCGTTTTTTCCTTCCAGGTGAGCGAGTAAGATTTGTTCCTCGGACAGAAGGATCTTTTTAATTTTACTTTCCGGAAAGGACTGAACGAACTGGTAGTGTTCCAGAATAGCTCTTGCCCGGCAACGTATGCTAAGCCCGGTATACAAATAGGGCCGCTGGATTTTTGCCGGCAATAGGGGACGATGAATGATCAGCGTTCTGGGCTGAGACAGATGGCATAATTCATTGAAGTATTTAATTGTCGTTACGGGGTTAATAAGGCAACGTAATACAAATTTATAGCGAAACTTACGCTCTCCCCAGCGTTTATGGCGATAAGGCGTCTGCGCCATGACTTCTTTTAACATTAATAATGGATTATATCTTTCCATATCACTTTGCTGCATCGTCATACTACGTCCCTACTACTCGATAGACTTATAACCGAGACGGTAGCCTGATTGAGTTAAACGTAAAGGCAACGAAGAAGGCCTGTACAGACGATGTTGTTAAACAGTTTATCAATGGCAGCAATAAAACGCCTGAACACGCTTTTTAATAGGTTTTCTGCTAATGAGTGGGATGAGTCCTGAACGTAGTATTAAAACGAATGCCGCGTTTATTATTTTAAATAATGTTTATACTCTAAATAATTCGAGTTGCAGGATGGCGGCAAGCGAGCGAATCCCCAGGAGCTTACTAAAGTAAGTGACTGGGGTGAGGGAACGCAGCCGCAGCACATGCAACTTGAAGTATGACGAGTATAAGCCAATATATTTATTTGGCTGGTATTGTGTAAGTCAGACAGCAAAGCACCGTGATACGTGATTATGTAACCAGACGCAAAGGGGGTATTCACCTTATCTCTAAATGCAAATCTATATGATAAATTTTATCATGTACTATGTTGCTCTCTGGGAGAAAATATTATGGAGCGTTCACTCGATAGTCTGGCTGGTATGGCTACATCTGCTTTTGGCGCGGGGACTTCTGCTGCTATGCGGCAAGCCACCTCTCCCAAAACCATTCTGGAATATATCATTAACTTTTTTACCTGTGGTGGGGTGCGTCGGAAAAATGAAGCACAATATCAGGAATTGATAGACACTATGGCTGATACATTGAAAAGTTCAATGCCTGACAGAGGTGCTCCGTTGCCAGAAAACATCGTACTGGAGGATATGGATGGGTGTCGTGTCGAATTTAATCTTCCTGGTGAGAATAACGAAGCTGGACAAGTTATTGTACGGGTCAGTAAAGGCGACCATTCTGAGATGAGAGAAATTCCGCTTGCCTCTTTTGAAAAAATATGTCGAGCTTTACTATTCAGATGCGAATTTTCTCTCCCTCAGGATTCTGTAATATTAACTGCCCAGGGAGGCATGAATCTTAAAGGCGCTGTCCTTACCGGAGCAAATCTGACGGCAGAAAATTTATGTGGCGCAGACCTAAGCGACGCAGATTTAGGGGGGGCAGTACTGTTTATGGCGGATTGTGACGGTGCAAATTTTAAGGGCGCAAATCTATCGGGAGCATCATTAGGCGACAGTAATTTAATGAACGCCTGTCTGGAAGATAGTATTATGTGTGGCGCTACCCTCGATCGCGCTAATCTTACTGGTGCCAATTTACAACACACAAGTCTGTTAGGCTGTAGCATGGTAGAATGTAATTGTTCCGGTGCAAATATGGATCACACTAATCTTTCAGGTGCAACCCTTATACGTGCCGATATGAGCGGTGCGACATTAAAGGGTGCTACTATAATGAATGGCTGCTGATATGGAAGGCGCTATCTTAACCCGGGCAAACCTGCAAAAGGCGAGTTTCATTTCTACGAACCTGGGCGAGGCTGATTTGTCCGAAGCTAATTTAAAAAATACCAGTTTTAAAGATTGTACACTAACCGATTTGCGTACTGAAGACGCCACAATGTCTACAAGTACACAAACACTCTTTAACGTATTTTATAGTGAAAATATTTAGCCCTACTTGACGTAAATCTGAAATAAAAGAAATGTAAGAATAACTATCTGCTACTGAATAGTAGCTGAGAGTAAATTATTTACAGTGTCTTTTATTATTACAGGAGTATGCGACGGTAAAAATATCTGAATAACCATTTCTATTTTCTCAAGTAGAACTTCCAACTAAAGCGAATTGTTTGAAAAGGAAAACGCTATGCCTGGATGTATAAGTGCCTGTTCATGCGTTGCCAGCCCAACGCCTCCCGAGCCTAAGGGCCCCCCTAAGCCTAAGTGGATAGAGTTAAAAGGTTATTGTGTTACATGTACTCATGAGTCTGATATTCGCCCGCCTTCTGAAAGGGAAGACAGACGACAGAGAAAAATACAGGCGATTGAACTTTATTGGTTGCGGCGTCTCCTGGACGACTTGGGAATACAAGAAGGTACTTCTCAAGACACGGCAGTAAAACCCACTAACTGTGGGTTGTCATATTTTCCAGTAGCTCCTGGAGAACGAGAAACCGATGTTTGATGGTTTTCTGTCTGCAAAGCGCCTGATAATTATTACCAGGCGCTTTGTATTTTGGCGCTAACATCACTTTCATCATCAAATATCGAATGGCTACAATCGTATCCGATCCCACCATTACCCAGACGGAAAGTCTCTGGCAAACTGTAAGAACGGTTCGCCGTCGGCAGGGAAGCGGCGGTGAACCCTGAACCGCGCTATACCATCTTATCTGGTTGTTTATTATCATTAATGCT
This sequence comes from Salmonella sp. NW645, assembly GCF_051703725.1. Classification (NCBI taxonomy): domain Bacteria; kingdom Pseudomonadati; phylum Pseudomonadota; class Gammaproteobacteria; order Enterobacterales; family Enterobacteriaceae; genus Salmonella; species Salmonella sp. NW645. The sequence goes on along the minus strand of NZ_JAMMKR010000005.1, from coordinate 56,414 downwards.
TTGAAAAATAATTAATTTCCTCTATTCCTGTTTTGTAAAACCTTCGTTCAGTAGGCGCATTCTGCCCCCCTTCCCGGATTTACTGGCAAAGTGGAGCCCGGACAGAGAGTCATATTGCAAAATCCCGTTTCCGTTTTTTTATTACCAGATTTTTGCGGTTGAAAGATTGCCTTTTTCTTAATTGAATGATAATTGTTATCATTAGCATATGATAACAATTACTATATAGCCGTAACCTGGCAAGGATGTGAGTTTGAGGGCAACAGCGCTACTTTAGGCATTATTTAGGGAATGGGTATGAGAGTTAAGAAGTTCATCTGGTTAATAACCGTGGTTTCTACAGGGATTAATAGTCCATTATCAGCAGCAGAATCTACAGACGACAACGGCGAAACGATGGTGGTTGAATCCACTGCCGAGCAAGTATTAAAGCAACAGCCGGGCGTTTCGATTATTACTCGTGACGATATTCAAAAGAATCCTCCCGTTAACGATCTTGCCGATATTATTCGTAAGATGCCTGGGGTTAATCTTACCGGCAATAGCGCCTCGGGGACGCGCGGAAATAACCGACAAATTGATATTCGTGGTATGGGGCCGGAAAATACCTTAGTGCTGATTGACGGCGTGCCGGTGACGTCGCGAAATTCGGTTCGCTATAGCTGGCGCGGAGAACGCGACACCCGTGGCGATACAAACTGGGTACCGCCGGAGATGGTAGAACGTATTGAAGTGATCCGTGGGCCCGCCGCCGCGCGCTATGGCTCCGGTGCCGCAGGCGGGGTGGTGAATATCATCACCAAACGCCCCACTAATGACTGGCACGGCTCGCTGTCGCTCTATACCAACCAGCCGGAAAGCAGCAAAGAAGGTGACACCCGGCGGGGTAACTTTAGCCTTAGCGGCCCGTTGGCTGGAGATACATTGACGATGCGCCTGTACGGTAATCTCAATAGAACCGATGCCGACAGCTGGGATATTAACTCCTCCGCCGGTACCAAGAATGCCGCCGGACGGGAGGGGGTCACCAATAAAGATATTAATAGCGTCTTCTCATGGAAAATGACCCCGCAGCAAATCCTTGATTTTGAAGCGGGATACAGTCGGCAGGGGAATATCTATGCCGGCGATACGCAAAACAGTACTTCAAACGCGGTTACCAAAAGTCTCGCGCAGTCCGGGCGGGAGACCAATCGCCTGTACCGGCAGAATTACGGTCTAACTCATAACGGCATCTGGGACTGGGGGCAAAGCCGCCTGGGGTTCTACTATGAAAAAACCGATAATACCCGCATGAATGAGGGGCTCTCCGGCGGCGGCGAGGGGCGTATTACCAACGACCAGACGTTCACCACTAACCGCCTGACCTCGTATCGCACCAGCGGCGAGGTGAATGTCCCGGTGATATGGCTATTTGAGCAAACGCTCACCGTCGGCGCGGAGTGGAACCGCGATGAACTGAACGATCCTTCCTCTACCAGTCTGACGGTTAAGGATAGCAATATCGCCGGGATTCCCGGTTCGGCGGCTAACCGTAGCAGCAAAAATAAATCGGAAATCAGTGCGCTGTACGTTGAAGATAATATCGAACCCATGGCCGGTACCAATATTATTCCGGGTCTGCGTTTTGACTATTTGAGCGAATCCGGGAGTAATTTTAGTCCCAGTCTTAACCTTTCCCAGGAGTTAGGTGAATACGTCAAGGTGAAAGCCGGTATTGCCCGTGCCTTTAAGGCACCGAACTTGTATCAAACCAGTGAGGGGTATTTACTCTATTCGAAAGGAAACGGTTGTCCAAAAGATATTACGTCGGGCGGCTGTTACCTGGTCGGTAATAAGAACCTCGATCCTGAAATTAGCATTAATAAAGAGATTGGGCTGGAATTTACCGTAGACGATTACCACGCAAGCGTCACGTATTTCCGTAACGATTATCAGAATAAGATTGTCGCAGGTGATAAAATTATTGGCAGAAGCGCATCTGGCGCTTATGTATTGCAATGGCAGAACGGCGGTAAAGCGCTGATTGAAGGTATTGAAGCCAGCATGGCTGTTCCGCTGATGCCGGACCGTCTGAACTGGAATACCAATGCGACTTATATGATCGCGTCTGAGCAAAAAGATACCGGCAATCCCTTATCGATAATCCCGAAATATACGGTGAATACCTTCCTCGACTGGACTATTACCAGCGCGCTCTCCGCTAACGTCAACTGGACGTTATACGGCAAGCAAAAACCGCGAACACATGCGGAGTCGCGTAGTGAAGAGACCAAAGGATTGTCCGGGAAAGCGCTGGGGGCTTACTCACTGGTCGGCGCTAACGTTAATTACGATATCAACAAGAACCTGCGTCTTAATGTCGGTATCAGCAATATCTTCGATAAACAGATCTATCGCTCCGCCGAAGGGGCAAATACCTATAACGAACCGGGTCGGGCTTATTATGCCGGTGTGACGGCCTCGTTTTGATGGATTATGCCCGCTGCTGGCGGGCATATTCTGGCGGCGGGTTAATGGCAGCGTGGTTTTTGGCTTGCCGGTTCGCGACTGATATCCAGCAATGCACTGCGAAAAGAGGCGTTAAACATGGGCCCGTGGCCCAGGCCCGGGTAATGCTGCAGGGCCGCGTTAACGCCGTTGTTCTCAAGCGTTCTCACGGTCTCCTGAACTTTTTGCAGGAGCTCGGCCATCTGGCGTTGCCTGCTATCCCCATTCGACGCTGAACCTTCCATTATGATGAGTTTTTTATGGCAGAACGGCGACGGCTTCACTGTCGTAAGGCGATTCAACAGGGCAAAGTTATCCCTGCTGAGTGACGGGCTGGCGCTGTAATAGATATGAAAGAAGGATGACGACAGCCAGGAGTCCAAAACGAACAGGCCGCCATAAGAATGTCCCCATACCCCGCGCTGTTCGGGGTTGATGGTTATTCCTTGTTCCACCTGCGGCGCGATATGTTTCTCCAGTAGCTGGCGGAACGCTGGCCCGCCGCCGGTTTTACGATGGAAACGCGGGTTATTTTCACTGCCATCGCGATCGATTCCCGGCGCCGGCGTATAGTCATAAGCTCTGCCGTTAAGATCAAACGGCAGGTTAGTCTGATAGCCAATCGCCACAATCACCGGCGGCGAGTGGTCTGCCAGTTGTTTGAGCAACGCCTCCGGCAGCCTGTCCATCACTGCGTTGCCGTCCAACATATATAAGACAGGATAACCCGACGGCGGGGCGGCTTTATTGGGAATAGCGGTCCATACCCGGTAATGTCTTGCGCCATCGGCAGATTGAAAGTCATTGACCCTAAAATGGTAATATCCCGAACCTTTATCAGCAATATTCGGCCCTAATGGCTGCATATCCGGCTGCGCATAACTCAGCGCGCTAAAACAAAAACTCACTAAAAATAGCGCCATGCGATAGCACTTGTTGTGGTACTGGCGACCATACATCGGATGTGATTCCTTTTTGGCAGGTGAAGTTTTATCGGGGCAGTAGACGTAATCCGTCAATCAGCGCGCCGCGCCACCAGGCATAATCGTGACCGCCGGTGTACACGCTGCAATGGCTTTCGACGCCGGCGGCGCGCAATTTTTCATGCAACTGTTTGACCTGCGGGACCGTCGAACCTTCCAGCGATCCCACGCACAGATGCGTACGTACGGCTGGCGAGGGCGCGGATAACACATGTTCGCTGACCCATGAGCGCTCTTCTGCGCTGAAATGGTCCGGGCGATTGCGGTTGTCCGGCGTCCACCACATTGAGGGGGAGTGGCTCAGCACCAGGCCGAAGCTCTCTGGCGCGTGGCGGGCCGCCATCAGCGCGGTCACGCCGCCGAGGCTTTGCCCTGCCAGCACCGTTTGTGTACGGTCCGCCCACCGCCGTTCCGGGTATTTGGCGCGAAGGGTTGGCAGCAGGCGTTCGGCAATGTCGAGCACCAGCTCGCGGCGACCGCCGAGGATTGCGACGCGTTCACGCGCGTTGATGTTATCAATGCCGAGTACGGCCACCGGCGCGATGCGTCCGCTGCGGATGGCAGCGTCAATGGCGGCACTTACCCCAAGATGGTCGAACCAGATCTCGCCATCCGTGAGTACCAGTAAGCCCAGCGGTTGTACGACAGGAACGTCAGGAAGATACAGCCGCACACGGCGACGTTGTCCGGCGAGCCGATGTTCTGAGGTGAAAAGCTGCCCGGCGTAAGCGCGACAGCCTGACCACTCCTCCTGTGCCGGGGCGTGATCCAGCGCCAGAACGGATTCCTGCGCATTGCCCCGAACATTTATTCCCGGCGTGCTGTTCAGCGGGTCCGCCTTCCCGACAAGGGAGGCGAAACGGCTTCCAAGCTGCAACACCGTCTCGTCCGGGGTTTCCGGTGGTATTTCGACCATCGTATAGGAACCGCAGTAGGATGCCGGTAAGCGAAGCGTCAGATGCCAGATATCCGTTGTGGGCAGTTGCGTCATCATACCTTTCGCCACGTTATCTTTATCGGTGACACGGTTCAGGCGGACATAAACCCCCCGCAGAGGAGAGGCGGCACGCCACAGGAAGGTGACTTCCCGTTCATCGTCTGCGTCGTTAATGGCTGTCACCAGCGGCAGCGCGAGCGAGTTTGCTTCTCGCCAGAAGTGAGAAGCGTCAACCTGGCTTCCGGCGGCGAGTTGGCGGCGAAGGCGCGTAGCGGTCTGTATAGCGACAGGAGCGACGGGCGGGCTCAGTCTCATTTTCTGTATTCCATCTCATTTATATTTCGGTCAGTATCAATAGCTAAAGCGGCTGTTACAGGAACAGCCGCTTGCGGGCTTTCTTTTGCGTAAATCGTGGCGATAAAAACTATCCTGTGACCTCTCCTTGCGTATCGCGTGTCTGGCCGATGCTGTCCCGCCACAGACGAGCATACAGGCCATGAGCCGCTATCAACTGCTCATGGCTGCCATATTCAGCGATACATCCTTTATCGATTACGACAATCACATCGCAGCGGCGAGCGGTGGTCAGCCGGTGCGCGACGATAAGCGCGATGCGTTTCTCGGTATGCGTCACTCCGGTAAGCGAGGTTATTAAGCGCTCCTCGGCGCTGCGGTCGATACGCGCTGTCGCCTCGTCGAGCAGCAGAATGTGCGCCTGCGCCAGTTGCGCGCGGGCGAGGGCAATCAACTGACGCTGGCCCGCGGACAGATCCGTGCCGCCGTTATTGACCGGAGTACGAAACCCCAGCGGCAGATGTTGCACAGTTTCAAAGAGTCCCGCCCGTCGCGCCGCGATCTCCACCTCCGTGTCGCTGCTGTCTGGCCGCGAATAGCGGATATTTTCGGCAATATCGCCGCTAAATAATGCGACATCCTGAGTGACCAGCCCCGTCTGGCGACGATAATCACTAAGCGACGCGGCATCAATTAGGCGCTCACCGACACGGATTTGCCCGCTGCCGGGAGAGTAGAGCCCGGCCAGCAGTTTGATCAGCGTCGATTTGCCGGCGCCGCTACGTCCGACCACCGCGACTACCGTTCCTGGCGGAATGGTGAGCGAGAGATTATCAAGCACAGGTTGCGTTTTTTCGGGATAGCGGAATGTCAATGCCTCCAGACGTAGCGCGCCGCCAGTGCCAGGCGTTATGGATGACGGTTCAATATTCTCCGTTTCCTCAGTCGCCAATAGCGCATTGATATGTTTGCCGCTGGCGGTCGCCTGCTGCCAGGAATCAACAATGCCTGACAACTGCTGTACCGGGCCATAAAATTGTCCCAGTAGCAGGAAGAACGCCGCCAGTATCCCGGGCGTCATTTCGCCTCCGGCGACCCGAGTCGCCCCGATTAAAAGCACGGCGGCATAGGCGGCCTCGGTGCAGAAGGTCAGGAACGGAAAATAGACAGCAAGGTATTTTTGCGCCCGCACGCGGGTGGCGCGGAAGTTGTCTGATAACGCCCGTAGCCTAGCGGCTTCCTGCTTCTGTTGGCCGTGTGACTGCACTACCCGCATACCGGAGACCTTTTCCTGAAGCGTACTGTTCACCTTACCAATTTCCAGCCGTGCCTGGGCGTAGGCAGGCGAGCTCAAACGGCGGTAAATCCACGTCGCCAGCATCACTACAGGCACGGCGCTTAATGCCGTTAACGCAAGAATGGGATCAAGCCAGAACATTGCCGCGGCGATAGCGACCATCGTCACGATGCTGGTGGCCGCGCTGGCAAGACCGTTTTGCAGAAATCGGGCGAGTGAATCAACGTCGACGGTCATGCGAGTAAGACGCGAGTCGATGTGCTTCTCGTGCCAGGGAAGATTCAGGCGTAGCAGGTGGCTGAAGCTGCGTAAGCGTACCGTATGCTGTACCGACTCTGCCGCGCGGGCGGCGAAGATCGTTTGCAGCGCATAGCAGCACCAACCGATCGCCACCAGGCACAGCGCGAGCAGGGCGCATATGCCAATAGTCGACATATCCCCTGCGGCAACGCCTGAGTCAATACCGCGCTGCAAAAGCACCAGCACGCCAACGCCTGCGGCGGAATCAAGCGCGATAAGCAGGGCGGCGATGACGAACATCCAGGCTACTGGCGTCAGCAGCGATGAGACTTGACGCCCGTGGCCTGCCAGCGCCATCTGTACGGCGCGTTCCGGAACGCGCGTCATCCGGTCGACAAAACCTTTTCCGGCGGGGGGCTGGCGCTCATGCGCGTCGTCGGATTTTACCGTCGGCGTTGTTGGCCATAGCGCACGTTGTTCCGCCGGGGCGAGGGCGAGAAAGTCACCCTCGCCGCTCATCAGCGAGCGAAACGTCGGACACCTTGCATCCAGCTCCGCCTGGGTACCGATATCCACGACGCGGCCTTTATCCAGCACGACGATCCGATCGGCTAACTGCAGTGTTGAACGGCGGCGTGCAATCACCAGCAGCATATGCTCATTATCGGCATAACGACCAAGAGCCGTATTAATTTCCGCTTCAGTACCGGCATCGACCGCCGAGGTGGTGTCATCGAGAATCAGCAGTTCCGGCGCGGTAATCAGTGCCCGGGCCAACGCAATACGCTGGCGTTGGCCGCCGGAGAGGTTGCTTCCGCGTTCGGCCAGTCGGGTGTTGAACCCCTGCGGTAGCGCATTGATGAACCCGCTGGCGCCTGCGGCATCGGCGGCGCGTCGAATGTCGTCCTGAGTCGCTTGCCGGTGCCCATAAGCGATGTTTTCCGCCACCGTACCGGCAAACAGAAACGCGTCTTCAAACACTACGCCAACGCGACGACGAAGCGCCGTCAGTTTCAGGTCGCGAATATTCTGTTGACCCGCAGTGGTGTTGAGCCACACCCCGCCGGAGGTGGGATCGTAAAAGCGCGCCAGCAACATCAGCAATGTTGATTTCCCGGAGCCGGAGGCGCCAACCACTGCCACGGTTTCACCGGCGTGAATGGAAAACGAGATCTCATTGAGGATACGGTTACCGTTGTCGTAGTGGAAACTCATCTTCTCCACGTCCAGCCCAATAATCTGACCCTCAACCGACTCAGTACCGTCTTCCATGCGAGAACGCGTGTCGATAAGCGCGAAGACGCGCTCTACCGACGCCTGTGTGCGCTGTGCAATAACCAAAAACGATGCCAGTACGCGGGTGGGGCCGGTCAGCATAGCGAGAAAACTCGCGAACGCAACGAAGGTTCCCAGATCGATGCGCCCATTCATTACCGACCAGCCGCCATAGCACAGCAGGACGATCTGCCCTATCACCGGTAGCGCCAGCATGGTTGCGCCCGGCATCGCCTGCGAGATAGCGGCACCGATGCGTACTCGCACCATCTGCCGCGACTGACCATCGAGCCAACGCGTTTCGCGTAACTCCGCCACGCAGGACTTCACCACTGAGATCTGTTCCAATACTTCGCGCATATGTTCCGTCATGTGCGCCAGCCGGTCTGAGGCAAGCCCCGTTTGCGCGAAAACACGGCGACGGGCGCGCAGGGCGGTAATAGCAAGGGCGGCCAGTACGCAAATCACGATAAGCGTCATGGATGGCGACATCCATAGCATCACCGCGATACCGGCCACATAGTAAGTGAGCACCGCCAGCGGCACCGGACACATCTGTAGCAAGGTGTGTACCTGTTGAAGATCGCTGTTGGTACGCGAAATGACCTGCCCGGTACGCAAGGCGTCCTGGCCTGCGCCGTCCAGTTTTTGAATACTGTCGAACGCACGGCTACGTAACGTATGCTGAACCCACAGCGAGAGTTCCCCGGCATAGCCGCGGCGCACGTAATTCCCGATAAAATCAAAAAGGGCAATTAATAGCAGGCCGCAGGCAAGTAACGGCAGGCGTGTCGTATCGCCTGCTATCGCGTCATTGACGGCCTGACGCGTTATTAACGGCGTCAGCGCAGCCAGTAAAATGGTCGATACTGATGCTACGATGACAATGATGCTCAGTGTTTTACGTTCCCAACACACGCGGGCAAGGCGAACTATCCAGGCACGAGCGGGCATGGGGGAATGAGTCGCGGGCATTAAGCCTCCTTATCGGTGAAAGATGAGATATGGCGACACAGTCTGGGTTCAGCCGCCATATTGTCATTGCGCTGCCGCGGTTAGCCGTGTTGCAGCATGGCGATCAGTTTTTTTGCCACCTCGGTCGGGCAAGGCTGGGCCGCCATTTCCGCCGCGACCTCCTGCGACGCCTCGCGAAGCGCGCGATTACCGAGGAAGGTATTGATCATGCTGCTCGTAAGTCCGCTCTTACCGGGAATAATTCCGCATCCGCGCTCGACCACGGCGCGGGCATTGACGGGTCTGTCGGCACCCTGGCCAAAGACTATCTGCGGAATGCCGGCATGTAGTGCCGTCAGGGTGTTGCCTGCGCCGCCATGGTGGATAAAACCGTCGGCGCCGTTAAGGAAAACGCCCATCGGAAGCCAGTCGACCAGACGGACATTCGGCGGTAGTGAACGTAAATCCGAGCGGGCATTTGCCGGAAGATGCAGGATGATTTCGGCATCTACTTCGCCGGCAGAATCCATTACCCAGGAAATCAGATCCAGGCCATCCACCATCGGTTTGACGGTGCCGAGGCTGACCAGAAGACGCTTGCGATCAGGTGTACGTTCCCACCATTCTTCCCAGACGGCGCCGCCGTTATACGGGATGTATTGCATGGAGATAACTGGCTCTCCGTCATTTTGCAGTATGCTCATGCTGGGCGGTGTGACGTCTATCCACGCCAGATCTCTTGGTGTCGCGCTGACCCCATGGCGGCGGTAGGCGTTAGAAAGTGATTTCGTCACGCCTTTGATGTGCCAGGGCGTATGACCGAAGCCGACGGTTTGCATCACTACCGGAATGTCATACTTAGCGGCAATCAGTGGTCCAACGACCCCAAGGGGAGGGTAGACGATGAGATCTGGTCGCCACTGCCCGGCGAACGCGACCAGCGGGTCAGTCATCTCTTCGCTGAAGAATGAGAAGTTCCCCATTTTTGTTCCAATGTTATTTTCTTTTCGTAATGCCTCCTGACGGCGATAACCCGCTTCCGAATCGAAACCAGGCGCAGCGTCAAATACCACCAACCCGGCTTCGGCTGCTTTCTGTGCAAATTTTCCACCGCTTGCAATCAGTACTTCATGGCCATTAACACGAAACGCTTGCGCCAGGGACAGCACAGGGTATAGCAGTCCATACAGTGGTGGACCGACAAACAGAATACGCATGAGAAATCCTCTCTCTCCACGTCATAAATCGAACAAGCTGTTAATGAGAATGATAATAATTACCAATATCATTTGTAAAATGCAATAACTAATACGACACTTGATCATGTGATGATTTTTTGCGTAAAAATCGGGAAAGAGGAGAGCGTTAAGCGGTGAAGTTTGGTTTCAGGCTTATTTATGCGCGTATGGTCGCACAGGCAAAGCGCCAGGATTGGGGAACTGGATTCGCATACCAGACGCCCGTGGATTATTAATGATAACTTCGCAAATAACCTTTCAGACAATGAGGTAAACGTACCGACAACAAGGTAACGGGAAACGTCGGTAGTTGTATTGATAACGCGTTGCGGGGCAATTTAATGGTATCCGGCGGCAGATCGTGTTCTGTGCAGACTTTACGGCGTTAAATCCCGTATCACCTGCGAGCCTGGACTATCTCTGTGGTATCAACTCTGTAGTAATTTTGTCCCCTTCGTCTTCATTAGCCAATGAAACCGGCTTTAACGTCACCGTTCGAATGTTGCGAACGAACAGCTCCTTATGCGGATATCGTCACCGCTCTGCGATTTTTATAGCGCATCAGCCACACGATTTATTGGTTCTTGAAAACCAAGGTTTTTGATAACCAATGTTATGCCAGGCTTACCTGTGTCATCCAGGTTATCGACACTTAAGGCATAAACTTTACTACTTTTTCTATCCGTAAATGCTTACATCTAACAGTTTGATTAAAAAGCCTTTCTATGTGAACACTGCGTCTGGTAGTGTTTTGAGCGATGTCGTCTATAGCTGGATATAACATAGGCTTTATCGTGAGTGTGTTATACTATATATGTTAATGCGTTGAATTTTTTCTCTTTTTTATTAGATGCTGTCTTTTTCGTATACCCTTTCGGTTTATTCATGCCATACGTCTGTATTACAAAAATGTTATATCCATCCTGTTGTAATTTTTATTTTAATTCATTCGTTTTTTTATACGATTTGCCGGAAAGTATCTGTATAAGGTGGATACGCCAATACCAAAAATAATAGCTAATTGCTGCCGAGGATGGCCTTTCTCTAATAGCCGGCTAATCTGTTCCTGTTCATGTCTATTGATCGCCCGAGGGCGCCCTCCCAGTCGTCCTTGCGCTCTGGCGGCAGCCAGTCCGGCAAGGGTTCGCTCGACAATTAATTCTCGCTCCATCTCGGCCAGTGCTGACATTACATGAAAAAAGAATCGCCCCATCGCGCTACTGGTATCAATACTATCGGTTAAAGAATGGAAGTGAGCTCCACGTTCATGTAATTCTGATATTAACGCCACCAGGTTTTTCACGCTGCGGCCCAGTCTGTCTAATTTCCAGACGACAAGAGTATCGCCTTTATTTACATACTTTAGCGCTCGTTTCAGGCCGGGGCGGTTTGCAATCTTGCCACTGATACGGTCCTCAAAAATGCGGTCACAATTTGCACTAGTAAGAGCATTACGCTGTAAATCGATATTTTGGTCAATTGTTGACACCCGAATATACCCAATAGTAGCCATGATTTTCTCCTTTACATCAGATAAAGAAGAATTTTAGTCGCTTTTCTCATGGGAGATTGTTTTATCAAAAACCTTCCAAAAGGAAAATTTTATGGCACAAGTAATCAACACTAACAGTCTGTCGCTGCTGACCCAGAATAACCTGAACAAATCCCAGTCCGCACTGGGCACCGCTATCGAGCGTCTGTCTTCTGGTCTGCGTATCAACAGCGCGAAAGACGATGCGGCAGGTCAGGCGATTGCTAACCGTTTTACCGCGAACATCAAAGGTCTGACTCAGGCTTCCCGTAACGCTAACGACGGTATCTCCATTGCGCAGACCACTGAAGGCGCGCTGAACGAAATCAACAACAACCTGCAGCGTGTGCGTGAACTGGCGGTTCAGTCTGCTAACAGCACCAACTCCCAGTCTGACCTCGACTCCATCCAGGCTGAAATCACCCAGCGCCTGAACGAAATCGACCGTGTATCCGGCCAGACTCAGTTCAACGGCGTGAAAGTCCTGGCGCAGGACAACACCCTGACCATCCAGGTTGGTGCCAACGACGGTGAAACTATCGATATCGATCTGAAGCAGATCAACTCGCAGACCCTGGGTCTGGATTCACTGAACGTGCAGAAAGCGTATGATGTGAAAGATACAGCAGTAACAACGAAAGCTTATGCCAATAATGGTACTACACTGGATGTATCGGGTCTTGATGATGCAGCTATTAAAGCGGCTACGGGTGGTACGAATGGTGCACCTAGTGTAACAGGTAGTGCGGTTAAATTTGACGCAGATAATAACAAGTACTTTGTTACTATTGGTGGCTTTACTGGTGCTGATCTCGACAAAAATGGCGATTATGAAGTTAACGTTGCTACTGACGGTACAGTAACCCTTGCGGCTGGCGCAACTAAAACCACAATGCCTGCTGGTGCGACAACTAAAACAGAAGTACAGGAGTTAAAAGATACACCAGCAGTTGTTTCAGCAGATGCTAAAAATGCCTTAATCGCTGGCGGCGTTGACACTGCCGATGCTAATGGCGCTGAGTTGGTCAAAATGTCTTATACCGATAAAAATGGTAAGACAATTGAAGGCGGTTATGCGCTTAAAGCTGGCGATAAGTATTACGCCGCAGATTACGATGAAGCGACAGGAGCAATTAAAGCTAAAACCACAAGTTATATTGCTGCTGACGGCACTACCAAAACAGCGGCTAACCAACTGGGTGGCGTAGACGGTAAAACCGAAGTCGTTACTATCGACGGTAAAACCTATAATGCCAGCAAAGCCGCTGGTCATGATTTCAAAGCACAACCAGAGCTGGCTGAAGCAGCCGCTAAAACCACCGAAAACCCGCTGCAGAAAATTGATGCCGCGCTGGCGCAGGTGGATGCGCTGCGTTCTGACCTGGGTGCGGTACAGAACCGTTTTAACTCCGCTATCACCAACCTGGGCAATACCGTAAACAACCTGTCTGAAGCGCGTAGCCGTATCGAAGATTCTGACTATGCGACCGAAGTTTCCAACATGTCTCGCGCGCAGATCCTGCAGCAGGCCGGTACTTCCGTTCTGGCACAGGCTAACCAGGTCCCGCAGAACGTGCTGTCTCTGTTACGTTAATTTATTTCGTTTTATTCAGCCCCGTGAATTCGGGGCTTTTTCATTCAGCATAGATGAATATATCTTTATGGAATGTATAGCTGTAAATGATATTTCCTACGGGCGAGAGGCTGAAATATGGCCGCGGGATTATTCTATGCTTGCTCGTCGAGTTCAATTTCTACGTTTTAATGATATCCCTGTTCGATTGGTGAGTAATAATGCCCGGATAATCACAGGCTACATTGCGAAGTTTAATCCGAGGGAAAATTTGATTCTGGCTTCGGATAAACCTAAAGGAAATAAGCGCATTGAAGTTAAATTAGAGTCTCTGGCAATTCTTGAAGAATTATCAGGTAATGACGCTTTTAATCTTTCGCTGGTGCCGGCTGACGAATTTAATCTTCAGCAAGATACTCCATCAAGAAGAGATTATTTCTCGATTTGCAATAAGTGCTATAAACAGGGAGTCGGTATCAAAATCTATATGAAGTATGGACAGGTTTTGACTGGCAAAACGACAGGCGTAAATGCGTGTCAGGTTGGTGTGAGGACATCCAATGGCAATCATATGCAAGTTATGTTTGACTGGGTGAGCAGGATCACGTCTTCGGATTACGCTGAATAACGTATACGGTAGTAAAAAATTCCGTGAGAAAATATTGATCCTGGAGGAACAGAGACCATTCGACAGCGCATAGATAGTTTCGCCGCTGCTCGTGCCACTACGGCCAGGACGCTTAAAGCAGCTGACAGAAAAGAATTGATCATTAAAGCTTCGCAAAGAAGGTCTGCTGAATCTTCGTAAATCTATGGATACCGTAGCCCAACATCCTGGCGTCTCACGGGCAACTGCTTATCTTTATGCTCGACAGTCTGACTGCGAGCTTTGCCCCAGCCAGGCAGGACTCTCAGTGAGTGTTCTATTTTCTTTGACTCTCGTATTCCAATTCTTTCGGGAGTTATTGGTGAGACTTTTGGCGTTTTGCCCTGTCACCCATTGCGTCATTTGACGTCAATGCCCGTGAGGCTCTCAGCAATCCTCACCAGGCGGCAATAGATGTAAAAAAGCCCGCAGGGCTTGTGCCGTGCGGACTTTCTGTACTTCACTGAACGTCAGTGTATCAATATTTGGTGGAGCTGGCGGGAGTTGAACCCGCGTCCGAAATTCCTACATCCTCGGTACTACATGCTTAGTCAGTCTTTACATTCGCCTGGCACCTGCGGACGGACACGCCACTACCAGACTAGCCTGATTCGTTTTAACGCTTCAACCCCAGGCAGGGCATCCGCGCGATCTCTTTAGGGTTTGACCTCTCTTGATCCCCGTCCTAAGAGCGGAGGCTAGGGAGAGAGGGCTCTAAGCAGGTTATTAAGCTGCTAAAGCGTAGGTTTCGTCGTTTGCGACTATTTTTTTGCGGCTTTTTACGAGGCCAACCGCCCCTCGGCATGCACCTTGGGTTTCGCAAATCCCGTCGAATCCAGAATCAGCCCCAATGTGTAAGGTAAGTATAACAGACTTGTGACACGCGTGACCAGCCCCCGTATCTTCTTATCTTCAACGATTTACCGCTCGCGCAGCGCTTCTTTCGCGCGATTAAACGGTTTGATTAAATAGTCGACAATGGTTTTTTCACCGGTTTTGATATCCACCGTGGCGATCATGCCTGGAACAATCGAAAAACGGCGTCCTGATTTATTTTGTAGATAGTCCTGGTGGGTGCGGATAAACACGCGATAGTAGAAAATTTCCGGTTTCACTTTATCCTGAATGGTGTCTGGTGAAATGGTCTCCACCACGCCGTCAAGCCCGCCGTAAATGGCGTAATCGTAAGCAGTAATTTTAACCAATGCGCGTTGGCCGGGATGAATAAAGGCGATATCACGCGGCGAAAGGCGGGTTTCAATCAGCAGACGATCGTCTACCGGCACTATCTCCATCATCTCGCCGTTAGGCGGGATCACGCCGCCAATCGTCGTGACCTGGATATTTTTAACAATGCCGCGTACCGGCGAACGCACGGTAAGGCGGGTGACGGAATCCTCGCGTCCTTTTAAAATGGCGGAGAGCATATCGACCTCAGCGTTCGCTTTCGATAACGCTTCGCGTGCCTGCACATAATATTGTGAGCGCAGATCGGTAATTTTTAAGCCTAAATCGCTTTTTTGTCGTTGCAGGCGTAGCACTTCAACATGACTGGCCGCGCCGCTTTTCTCCAGCCGCTGGGTAATGGTCAGCTCTTTATTAACCGACGCCAGCGCATCCCGTAGCTCGGCTTCGGTATCGGCCAGCTGCGCGCGGCGGCTTTTATAGAGACGCGTCTCTGCGGCAATCAGATCCGGCCAGCCGTTCAGCTCAGCGGGAAAGGCGAGAGGTAAGTCGCTGACTTCCGCAGTTAACCGTGCGCTGGAGGCGAGTGAAGCGCGATATTTTGCCGCACTTTCACCAACATTGGACGCCAGACGCGTCGGATCAAGCCGGGCGACAATCTGATTAGCCTGAACTCTGTCGCCTTCCCGCACCGTCAACTGCGCCAGAATGCCGCCATCCAGCGACTGCAGAACCTGTTCGCGTGAACTGGGGATCACTTTCCCGTTGCCGGTGGAAACCTCATCCAGTCGGCCAAACCACGCCCAGATGCCGAGAATGAGAAATAACAGTGAGCAGATCAGAACAATACGACCCGCGCCGGAAAACGCCCGTTCACGCTGAATATCGGGATCGTCCATCGCGGCATCATGCTGACTGATTTTCATTTTTCCACTCCCGACGGTGACTTTGCATCCGATCCGCGTTAAGCGCCTGCGCTTTTGGCGCATCCATCACCAGTTGTCCTTCTTTCAGGACAATGACACGCTCAACCAGCTCCAGTATTGGTACCCGGTGCGTCGCAACGACCAGGGTACGATTGCCAAGCCACTGATGTAACCGCTGAATAAACTCTCGCTCCGTATGCTCGTCCAGCGAGGCGCTGGGTTCGTCAAGTAGCACAATATTGGGGGAGCGCAGCAGCATTCTCGCCAGCAACAGGGACTGACGCTGCCCGCCGGACAGGCCGTTACCACCCTCCATAATGGGATGATCCAACCCTTTTGCCAGCCGCCTGACGAAGACGGCGCCGCCGCTGACTTCGAGCGCGTCAAAAATCTGTTCATCGTTGGCGTGCGGCGCGCCGAGCGTCAGGTTCTCTCGTAGGGTGCCGAAGAAAAGCCGCGCGTTCTGGCTAAGAAAGCCGATGTTGCGGCGTAAATCCGCCATATCGATGTGCGACAAGCTGAGATTATCAAGCCGGGCATCTCCCTGAATCATCTCCAGGCCGCCCGCCATCGCCTGTAAAAGTGTGGATTTACCCGCACCGTTACGCCCCAGTATCGCAATCCGCTCGCCTGGCATGATCTCCAGACGCACGAGGCGCAACGGTATGCGTTGATCGTCGTTATGGTAACGAAACTGAGCGTTTTCAAAGAGGTAATGCCCGTGGAGGATGTCGCGGTGTATCAGGCTATCGTCATGCTGTGTTTCGGTGGGCAGTTGCATAATGTTGTCGAGACCCATCTTCGCCGCTTTCACCTGCTGCCAGCGCGCCAGCACGCCGCACAGGTTAGCCATTGGCGCGATCATCCGCGAGCCGAGCATCGACGCGGCGACCACGGCGCCGGTAGTCATACTGCCTTCAATGACCATCGGTGCGCCGAACATAATCACTGCGGCATACACCAGACTTTGTACCGACATCCCCCAACTGATAAGCCCTTGCGTGAGTTTGCGGGTGCGTAGACCCGACTCGCCGGTAATACGGATATAGCTATTCCACTGCTGAAGAAAGCGGTTCTCCGCCTGCATCAGTTTAATATCTTCCAGCCCCTGAACGCTTTCGACCAAGACTGCATTGCGTAGCGTCGCTTCGTGGGCGGCCTGGTTGGCGAGGACAGACAGTCTTTTTTGCAGTGCGACGCCCGGCAGGATCATCAGCAGAGCCGCCACGGGCGCTATCCATGCCAGCGGTGGGGCAATAATCGCCAAGACTATCATAAACAGGAAAAAGAAAGGCAGATCGACAATGGTCGCCAGCGTTGAAGAGGTAATCATCTCGCGGATCTGCTCCAGTTCGCGTAACTGCGAGATAAAACTGCCGGTGGAACGGGGGATAGCGCTGTTGCGCAGCCTTAACGCATGACCGAATACCCGATCGGAAATGCGCATATCGGCGCGTTTACCGAGCACGTCCATAATGTGCGTACGCGCTTCACGCAGGAGAAAACCGAACAGCACCGCTACCAGCACGCCGAAGGAGAGCACGTACAGGGTAGGATATGACTGAGCGGGGATCACTCGATCGTAAACCTGCATAGAGAACACAATCCCGGCCAGCGACAGCACGTTAATCAGAAAGGCGGCGACCATTACCGGTAAATAAGGGCGAATATCCTGCAGAACCAGCTCGCGCATCCAGTCGGGTTTAAAGCGGGAGATATAGCGATCGACGCGGCTATCCTTGAGCGCCGATAGCGGGCGTAGCGCGGCAACATAGAGGATCTCCGGCAATAACTCGCTGAGCGTCAGGCGGTTACGCTGACCCTCTTCTTCAATCACAAAAACGTCTACCGCATCTTCGCCATTAACATGCTCGATGACCAATAACTGCCTGTCCTGGAGCTCGACAACCAACGGCAATCGCCACTGACTAAATGCCGTTTTGTCTATGTCCGGCGCATGAAAGGATAAACCCGCCTGCCGCGCGAGCTGCGTTAAGGCGGTCGTTCTGCTTTTACCCCTAAACCACGGGGCGTTGGCCTGAATTGAACCGGGAGAACAGGCAACGCGATAATGACCGGCGACATAGCTGATGGCCTGCGCCCATTGGCTTAGCGCGCGCTCACTGAGTACCTCTTCTACATCGGGGGCGGCGCGGGTCATGGCTGGATCTCCACGGATTGAATGCTGCGATGATTTAACGCGAACGCCTGACGAAGCGCGCCGGTGTTATACAGACAGTTCAGTTGCAACTGATGCAACTGGCTTTCCGTTTGCAGTTCGGCAAAACGCGCCTGGTAAACTTCCTGCTCCGCATTAAGCACGTCGAGCAGCGGGCGGGAACCGAGGTCAAGGTATTGCTGCTGATACAGTTCGCGCGTGCGTTCGCTAAGCTGCTGTTGCCGACGAAGGATTTGTAACGCGCTGGCAAGACTCATTGCCTGGCTGCGCGCCTCCATCAGTTTCTGGCGGACATCAAGCCGGGTGCGCTGAATGGTCGACTGAGCCGCGTCTACCGCATGGCTGGCGGCGTTGCGTCGGGCAGTCAGCCCTCCGCCCTGATAAAGCGGCATCTCAACTTTCACCCAGGTGGAATACTGGGTTTTATCCAGCACTTCATGACTGGGATATTTATCATTAAGATAATGTTGAACGGAAGGTTCGAGCGAAATTGTCGGCGTCATTTGCGCGCTGGCATAGTCCAGATTCGCCCGCGCAACGTTGGCCTGCGCCCAGGCGGCCAGTACCGCGGGCACCAGTCGATCGTCGGGAGTTGCCGTCTCACAGCTGCGAGCAAGTTTCGCCGGGAAGTCATTATTGATGCCGTTAAGCGAATTCCAGCCCAGCCAGCTCATCAGTGAGGCTTTCGCACTGTCGAGATTGGCCTGATACTGCGCCAGTTGCGAGCGGGCGGATTCGATTCTGGCTTCGGTTTGCACTACGTCAGATAGCGACGTAGCGCCTTCATCGCTGCGCTGCCGGATAAGTTTACCGATGCTGTCCAGCGCGACGAGCTGTTCTTCCGCCGCTTCTACCATTTGCTGCCAGCTCTGCGTTTGTACAATGGCGTTGGCGGTTTCGTGCGCGACGGTATCAATACTGAGCAACACATTGGCCTGTTGCTGCGCTGCGCCTGCGGTTTCGGCGCGAACCTGGCTTGCCACTTTGCCGAAGTCATAAAGCATTTGCGATACCGACAGCACCAGCGAGGGACTATACCCGTGATCGGTGTAGGTATTGCTGTACCCATTGTTCACACCAGCGCTGACTTGCGGATAATATTTCGATTTGGCGACCTCTATTTGTTCATTCTGTGCGAGCAGTTTGCCGACGGCTTCGCGAATAGAAGGATGCCAGCTAACGGCGCGATTGACCGCGTCATTGAGCGTCAGGTTGCCCGGCGCGGCGGCGCTGAGCGGCAACTCAGCGGCGGAGCCATCCAGCGAAGGAAGCATCTGGTCCGTTGCTAATCCTTCGGATGTAATCATTGGCGGCGCTTCTGCGCCCCGGGGCTGGTGATGAAACAAAGCAAATGCCAGTACGATGGCGACAGGCGCGACTCTTCCCATAGTTTATCCCTTTTAAATATCACCGCTTGTTGCCCCGAACGTCGTGGCGTTTGGGGCTTTTTTATCAACCGCCGGTTATCAGGTGGTTGTTTTGCAAAAGATCATTTAGCGTGAGCTGCACATTCTCCAGAGTGACAAGGTCAGTGGATTTAAACGCGCTGCCGACGCCGTCGCGATCGACGGATATCACCGTATTGGCGCCGCTGGTATGAACCTGAACAAAGTTACCCAGCGTCGCCGCCTGATGATCCCAGCCGGTCAGCAGTTCGTGGATATCGATCTTGTCGCCCTGCGCGGTGGAGAAGTTTTGCCAGCGATCGGCGCCATTGCCGCCGGTCGCGTCCGCGCCGTTTAACAGGTGGTAAATCAGCGTATCGCCATAGGCGGAGCCGATGAGAACATCGTTTTGGTTGGTACTGACGATTTGCGGCGCCATATCAATGGTCAATGTGGCGCTATCCGTATGACCCATCTTGTCATCCAGTTGATAGGTAAAGACCTCTTTACTGGTGATGGACGACATCGCGACGCCATTATTCAGCGTGTAGGTGTAAGCGCCATCGAGGTTAATTTGCAATGTGCCGTAATGTCCCTGAATCGTGGCGCTGGTGGTATTCGCCGCGGCGTCCAGCGTGGCGGCGCTGCCGTTATACCCGCTAATGCTCAGGCGGGTATTCACCGTATTAAGCTGATCCATCGCCCCCGCCGCATCGCTGCCGTCAAAAATATTGCCGAGAACGGTATGCGTTCCGGACGTTTCAAAATTATCCAGATCGACGGTGGTGCCGATGACGCGTGGCGTGATCGTCGCCGCCCCGGCCAGGGTATTGGTGCCGGTAAAGTTAAGCGTGTACGTTCCGGCATCCAGCTCCAGGCCGCTCAGGTTGACGGTCACCGTCGCGCTGCCCAGCGTGATATTCGCCACCGGAACGGTTCCGTTGCGTATGACGGTCCCGTTCTCCTGAATGGCCCAGCTAATATTCAGATTGCCCAGCGTAATGAGCGTGGAGACATCAAAGACCAGTGACGCGCCTTTAAGTACGGTGCCCGTTGCAACGTCAAAGGTGCCGCTCCCGCTGCCCGATTTACCGAGTAGCCCCCAACTGGCGCTGCCGACGCTGGAGTCCAGCCAGGCAGCGGTATCCTGAAGCGTGGCGACGCTAAGGGTATCGCTGACATCATTAATCGCATCCAGCGCCCTGGCGGTTGGCGTGATATTGAGCGAGGCCGTATCGGTATCGCCGTTTGGCGCTTTGACCGTATAGATAAAGCTGTCCGGCGTTTTAATGCTGTCGGCACCGACGCCATTCTTCAGCGTGTAGGTATAGTTGCCTCTTGCGTCAATGATGAGCGAGCCATACAACCCGTTTACCTCCGTCGTGCCGG
Organism: Salmonella sp. NW645; assembly: GCF_051703725.1. Taxonomy (NCBI): domain Bacteria; kingdom Pseudomonadati; phylum Pseudomonadota; class Gammaproteobacteria; order Enterobacterales; family Enterobacteriaceae; genus Salmonella; species Salmonella sp. NW645. The sequence goes on along the minus strand of NZ_JAMMKR010000005.1, from coordinate 35,892 downwards.
TCGCCGCAATCGCCACGCCGTTTACTTCAGTGAGGAGGGCGTCCGTAGGGGCGACATCATTGGTCAGTACGTTGCCGGTGGTGTTGGCGGTGATACTGTCAACGGCATAGGTGTGGTCCTGGGAAATCGCCAGCGTATAGCCAGTGAGGACGCTAATGCCGCTGGCGGTATTCAGCACGAACAAGTATTCGCCGCCAGGCAACGTCAGGGTCAGCGGCTGGGACTGTCCGGCTAACAGCAGGGTGTTAATCCAGCCCTTTTGCACCCGGAACTGCTCATATTGTTGAATGGCATCGTTGAAGCGATAAACGTACAGATCGAACGTGGAAACCAGTGAGACGCCGCCGACGGTTCCCTGTAACGTCATGGTTCGCGTAGCGCCTTCTTCAACGTTAAAGATGATCGGATTAGTCATATCATCAAGCAGATTCGCGTTCAGTACATTACCAAGTCCGACGCTTAATACCGTGACGCCGCTTTGCGTCGAGGGACCGTTGTTGACGTAGCTAACGTGAGTATCAAAGACCAGAGAGGCGTTATTGTCTGTCGCTATCACGCTGCCCGGTACAGGAGCGGGACCCAGATTGATAACCAGTTGCGCGGCGCTGCTACCGACGCCATTCTGGGTGATGGTGTAGGTGAAGCTCTCTTTATGTCCGTATCCTGCCGTGGGCTTAGTCAGCGTGTAGGTGTAACTGCCATCCTGATTAATGTGCAGCGTGCCGTATTGCCCCTGGATATCCACGCCGCCCGCGCCGACCGGCGTACTGACACCGTTGGCGTTGGTGATGGCGGTGACCGTGGTGCCCGTCGGCGCGGTATCATCAGCCATGACGTTGCCGGTACTGATGGTTGGCCCGCTAATAATACCTGCGCTGGTCTGGTGTACATCGACATCCAGGCTGGTATATGACCCGGTGGCGAGCAGACTGGTGTTATAAGTGAGTACCCGGTACTGGCCTTCGCCCAGGCCGCTCAGGTTCAGGGTAACGCCGCTCCCGGTCAGGGTAAGCAAATTCGCGAAGTCGCCAACGGCGGTGTTGACGATCGTCGTCCAGGCGCCGAGGCTGGTGTCGTAGCGCTGTACCACAATCTCCTGAGTACTGAGCAGCGAAAGCACGATTCCCGTTGCGGCGGCATCAATGGTGACGTCGCCCGTACCACCTTCAGCAATGATGAACTCAACCTGAGCGGTATCGTTACCCAAAACCGAGGCGACATTGCCAAGCGCGCCAACCAGCAGCAGGCCGTAATCCGAATAATTTTGCGTGCTGGTGACGGCGGTCGAGGTCAGATCAAGGCTGGTGATGTTATCCCTTGCCGCCAGCGGCAGAACCGGCGCGGTAATGCCTAACGCGCCGGAGGCGTTACCCGCAGCGTCAGTGGCCGTCACGTTAATGAGTTGACCTTCAATTTGTTTTGTCGGCAAGGTGAGAGACCATGCGCCGTTGCTGCCGGCGGTGGTGGTGAGCGTCACGCCGCCCGCCAGCGTGACGGTTACGGTGCTGTTTGCCTCTGCCTGTCCGGAAAGTGAACCGCCATCGGCGCTGAGCGTACCTGACGGCGTACCGGGCGCCAGCGTATCGACAATCACCGTCGCGGCGGTGGAGACGCTGCCTGTACCGTTGGCGTTAGTCGCGGTGGCGGTGAAGGCGTGGCTGCCTTCGGTCAAATTGCCTGTCGGGGTAAAGCTCCAGTTTCCGCTGGCGTTCGCCGTGGTGGTGCCGAGCAGCGCCCCGTTGTTATAAATGCTCACCGTGGCGCCCGCCTGAGCGGTACCATTCAATGTAGGTTGTGCGTCATTAGTGACCTGGCCGTTGGCGATAGCGCCGGTATAAATACCCACATCATCTACTACGTTGGTGATGATCGGTGCTTCCGGCACACGCGTATCGGGCGCGGTAAATCCGGCGGCAATGCCTGTGTTGCCTGCTTTATCCTGGGCAAATGCCAGTAGCGGCTGACCATTGGTCTGCGCGGGCGTGAGTGTGGCGGTGAAGCTGCCTGTACCGTCGGCGGTGGCGGTTCCCAGTACCACACCAGTCTCAGAGGTAATCGTCACTGTACTGCCTGCTTCCGCGGTGCCCGTCACCCGATTACCGGTAGCATTGATGACCAGGTTGCCGGGCGCGCCGGGCGCAATGGTATCCACGATAATCGTTGTCGATGGCGAAGCGGCGCTAACGTTGCCAGCCGCATCGGCGGCGCTAACGCTATAGGCGTGACTTCCCTGGCCGAGCGCGGCGGTTGGCGTCCAGCTCCAGTTGCCGCTGGCATTGGCGTTCACGGTCGCAACCAGCGCGCCATTATCGAAGATGCTTACCGCGCTGTTGGCTTCCGCGGTACCGTTGAGCGTCGGCTGTGTGTCGTTGGTCGATTGTCCATTGCCAATGGCGCCGGTATTGTTCGGGACATCATCAACGATGCTGGTTATAAGCGGAACCGTTGGCGCAAGGGTATCGACCACGATAGTAAAACCGCTGGTGGCCGGGCTAACGTTGCCTGCCGGGTCGGTGGCGGTCACTGTTAATGTGCGCGTGCCGTCGTTTAACCCTGTCGTCGGCGTAAAGCTCCACGCGCCGCCCGCGTTAGCCGAGGTGACGCCAAGCAGAGTGTTGCCATCATAGATACTGATCACGCTGCCCGCTTCGGCAGTGCCGTTCAGCGTGGGGCGGTTATCATTGGTTATCTGACCATTAGCGAGATTTCCTGTGACCCCGCCCGCGACGTCATCCACTACGGACGTCAGGATCGGCGTTTGCGGCGCGGTGGTATCGACCGTCAGGGTGAAAGCCGTACTGTTCGGGCTGCTGTTTCCTGCGGCATCGGTGGCGACGGCGGTGATGACGTGCGTTCCGCTTGTCAGCTTTGAGGTGGAGACGCTCCACGCGCCGTCAGGCTGAGCCGTTGTCGTGCCAATGACCGTGCCATTTTCATAGAGCGTGATCGTGGCGCCGGCTTCTGCGGTGCCGCTGAAGGTTGGCGTAGGATCGTTGGTATTTTGGCCGTTCGCGATCGTGCCGAGGCCTGGCGCCTGATCGTCACTGACTGATGTGATTACCGGCGTCAGCGGCGGCGTGGTATCGACGACGAAATTAACGCTGTCTGAAACGGGACTGGCGTTGCCTGCGGCATCAACGGCAATGACGGTAATTACATGGTTGCCCGTCGCCAGCGAGGCATCGGGCGTGTAGCGCCAGCTATTGCTATTGTCGGCGGGAATTTCAGCCAGCAGCGTGCCGTTATCGTAAAGACGAATAGTTGTGTTGGCTTCACGGGTGCCGCTAATGACAGGGCGCGCCTCGTCTGTGATCTGCCCTGAACTCAGATTGCCGGTAATGGGGCCCGTACCGTCGTAGACCGTATCAATAACAGGCGCGGCGGGAGCCGTGGTATCAATAGTAAACGAGCGTATTTCGGACGCGGCGCTGGTATTGCCTGCCGCATCGGTTGCTGTCGCCGTCAGGTTCCAGACGCCCGCGCCCAGCGAGGTAGACGGCGTAAAGCTCCAGCTACCGTTGGCCTGAACTTGCGCCGTGCCGACCAGCGCGCTGCCATTATAAATCGAGATGGTTGTACCCGCCTCACCGGTACCCGAAAGTGTTGGTCGGGTTTCGTTCGTCGAGCCGCCGTCGGGGACGATGCCCGTCACCGGCGCCGTATTGTCTGCCACGCTGGCGATAACCGGCGCGGCGGGCGGTGTGGCGTCAATCGTCAGCACAAATCCGCTGGACACCGCGCTGCTATTACCCGCCGGATCGGTGGCGCTAAGGGTGAACGTGTGGCTACCGTTTGCAAGCGGCGTCTGCGGCGTGAAACTCCACGTGCCGTCGCTATTCACCGTCGTGGTACCGATGGACGCGGGATTACCGTCAAGATAGACATTAATCGTCGCGCCAGCCTCTCCGCGCCCGTTCAGGGTGGGCGTCGCATCGTTCGTTAGCTGCCCGCTTACCAGGTTGCCGGTAATACCGGGTTGGTCATCTACGACGGAGGTAAGAACCGGGATCGCCGGAGGCGTAATATCGACCACGATCGTCCACGGCGCGGAGACCGCGCTGGTATTGCCCGCCGGATCGGTAGCGCTAACCGTCAGATTATGGCTTCCCTCTGATAAATTGCGGGGCACCGGGAAGATCCAGCTACCGTTTTCGCCTACCTGAGCCGTGCCAAGCGGCGTACCGTTATCAAAAATGGTGATTGTCGCGCCAGGTTCGCCAGTTCCGTTCAGTATTGGCTGCCGATCGTCGGTGGATTGCCCCGGTAACACCGGAACGGTCGGTTGATTGTTATCGTCAATCACGGACGTGATAACCGGCACATCTGGCACCTGCGCGTCAATGCTCAGCGTAAAGCCGTCCGAAGGCTGGCCGCTATTGCCGGCGGGATCGGTCGCCACGGCGGTAAAGATGTGTGCGATGCTCTCCAGCGGCGCGTTCGGGGTGAAGCGCCAGTTGCCGCTTTGATCTACCGTAGCGGAACCGATTTCTACGCCGTTATCCAGAATGCGGATCGTGGCACCTGCTTCTCCCGTTCCGTTGAGCGTCGGGCGTGAATCATTGGTGAGCGCGCCGTTATCCAGCGTACCGGTCATGCCGGGGACATCATCCGTTGCGCTGGTAATAACCGGTTGCGCCGGCGCGCTAAGATCGACAGTGATCCCGACCGGTGCGGACAGGCCGCCCGGGCCATTCGCATTGGTTGCCTGGACGGTGAAGTAATGTGTGCTTTCGCTTAATGGCGTCGCGATCTCAAAGATCCAGTTCCCGCTGGCGTCAACGGTGGCAAAGCCTGCCGAATCGCCATCAATGAAAACTTCAACGGTAGAGCCGATATCCGTGGTGCCGTGCAGCGTTGGCGTGGTGTCGTCCGTGGCGCCGCCCGCCGCAATATTCCCCTGTACGCTCCCGACATTATCTTCAATCGCCGTGATGGCCGGGACGGCGGGCAGACCGCTGTCGGAAGCGGGAAAATTCGTAGCCGGGCCGTTATTCCCCGCGCGATCGATAGCAATTGCCGTCAGCGTACCGCCATCGGTTTGCGCCGGACTGAGCGTAACGACGAATTCACCGGTGCCATTAGCGACAGCGCTGCCGACCAGGGTGCCATCGGCATGATGAATTTCAACGGTAGCGTAAGGATCGGCGCGTCCGGCGACGCGCGTGCCATCGTCGTCCACCGTCTGGATCGTTGGCGCGGGCGGGGCGGTGATATCCACGGTAATGGTGATCGGTTGGGTTTGCGCCGTGGTATTTCCAGCATCGTCAGTCGCGCTGAAGGTTAGCGCATGGCTGACTTCTGATAATTCGGGCGTATTGAATGTCCAGACCCCGTCGGTGACGAGCGCCGTCCCGATTGCCACGCCATTGTCGTAAATCGTGACGGTGCTGCCGTTTTCGCCGCTGCCGTTGATAGTCAGCGTCCGATCGTTAGTAAAAGCGCCATCGGTTAATGGCCCGGTCACTGGCGCAACATCGTCAAGGATCTCATTGACGACGGGCGGCAGCAACGGAACGGTGTCGACGGTGAAGGTAAAGCTGTTCGATACGCCGCTGCTGTTTCCGGCGGCATCGGCGGCAATGGCGGTCAGGGTGTAGACGCCATCCGGCAACGCGCTGGTCACCGGCAGCGTCCAGGTGCCGGTCTCATCGACGGTGACTACGCCTAAAACGCTGCTGCCGTTATAGAGCGTAATAATGCTGCCGATGTCGCCAGTGCCGTGAATGACCGGTGTATTGTCGTCAGTGGTTGCGCCGCTGACAATAGTATCCTGGACTTCGCCGACGTTATCTTCGGCAAAAGTGATAACTGGATTGGCGGGCGCAGTGGTGTCTAGCGTAAAAGTGACTGAGGCGGAAGGTGGACTGATATTACCCGCTATATCGGTTTCCGTGACGGTAATGGTATAGGTTTCTGGCGTCAGTGCCGTAGGCGTAAAGCTCCAGCTTCCGTTATCGCCTACCGTTGTGCGACCAATTTCACTGCCATTATTGTAGAGAATTATCGTGCTGCCGATCTCTCCCGTGCCGCTGAAGGTCGGCGTGGTATCGTTCGTTGCGCCATTATTGCCGATGTTGCCGATAACCGGCGCGACGTTATCGCTGATTAGCGGCGCGTCAGGCTGCGCTGGAGGCTGGGTATCAAGGGTAACGGAGAAAACGCCGGAGGTGGGGCTACTATTGCCTGCGGCATCCGTGGCGGTGGCCGTCAGGATGTTTAACCCTTCGCTCAGATTACGGGTTAGCGGATAGGTCCAGCTACCCTGTGGATTGACCTGGACGGTAGCCAGTTCTACGCCGTTATTGTACAGGGTGATGATGGCGCCGGGTTCGCCGGTGCCGCTGAGGGTCGGCATACGCTGATTGGTAATACTGCCGTTTGCCAGTAGCACCTCGCCTTCTCCGCCTGTGATGGCGGCTGACACGATCTGCGGCGCATCCGGCGCCTGGGTATCGATGCGTAGGGTAAAGCTGATGGATTCGGGACTTTCGTTCCCCGCCGGATCGTTGGCGCGAGCGGTCAGAAGGTGGTCGCCGTCGCCCAGCGCGGCAGGCGGCGTAAACTGCCAGCGCCCGTCCGTGCCGACCAGCACCTGACCTATGGCATTGCCGTTATCGTAAAGGATGATTATGTCGCCTGCGGTGCCGCTACCGCTCAACCGGGGCTGGGATTCCTGGGTAATCTGATTGGTATCAATCGTATTTCCGTCGCCGTCAGTTACGCCGATAACGCCGGGGGCGGCAGGGGCCTGGGTATCAATGGTAATCGTAAAATCGGTCGAAAAAGGCGTGGTGTTGCCGTTACTGTCGCTGGCCGTCACGGTAAAGGTGTAGGTGTCGTCCGCCAGTGGCGAGGCCGTGGTGTAGGCGTAGCTCCAGACGCCGGAATTACCGACGATAATATCTGCTATCCAGGCGCCATTCTGATACAGGTGTACTGTGGAACCCGGTTCACCTGTACCGTTAATCGTTGGCGTGCTGTCGTTAGTGAGTCCCAGATGCGCGACGCTACCGAGAATACCCGGCGCATCATCTGTAATGAAGGTGATTACCGGTTGCTGCGGCGATTGCGTATCGACCACCAGGTCGAATGACGCGGCCGGACTGGCATTGCCTTTAGCGTCGGTTGCGATTACGGTCAGTTGATGCGCGCCTTCACCTAAATTTTGCGACGGCGTAAACGTCCAGCCACCGTTGGGCTGTAGCGTGGCGAGTCCCAGCGAAACACCGTTATCAAAAATTTCGACACGCGCGCCAGCCTCCGCCGTACCGCTAAGGGTAGGACGGTTGTCGTTGGTGGTTTGTCCGTTAACCAGCGGCCCGGTGAAGCTTTCAACATCGTCCAGCACCTGAGTGATAATGGGCTTATCCGGGGCGGTGATATCGGGCGCTTGCGCTGTGGTTGGCGGGCTGACGTTGTTGGCGCTGTCGGTGGCGGTGACGGTAACCTGTTCGCCGTTGGTCTGTGCGGGGACGAGGGGAAGGGTAAAATGACCTTCGCCATCTGCTTTGCCGCTGCCGAGCGGCGTGCCGTCCGGCGTGGCGATCGTGATGGCGCTACCCGGTTCGGCGGTGCCGCTGATACTGGCGCCATCCTCACTAATTACCACGTTTTTCGGCATTTCCGGCGCGGTACTGTCCGGCGCGATAACCGTCGCGGCGGCGCTTTCGTTTTTCGCGACATCGGTGGCGGTAGCGATAAGCGCCTGGCCGTTATTCTGCGCCGTATTCAGCGGAACGATAAATTGTCCGTTGCCGTTAGCGACGGCGCTGCCAAGTACGGTGTTGCTACTGTCGCGGATAGTTACCGTTGCCCCGGCTTCCGCCTGACCGCTTACGGACAGACCGTCGGTCGCCACGATAAGACCGTTCGGTGCCGCAGGCGCAGTTTTATCCGGCGCGTTCAGCGTTTCTACCGGACCGCTATTCGCGGCTTTATCGGTAACGCTAATGCTTAATGTTTCGCCGTTAATTTTCGCCGGGCTAATACCTATTGAGAAGGTACCGTCGTCGCCTGCCGTTCCACTACCGAGCGTATTTCCCTGGCTGTCTTTGATAACCACAGTACTGCCAGCTTCCGTAGTGCCGGTAAGTCTGTCGCCGACGTCGCTAACCGCCAGGCCTTCCAGCACCGGCGGCTGCGTGTCGATATCAATGGTAAAGGAGGCGGACTGCCCGCTGGTGCCGCGATCGTTGGTCGCGGTAGCGGTAAAGACATGGTCGCCATCGGCAAGTGCCAGCGAGGGGGTAAAGCTCCATTTGCCGTCAGCGTCAGCGACAATGGGCGGAAAGGTCGGTACAGGAAAGCCATTATCGTTAATCGATATCGTACTGCCTGGTTCGGCAATACCGCTGAGAGTTGGGCGGTTATCATCTGTGGCATCGCCATTTTTCAGCAGCCCGGTAACGGTGCCAGCGTCATCCGTCACGGTAAGGATAGTCGGCTGGGCAGGATACTGTGAATCAGAAGCGGTAAACTCCGTGGTGGGGCCGATGTTACCGACGGCGTCCTGAATACGCGCTTCCAGACGCTCGCCGTGGGTCTGGGCCGGATTCAGCGTGATGCTGAAGTGGTTATTTTCTCCGGTAATCGTGGAGCCCAGGTAATTTCCCGCCGGGTCATAGATCGACACGGTACTGCCAGCTTCAGCGGTACCGCTAACGGTTGTGCCGTCTTTCGCGACATTATCAATGATAGCGGCGTCAGGCGGCGTGGTGTCCACAATGATAGTAGGCGTTGTCGTCACGCGGCTCACGTTTCCGGCTTTGTCGCTTTGTTCGACGGTAAAGGTATGTTCGCCATCGCTTAACGGTGTAGTCGGCGTAAAGGTCCAGCGCCCATTTTCGTCTACGGTAGCGCTGCCGATAACGGTTGAACCCTCTTTAATCGTGATGGTATTGCCAGCCTCTCCCTGCCCGGAAAATAGCGGTTTTGCCTCGTCAGTCCGGTCATTATTCTGTAGCGGCCCGGTGAGCAAACCGGTGTTATCGGCAATCAGTTCAACGCGTGGGGCATCGGGGCTGAGTGTGTCGATAGTCAGCGAAAAGCGGGCTGATTCGCTACTTTCGCCTTTAACGTTAGTCGCAATGGCGGTGAAATGATTTTCCCCATCCGCTAGCGCGCTGGTAATGGCAAAATGCCAGCTTCCGCTGCTATCAACCGTTGTGGAGCCTATTTCCTGACCATTGGCGTAAATATGGATGACTGTGCCTGCGCTGCCGGTTCCCTCCAGAGTGGGGGTATTGTCGTTCGTAAACTGGTTATTGCTCAGCGTGCCGGTGAGGGGAGCGGCATCATCGATAGCGGCGGTGATAATCGGTGTATCGGGGAGAGGAATGTTGGGCGCATCAATGGTTGCGGATGGGCCGGTATTGCCGGCATCGTCAGTAGCGGTCACGGTAAGTTGTTCGCCGCTAATCTGTGGCGCTGTCAGATCAATACTAAATTTACCGTCGCTATCCGCTTTGCCCTCGCCAACGACGTTACCTGAAGGATCTTTGATGGTAATGGTACTGCCCGCTTCGGCCTCGCCGCTCACCGTTTTTCCGTCCGCTGAAATCAACAACTTGCCGGGAGCGAGAGGCGGGGTAGTATCTACAGGATTACTGCTACCTGGAGTATTGCCGTTAGGGTTACTGCCGCCGGGATTGCTGTTATCAGGGGGATTACCGTCAGGATTGGTGTTATCGGGGGGCGGATTATCGCCATCCGAATGATGGTGGGAATCGCCGCCGCCGGAAGACGCGATAGCGGCAATGCCGCCAGCCGCCACCGCGCCAGCCAGTACCCACGGCCAAACGGCGCCGCCTGCTTCATGGGAAGTGCCGGAAGTGACCAGCAGCTCATTAATATCAGCGATTTGTTCAAAATGTAGCCCGGCTTGCGGATTTTCTACCCACCATAACGTGCCATCGTTTTCCGCCAGTACCAGCTGGCTTGCGCCCAGATCGTTGGTAACGTAAAAGTTTTTAATCGTGATCGTTTCGCCGGAATGGAGCGTCACCACCAGATCCTGATTAATGCGCGTAAGTTGACTAATTTCTTCCCGGGCCACTGATAATTTAACAATTGACGGGGCGTTAAGAGTGACCGCTGAGGATTCCACAGTGGTGGAGACGCCAGTCAATTTCGAAACCACGGCGAGTAGACGCATAAATTAGCTCCTGATGGATTTGCTCTGTGTATTAATTAACGGGCACGACGTTCAGGGCAAAATGCGTAGACGAGCCTTCCCGTTCATCGTGAGAGATGAATTTCCGTAGCCATATTCTTTTTTATGAGCGTAGGTGAAGGTCTGGTTTTCTCGCCGAATAACCCTTTGTTTTTTGTGCCTGACTAGTGCTTTCGTATTAGATGATATAGTCAGAAAAAAATCTTTCTGCAAATTAAGATCTATTGATAAAGGTGTTAGTGCGTCTGAAATATAACGGAGTTTGTGTTAAGGAGATGTAGGGTGGGCTAACAATACATGATAATTTTTTATTTATCTTTATGTTTTATAATGAATTTTAATTTTTTCTTCTTTTTCTCTTTTAACATAAAAACAATACTTTTTGTGAAGGTATTCAGCAATATTAAATTTTATAAAAATCATTTGAAGTATTGTGTTATTAGACTATAAAAATTTTTAAACAAAGAATATATTCTTGTTGTGGTGTGGTATTTATTGCTATTGATAAGCGTCAGACACAGAGAATATATTTTCGAGGCATGCCTGAGATATGAATATTGACCAGCTTCATACTGAGAAGCTGGTCACAAAAATGTCTATTATCGGCCTGCATTTTTCATAATGCGTGCTTTATCCAGTTGCCACTCACGTTCTTTAAGATCGGAACGTTTATCATGTTGTTTTTTACCTTTCGCCACGCCGATCTTCACTTTGCACCAGGCATTTTTCCAGTACAGAGAAAGCGCGACGACAGTATAACCTTCACGATTAATACGGCCATACAGTGAATCAAGCTCACGCTGATTTAACAACAGTTTGCGGGTTCGGGTTGGGTCGCATACGACATGTGTCGAGGCGACCGCCATCGGCGTAAAGTTTGCGCCAAACAGCCAGGCCTCGCCATCTTTGAGGATAACGTAACTGTCGCCGATATTGGCTTTTCCTGCGCGCAGAGATTTTACTTCCCAGCCTTGCAGGGCGAGACCAGCCTCGAACTCTTCTTCGATAAAGTATTCGTGCCGGGCGCGCTTATTCAGCGCGATGGTGGCTGAGCCCGGTTTATGTGCTTTTTTCTTCGTCATAAGTGTCGTGAATTCATAGGTAATCTGATATCGAAAACACCCCATTACGTCCTGATGAGGTGCAAAAATCTATCTTAGCATGAGTTGGGCTATGCACGCACAATTAAGGCATGACGGTTGGGGACAGCATTTTTTTTACTCGCTGATAAGTGGTATTATTTACACGATTTATGTTGATGGGAATTGCTATGCCTCAGATTAGTCGGACTGCTTTAGTCCCCTACAGTGCGGAACAGATGTATCAGTTAGTGAATGACGTGCAATCGTATCCCCAGTTTTTGCCTGGGTGTGTTGGTAGTCGCGTCCTGGAGTCATCGCCAGCACAGATGACGGCGGCTGTTGACGTGTCGAAGGCGGGTATCAGCAAGACGTTTACGACGCGTAATCAGCTAACGCGTAACCAGAGCATTCTGATGCATCTGGTGGATGGCCCCTTTAAAAAGCTGATCGGCGGCTGGAAATTTACCCCGCTCAGCCCCGAGGCGTGCCGTATTGAGTTTCAGCTTGATTTTGAGTTTACCAATAAACTCATTGAGCTGGCGTTTGGTCGTGTATTCAAAGAGTTAGCGTCCAACATGGTGCAAGCGTTTACGGTTCGCGCCAAAGAGGTTTACCGTGCCGGATAAACTTGTGGTTGAAGTGGCTTATGCGCTGCCGGAAAAGCAGTATTTGCAGCGCGTAACGCTGGAGGAGGGCGCGACGGTCGAAGAGGCGATTCGCGCTTCCGGCTTGCTGGAATTGCGCACGGATATCGATCTGGCGAAAAATAAAGTAGGTATCTATAGTCGTCCGGTAAAACTCACCGATACGGTGCAGGATGGCGATCGGGTTGAAATTTACCGTCCCTTAATCGCCGATCCAAAAGCATTACGCCGCCAGCGCGCCGAAAAATCGGCTGGCAGATAATTAACCTTGCCGGATAACGGTGTGAAAGCCGTACCACACCTGAAGCACAGGTGTGCCTGTAAGCCAGATGAACGTAGCGCCATCAGGCAAATTCGTACCAAATGGTGGGGAGAGGTTTGCAGGCCTGATGAACGTAACCTCATCAGGCGGTATCACAAAATTACTTCGTCAACGCCGGTTTGTTATCAATATTGGTTAACACGCCGCTGCTGTTAAAGGTGAGCGTCAGAGTCTGCTGCGTCACGTTCTCATGTCCTGGCTGCTGGCGGAAGACGTAAAACCAGGTGTCCGTACCAAAAGGATCGGTCATCATCGGCGTGCCTAAAGCATACGCAACCTGTTGTTGCGTCATACCAACACGCACTTTGGCGACATCCGTAGGTGTAAGATAGTTCCCCTGATTGATGTCAGGTCGGTAAACCACTCGCTCCAGAGTGGAACAGCCTGCGGTCAACATCAGGAGTACTGCTGCGGCAGCAGTCAGCGTTTTACAGCGCATAGTGATTGGGTTCCTTTTCGGGCCTGAGCAGTACGTGGCTCATATTAATATGCCGATGATAATAGACCTTTCATCACTTTAAAACCTTTTGCTGTCGGGTCTTACGGCGTTTTTGTTGTGAACTCAGACCTTCGGGAGATAAAAAAGTTTACGCCGCCAGCAGTTCTTTTGCGTTTGCCAGCGTATTACGCGTAACTTCACTTCCTCCCAACAGGCGGGCCAGTTCCTGTAAACGCGCACGTTTATCCAAAGGTTGCATATGTGTTTCGGTCATTGCCCCGTCAGTTTCTTTACTGACAAAGAAGTGCTGGTGACCGCACCCGGCTACCTGTGGCAGGTGAGTGACGCACATCACCTGAGTGGATTCGCCAAGCTGACGCAGGAGTTTACCGACCACGGCAGCGGTTGGGCCGCTGATGCCAACATCAACCTCGTCAAAAATTAGCGCCGGCGTTTCCATTTTGCGCGCGGTAATCACCTGAATAGCCAGCGCAATGCGCGACAGTTCACCGCCAGACGCGACTTTAGCGATAGGCTGCAGCGGCTGACCCGGGTTCGTCGTCACTTTAAACTCCACGCGATCGGCGCCGTCGTTGCTCAGATGATGCTCATCAAATTTCACGTCGATAGTAAACAGACCGTGCGGCATCGAAAGTAAATGCATACTTTCAGTGATCAACTGCCCCAGCTCCTGGGCGTAAAACTGACGCTGTTGATGCAGCGCTTGCGCCGTTTCCAGCGCTTGTTGGTGATGCTTATTAACCGCCAGCGTCAGCGTTTCCAGCGAATCGGCCTGATCGTCGAGCTGCTGCTGTTCTTCGAGCAGTGACTGATAAAGCTGCGGCAGCGCTTCCGGGCTGACGTGATGTTTTCGCGCCAGCGAAATTTGTTTAGCGATGCGCTGTTCAAGTTCAAACAGGCGATTGGGGTCTAAATCCAGACGCTCACAATAGTGGCGTAATTCATCGCTGGCTTCAGTGAGTTGGATAGTGGCTTCTTCCAGCATATCCAGGATGCCGGAAAGCTTGCTGTCCATACCCACCAGCTCGCTAACCAGTTGTTTTGCGCTATATAACTGGCTTTGCAGGTTAACGTCTTCGCCGTCCGCGAGTAGCGCCAGAGCGTTCTGGCTGGTCGTAAGCAACTGCCCGCTGTTGGCCAGCCGTTTGTACTCTTCGTCAATTTGCTCGAATTCGCCGGCCTGCGGATTAAAGTCGTTCAACTCTTTTAACTGATATTGCAGCAGTTCCGCGCGCGCGGCGCGTTCCTGGCTTTGTTGCTGGTGATGGGCGAGATCGCGGCAGCTTTGATGCCATAATTGGTAGCGGGCAGCCATCTGCTGCGCTAAAGCGGCTTCGTTGGCATAGCTATCCAGCAGCGATTTTTGCTGTTCGGGTTTGGTAAGCTGCTGGTGCGCATGTTGACCGTGAATTTGAATCAGCAACTGACCGAGCTCGCGCAATTGAGACAGGGGCACAGCGGTGCCGTTAATAAAGCCCCGTGAGCGGCCATCGCTGCTGATAACGCGGCGAAGTAAGCATTCGCGCCCTTCTTCAAGCTGGTTTTCTTCCAGCCAGCGCAATGCCGCAGGCGTGTCTTTCAGCGCAAAGCGGGCACACAAATCGGCACGGGTCGCTCCGGTACGGACCATATCGGCCTCAGCGCGACCGCCCAGACACAGACCCAGGGCATCAATCGCAATAGATTTACCCGCGCCGGTTTCACCAGTAATGACGGTCATTCCGCTCTGAAAATCGATCTCAAGCTCACGAACGATAGCAAAATTGCTGATGGTCAGTTGCGCCAACATAGCTGTTTTCCTGTATGAAAAACCATGACTGTAATTAAATACAGTATAAACTGGTTTTTTATACAGTAAAGAGGCTAACGTAAAATTAGAATAATTTTTTTGACCAGCCGAGTTTTGTGCTTAATGTATTGAAATAGCTGTAGTCTTTGGGATGTATCAGGTTGAGATGGTAGTCGCAGCGGCGAATCAGCACATCTTCTCCTTCCTGAATAGGCAGGGCTATCTGGCTGTCGCAGCTAATTTCCAGATCGCTACGGCGATGCGAAAAACGCAGACGAATCGTGCTACTGCTGTTAATGACTAACGGGCGCGCCGACAAGGTATGCGGGAACATCGGCACCAGGGTGATTGCATCCAGTGAAGGGGTCAGAATAGGGCCGCCTGCGGAGAGCGAATAGGCGGTGGAGCCTGTCGGCGTAGAAATGATCAGACCATCAGATCGCTGTGAAAAAGCGAAGGTTTCATCAATATAAACCTCGAATTCGATCATATGCGCCACTTTTCCCGGATGCAGCACCACTTCATTAATGGCTGTGCTGATACGCTTCTGGCGGTCCTGTTGGCAGACCTGCGCTTCCAGCAGAAAACGTTTTTCGGAGATATAGCGCCCTTCCAGCACATCAGATAATTGTTGCAGGGCGTTGTCCGGATCGAGATCGGTCAGGAAGCCAAGATTACCGCGGTTAATGCCAATCACATTGATGTCATAACGCGCCAGCGTACGCGCTGCGCCAAGCATATTGCCGTCGCCGCCCACGACTACCGCCAGATCCGCCTGTTGACCAATTTCCGCCAGCGTGCCGGTTGGCACATTTTTTAGCTGTAATTCGTGGGCGATTTGTTGCTCCACAATGACCTCATAACCCTGATCGCATAGCCAACGGTAGAGCATTTCATGTGTCGTGAGTGCGGTGGGATGACGCGGATGCCCCACAATGCCGATACACTTGAAATGATTATTCATTTTTCTGAGGTCCTTGTAGCGAAGATTGATGACAATGTGAGTACTTCCCTTGAAACCCTGAATCTGATCCCCATAATAAGCGAAGTTAGCGAGATGAATGCGAAAAAAACGCGGAGAAATTCATGAGTAGTAAAGAACAGAAAACGCCTGAGGGGCAAGCCCCGGAAGAAATTATCATGGATCAGCACGAAGAGGTTGAGGCAGTTGAACCAAACGATTCTGCTGAGCAGGTGGATCCGCGCGATGAAAAAATTGCGAATCTGGAAGTTCAGCTTGCAGAAGCCCAGACTCGCGAACGCGACACCGTGTTGCGCATCAAAGCGGAAATGGAAAACCTGCGCCGTCGTACTGAACAGGACATCGAAAAAGCGCATAAATTCGCTCTCGAGAAGTTCGTCAACGAATTGCTGCCGGTAATCGATAGCCTGGATCGCGCGCTGGAAGTCGCAGACAAAGCCAATCCGGATATGGCGGCAATGGTCGAAGGGATTGAGCTGACGCTGAAGTCTATGCTGGATGTGGTGCGTAAGTTCGGCGTGGAAGTGATTGCTGAGACCAACGTGCCGCTGGACCCGAACGTGCATCAGGCGATTGCGATGGTGGAGTCGGAAGAGGTTCCGGCAGGCAATGTGCTGGGTATTATGCAGAAAGGCTATACGCTGAACGGTCGTACCATTCGCGCGGCGATGGTGACTGTAGCGAAGGCGAAGTAAAAGTCTGATGGCCGATGTAAAGTCGGCCATTTTTTTAGCTTAAAAAATCCTGCACTTCCAGCCACGGCGTGTTGAAGTCAGCTATTTGTTCGTACTCATCCATAGGTAAAACAAATATATTATAGGCATCAGTGCCTTCATTGAGACTGGCTATCTGAAAGCCACGTTCGTTGAGCTGGCTTTGAATGCGCTCAAATATCTCATCGACGTAACGGTCGCCTTTTTTGCAGACTTTGCCTATTTCATCATATCTGGTGAGTGCCAGTAGTCGCGTTTTTAGTTCATCTGTACTGGCAAAATCTTTTGTCAGGTCATAATAACGATTGGCCGCAAAAGTGGCGAGCAGACCTTCTTCACCCTCCCCCTTGTAATCGATTTCTTCAATAACGCCTTCAGTACGTAGAACCTGCATGAATGCCTGTAACAACGCACGATTGTCTAAATCACCGCCACTGCAATCAAGCACTTCCACCATCCCGTAGTCATCGTCCTCGTCGTCTTCAAAACTGGCAGGATCGCTGGCGAGGCGGGAGACGATATTGGGCCATAAACCTGGCGTTTCCTTTAAGAAAATGCTGGCCAGCTTTTTTAAATATTCAGCAAACGCCAGATCCCATTCAACAACGTAATCATCGTACATAGTATGGTTTTCCTTTCCATTAATAAGTTTTTATTGTGTCACTATTCCGGAGAGGAGATGAATGAATAAAATCTTAATTAATAAGGAAAACGGCAAACCATTGGCTGCCGTTTTAAGAAAGGAGGAGGGTTATTCAAGAATACTCTCGCGCAGCGGCTTTACCGGTACAACCTTTACCTGCTTAATCATATTTTCCTGTACATCGAGAATATCGATATCGTACTGCTCAATGCGCACGCGCGTGCCAGCAACCGGAATTTCCTCCAGCGCCTCCAGAATCACCCCGTTGACGGTGCGCGCGTCGTCTTCCGGCAGGTGCCAGTTAAACGCTTTATTGATTTCCCGGACGTTGGCGGTACCGTCAATAATGACCGAACCGTCGTTTTGCGGCGTGACCTCTTCCGCCAGTGTCGGCGACATCGATGTGGTGAAGTCGCCAACGATCTCCTCGAGAATATCTTCCACGGTGACCAGCCCCTGGATATCGCCATATTCGTTGACGACCAGTCCGACTTTCTTTTTATTGCGCTGAAATTTGATCAGTTGCGTACTGAGCGGCGTACCTTCCGGGACGTAATAGATTTCATCGGCGGCGCGCAGCATCATCTCTTTGGTGAACTCTTTTTTCTCGGCCATTAACCGCCAGGCTTCGCGCACGCGCAGCATACTGATGGCGTCATCCAGCGAATCGCGATAGAGCACGATGCGTCCGTGCGGGGAGTGGGTAAGCTGCCGCTCGATAGATTTCCAGTCGTCATTGATATCGATCCCGATAATTTCATTACGCGGTACCATGATGTCATCCACGCTGACCTTTTCCAGGTCGAGGACCGATAGCAGCATATCCTGATTGCGGCGAGAGATTTGCGAACGGGACTCATGCACGATAGTGCGTAATTCCTCTTTGCTTAACGACCCGCTGACCACGATGTCCGTTTTAATTCCCATCAGACGCATCAGCAGGCGGGTGATGGTGTTAAGTAACCACACCAGCGGCATCATCAGTATCTGTAACGGCGCCAGCAGGAAGCTGCTGGGATAGGCCACTTTTTCCGGATAGAGCGCGGCGATAGTTTTGGGCAGGACTTCGGCAAAAACTAACACGACAAACGTCAGTACCCCGGTGGCGATAGCCACGCCGGCGTCGCCGTAAAGCCGCATACCCACAATCGTGCCGAGCGCCGAGGCAAGAATGTTGACCAGGTTATTGCCGATCAGCACCAGGCTTATCAGTCGGTCGGGTTTACGCAGTAATTTTTCTACCCGTTTTGCCGAGCGATTACCTTGCTTCGCCATATGGCGTAAACGGTAACGGTTTAGCGTCATCATTCCAGTTTCGGAACCGGAAAAATAGGCCGAGATGACCACCATGATGATTAATATGATAATCAGCGTGGTGGTGGAGATGTGTTCCAGGGGAAACTCCTTTAAAAGCTTAGCTTACAAATTGCTGTAATATGCGGCTACCAAAATAGGCCAGCGTCAGAATACCCGCGCCTGCGACGTTAAACCACACGACCCGCCGACCCCGCCAGCCTTCATGGTAATGCCCCCACAGCAGAACGATATAGACAAACCATGCCACGATAGAGAGCACGGCTTTATCAATATTTTCAGTACTGAACAGGTTATGCATGTAAAACAGGCCGGTACACAGAGTAAGGGTCAGCAGTACGACGCCAATCTGCGTGATATGAAACATTTTGCGCTCAATGCTCATCAATGGCGGCATTTCATTACTAAACGCCAGCTTTTTGTTCTTCAACTGATAGTCGATCCACGCCAGTTGTAGCGCATACAGCGCGGCGATTATCAGCGTCGCGTAAGAGAAAAGCGACAGACCGATGTGCACCATCATGCCTGGGGTCGCTTCCAGATGCGTAATATATTCATTAGGCATGAACGTGGCGAAGGCCAGGTTAATCAGCGCAAAAGCATAGACAATGGGCAGAAGTAGCCAGCCGCGATTACGCGACGCGACAATGGTCATTACCGTGCAGATCATCAGGCTGACCAGCGAACCGACATTCAGCAGGCTCAGGTTTTGTCCACTGTCGCCGCCGGGCAGAATACGCGATTCCAGCGCGACAGCATGGCACACCAGCGCGATGACCGCAGAAAGAATAGCCATACGCCGCCAGCCGCTGTTTTTTTGCAACAGTCCGGGAACGATCAGCGCGAGGCTGAAGGAGTAGGCGACAAGGGCAAGTAAAGCAAAAACGGGCATAGTTGTGTCGACAGTTGACCAGTGAGAAAGAGAAGCAGTATAGCGTTACGTGACCGCAGCTCCAACCGTTGCATAACAACAAAGACGGCTTCATGGTATACTGTGGCGAAATTCTGTAACTGTGTCGCTGCGGCGACCAACCGTTTCCACCCCAGGCGAGAGACAATGTTTGATAATTTAACCGATCGTTTGTCGCGCACGCTGCGCAATATCAGTGGCCGTGGGCGCCTTACTGAAGACAACGTTAAAGAGACGCTGCGCGAAGTGCGCATGGCGCTGCTGGAGGCTGACGTTGCGCTGCCGGTAGTGCGTGAGTTCATCAATCGCGTAAAAGAGAAAGCGGTTGGTCATGAAGTTAACAAGAGCCTGACCCCAGGGCAGGAGTTCGTCAAGATTGTCCGTAGCGAACTGGTTGCGGCGATGGGCGAAGAGAACCAGACGCTGAATTTAGCTGCGCAGCCGCCAGCCGTAGTATTGATGGCGGGTCTGCAGGGGGCGGGTAAAACCACCAGCGTCGGTAAGCTGGGTAAATTCTTGCGCGAGAAGCACAAGAAGAAAGTGCTGGTCGTCTCTGCCGACGTCTATCGCCCGGCGGCGATCAAACAGCTCGAAACGCTGGCTGAACAGGTTGGCGTGGATTTCTTCCCGTCTGATGTCGGCCAGAAACCGGTTGATATCGTCAACGCCGCGCTGAAAGAAGCGAAGCTCAAATTCTACGACGTGCTGCTGGTGGATACCGCCGGTCGTCTGCACGTTGACGAAGCGATGATGGACGAAATCAAACAGGTCCACGCTTCTATTAAGCCAGTAGAAACGCTGTTTGTCGTCGATGCGATGACCGGTCAGGATGCCGCGAATACCGCAAAAGCCTTTAACGAAGCGCTGCCGTTAACCGGCGTGGTGCTGACCAAGGTCGATGGTGATGCGCGTGGCGGTGCGGCGCTCTCTATTCGTCATATCACCGGCAAGCCGATTAAATTCCTCGGTGTCGGCGAGAAAACCGACGCGCTGGAACCGTTCCACCCGGATCGTATCGCCTCGCGTATTCTCGGCATGGGCGACGTACTGTCTCTTATCGAAGATATCGAAAGCAAAGTTGACCGCGCACAGGCTGAAAAGCTGGCGACCAAACTGAAGAAAGGCGACGGTTTCGACCTGAACGACTTCCTGGAACAGCTCAAACAGATGAAAAACATGGGCGGTATGGCCAGTCTGATGGGCAAATTACCGGGCATGGGGCAGATTCCGGACAACGTTAAATCGCAAATGGATGACAAAGTGCTGGTGCGTATGGAGGCGATCATCAATTCGATGACGCTGAAAGAGCGCGCGAAGCCGGAAATCATCAAAGGTTCCCGTAAACGCCGTATCGCACAAGGCTGTGGGATGCAGGTGCAGGACGTTAACCGCCTTCTGAAACAGTTCGACGACATGCAGCGCATGATGAAGAAAATGAAGAAGGGCGGGATGGCGAAGATGATGCGGAGTATGAAGGGGATGATGCCGCCAGGCTTCCCTGGCCGCTAATTTCCCGGCCTGGCTCACTTGCTATTTCGGCACCGGGGTGTGCTAGCCATCCTCACGTACTGCGTGTACGCTGCGGTGGCTGCGCGCACGCCGGCACCGAACTCGCTGCGCCGCCGACGGCCTTCTACAGCAGAGTTATTAACTGTTGATTGCAATTTTCCCAGAAATCAGTAAAATTTTCGGGCTTTTAATATGACGCCGGGCTCCGTTCCTCGATGGGGCCCGGTTGTTTTATTCACACAAGAGGATGTTATGGTAACTATTCGTTTAGCTCGTCACGGCGCTAAAAAGCGTCCGTTCTACCAGGTTGTTGTCACCGACAGCCGTAATGCACGCAACGGTCGCTTCATTGAGCGCGTTGGTTTCTTCAACCCAATCGCTAGCGAAAAAGAAGAAGGCACCCGCCTGGATCTGGATCGCATCGCTCACTGGGTTGGCCAGGGCGCAACCATTTCCGATCGCGTTGCGGCGCTGATCAAAGAAGTAAAAAAAGCAGCTTAATCTGTCACGGTGGTCATGATGAGCAAGCAACTCGCCGCACAAGTACCCGCTGAACCGGTTGTACTGGGGAAAATGGGTTCTTCATACGGTATCCGTGGTTGGCTCAGAGTGTTTTCCTCCACTGAAGACGCCGAAAGCATTTTTGACTATCAGCCCTGGTTTATCCAGAAGGCGGGTCAGTGGCAGCAGGTACAGCTGGAAAGCTGGAAGCACCACAATCAGGATCTGATCATCAAGCTGAAAGGCGTTGACGATCGAGATGCCGCGAATCTTCTGACGAATTGCGAAATTGTCGTGGATTCCTCGCAACTTCCTGCGCTTGAGGAGGGAGACTACTACTGGAAAGACCTGATGGGCTGCCAGGTAGTCACCGCTGAAGGCTACGATCTCGGTAAAGTTATCGACATGATGGAAACCGGGTCGAATGACGTTCTCGTCATTAAGGCGAACCTGAAAGATGCATTTGGTATCAAGGAACGACTAGTACCGTTCCTCGATGGGCAGGTTATCAAGAAAGTCGATCTCGCTACTCGTACTATCGAAGTAGACTGGGATCCTGGTTTTTAAACCACCGGATAAACGGTAAAAGTCGGCGTTATGGGGATTGGCTTGTGTTTATAGGTATCGTTAGCCTGTTTCCTGAAATGTTCCGCGCAATTACCGATTACGGGGTAACTGGCCGGGCAGTAAAAAATGGCCTGCTGAACATCCAGAGCTGGAGTCCTCGAGACTTTACTCATGACCGGCACCGTACCGTGGACGACCGTCCTTACGGCGGCGGACCAGGGATGTTAATGATGGTGCAACCCTTGCGGGACGCCATTCACGCAGCAAAAGCCGCGGCAGGTGAAGGCGCTAAAGTGATTTATCTGTCGCCTCAGGGACGCAAGCTTGATCAAGCGGGCGTTAGCGAGCTGGCCACGAATCAGAAACTTATTCTGGTGTGTGGTCGCTACGAAGGCGTAGATGAGCGCGTAATTCAGACCGAAATTGACGAAGAATGGTCAATTGGCGATTACGTTCTCAGCGGTGGCGAACTACCGGCAATGACGCTGATTGACTCCGTCGCCCGGTTTATACCGGGAGTTCTGGGGCATGAAGCATCAGCAATCGAAGATTCGTTTGCTGATGGGTTGCTGGATTGTCCGCACTATACGCGCCCTGAAGTGTTAGAGGGGATGGAAGTACCGCCAGTATTGCTGTCGGGAAACCATGCCGAGATACGTCGCTGGCGCTTGAAACAGTCGCTGGGCCGAACCTGGCTTAGAAGACCTGAACTTCTGGAAAACCTGGCTCTGACTGAAGAGCAAGCAAGGTTGCTGGCGGAGTTCAAAACAGAACACGCACAACAGCAGCATAAACATGATGGGATGGCATAGGCCCCCGAATATCAGTTTACCCAGGATAAGAGATTAAATTATGAGCAACATTATTAAGCAACTTGAACAAGAGCAGATGAAGCAGAACGTACCTTCCTTCCGTCCGGGCGATACCGTGGAAGTGAAAGTATGGGTTGTTGAAGGTACCAAGAAACGTCTGCAGGCATTCGAGGGCGTGGTTATCGCTATTCGTAACCGCGGTCTGCACTCTGCATTCACTGTTCGTAAAATTTCCAACGGCGAAGGCGTTGAGCGTGTCTTCCAGACTCACTCTCCGGTAGTTGACAGCATTGCTGTTAAACGTCGTGGTGCTGTTCGTAAAGCTAAACTGTACTACCTGCGTGAGCGTACTGGTAAAGCGGCTCGTATCAAAGAGCGTCTTAACTAAGAACGCGCTTTCGCAACATCCGAAAGCTTGTAGAAAAGAAGGGGCTGGCATTACGCTGGCCCCTTTTTTATGGGTTGCTCCACGCCATAGACGGTTACATGATTAGGCCGGGTCAGTGGTATCAACGCTGAATCAGAAACGGCCAGGCCCGTTCCTTAGTTTAGCGAGCGTTCCGCACGCCGGTGTTTAGCCTGATACATATTTCGATCGGCCAGTTCTTGTAGTTTTTCGGCAGTGGCATGTTCCCATGTCAGCGCAAAGCCAATACTCATGGTCATCGTTATCCGCTGGCCGTTATGCAGTTCAAAAGGTCGATTAAACGCCTGGGATAGCGCTGCGCAAATACGTTGTACTTCATATTCCGAATGTACATCGTAAAGCACCATCGCAAATTCATCGCCGCCGAGTCGGTAAGTCTGATAACGGCTACCACCGAATTCCGCTAATCTTTTGGCAACCTCTATAAGTACCCGGTCGCCTGCCGCATGTCCCCAGGTATCATTAATATATTTAAAGTTATCGCCATCCAGAAATAACAATGCCGAACTGCTACGAGCGGAATTGTCCTTCATCAGCGCGTTAATACAGCTGCGAAATGCTGCGCGATTGGCAAGCCCCGTCAGCGGATCGTGCAGCGCGGTACGTAGTAACTGGGCATTTTTAGCCTGAAGCCGTAGCTGCCATTCTTCCATCTCATCCAGAAGGCTATTGAAATCCTGCGCAAACAGGTGAAATTCCGCAATACGCTCATCAGGTACCCGGCGTGAAAAATTTCGGTTAGTGCGAACGTCGTGTACAACTTCAGTAATATTTTGCAGCGCATCCACAACGCCATTGTGTAAATAACGCGTGAGCAGCAGGGCAATGCCGGATGCCAGCAGAATACATCCTGTCAGCACTGCCAGCGATAGCCAGATAAAATGACCAATAAGGCTGTCGCGGGCGACAAGCCGTACTTCGCCGATGGCCCTGCCGTTGTGCCAGACGGGTTGTGATACCGGCAATGGAAAAAGCCAGTGGCTAATTAAGCCAATGAGCTTATCGTCTGCGGCTCGCGCATCATAGCGCCATGAGGCGATAATACGGCCATTTTTATCGCGGACCTCCGCCGCTGAAAATTGTCCCTGGCGTCCCAGTGTGGCGAGCGTTTCCGCTGCGGCCGTGTTATCGGAAAATACCAGTGCCGCTTCAAGGCTATGGGCCATTGTGGCGGCGGTCAAATCGAGATTCTTTTGCGCATACTGTTTGAGCGTAAGGACAGACGCAACGCAAATTAATAGCCAGATCAATGTCATCGTAAGCAGCACGCTGATTATACTAATCCGCCGTAGTGTGCGTTTAAATGTTGGTCTGGACAGAGAAAATTCCTTATTCATGCTTTTGATTCCGTGCAAGCATTAATACTTCTGGATTCACTCTCACGCCGCTATGCGAGAGGGAGTCCAGGTTGACGGAAAATTTGACTTCATCATTGTTAATGATCAGACAAAATGCGCTGCCAATAATACATTCGGCATTTTGCTCGGCAATTAATAACAAGGCATTAACGGGATAATGACGCGTTAACTCCACCTGATAAGCTGGCGATTCATTGCCAAAGTAAAAACCATCACAGTGGGCGCTCAGGGCTTCTTGTGTGGTACGGATGACAAGCGGTTGATAAGGGAAAGCCCAGTCAGCCTCTTCGCTAAGTACCCTGACAAAACGCGCAGATGAAAATATGCATAGCCTTGGCGGCCCGGATAACGCCGGCCAGTGTGTATAACTGACGATACCGGAGACGATGGCGCGTACGGATTTCTCTTCTTCCGTGACGCGTTGAGCATACAGAGGCAAGCTTGCTAATAATAGCGATAACAGAAGGATAAATCGGTGAGAAAAACGCATTAACAAGTCCCCACCATCTTCAGTCGTAAAGCATTAAAATACATCCGTGATTGTTTGTAGCAAAATAACATTATTTTGCCATATCGTCATTATTTCTTATTGATAATATGAATAATTTAAATGGCATCCCTGATATTAAATTCTTGTGATAATGGTATTAATCACCCTATATCAGAAAGTAAAAATATGTGTGCGGAGAAAAAATAATCAAAAAATAGCGAGCATCGCTCATTTTACCGCTTTTCTGAGGCTGGGAATAAAATAATTCACTTGTTGTGTAAAGTTTTTGATACGAAATGAAGGGGTTTAATCGACGATTGTGCATGGTGTAAAGTTTATTTTACGTGATATGGATTGAAATCTTTACTTTTTGTGGTATGGTTTAAACATCCTCGTGGAGGATCAACTATCGCAAACAAGAAAAGACAGGATCGCCATCATGCAAAAAGACGCGCTGAATAACGTACGTATCACCGATGAACAGGTATTAATGACGCCGGAGCAGCTTAAAGCGGCCTTTCCGTTGAGTCTGGCGCAGGAAGCGCAGATAGCGCAGTCCCGGGGAATCATTTCTGACATTATTGCCGGGCGCGATCCGCGTCTGTTGGTGGTATGCGGTCCTTGTTCTATTCACGATCCTGAAACCGCTCTGGAATATGCCCGTCGATTTAAAGCCCTTGCCGCAGAGGTCAGCGATAGCCTCTATCTGGTAATGCGCGTCTATTTTGAAAAGCCGCGGACTACCGTCGGCTGGAAAGGGCTGATTAACGATCCTCACATGGATGGCTCATTTGATGTGGAAGCCGGGTTGAAAATAGCGCGTCAGCTACTGGTGGAACTGGTGAATATGGGGTTGCCATTAGCGACCGAAGCGTTGGATCCGAACAGCCCGCAATACCTGGGCGATCTGTTTAGCTGGTCGGCGATAGGCGCGCGCACAACCGAATCGCAAACCCACCGCGAAATGGCGTCTGGTCTTTCTATGCCGGTCGGCTTTAAAAACGGCACGGATGGCAGCCTGGCGACAGCGATTAACGCCATGCGCGCCGCTGCGCAACCTCATCGTTTTGTTGGCATTAACCAGGCCGGTCAGGTTGCGTTATTGCAAACCCAGGGAAATCCGCATGGCCATGTAATTCTGCGTGGCGGCAAAGCGCCAAACTATAGCCCGGCAGATGTCGCTCAGTGTGAAAAAGAGATGGAACAGGCGGGACTACGTCCTTCGCTGATGGTAGATTGCAGTCATGGTAACTCCAATAAAGATTATCGCCGCCAGCCAGCCGTTGCCGAATCTGTGGTTGCGCAGATTAAAGATGGCAATCGTTCAATCATTGGCTTAATGATTGAAAGTAATATTCATGAGGGTAATCAGTCTTCCGAACAGTCGCGCAGCGAAATGAAGTATGGCGTTTCCGTCACCGATGCTTGTATTAGCTGGGAGATGACCGATGCCCTGTTGCGTGAAATTCATAAAGATTTGAGCGGCCAGCTGGCGGTGCGCGTCGCATAAGAGGTTGTTATGGTTGCTGAATTGACCGCATTACGCGATCAAATAGATGATGTCGATAAAGCGTTGTTGAATTTACTGGCTAAGCGCCTGGAACTGGTTGCCAAAGTCGGCGAGGTGAAAAGCCGTTTTGGCCTGCCTATTTACGTGCCAGAGCGTGAGGCCTCTATGCTGGCTTCACGACGGGCGGAAGCAGAAGCGATCGGTGTCCCGCCCGATCTCATTGAAGATGTCCTGCGCCGGGTAATGCGCGAATCTTACTCCAGCGAAAATGATAAGGGGTTCAAAACGCTTTGTCCTTCTCTGCGTCCGGTCGTCATTGTGGGCGGCGGCGGACAGATGGGGCGTCTGTTTGAAAAAATGCTCACGCTGTCGGGCTATCAGGTCCGTATTCTGGAACAACAGGACTGGCCGCGCGCCAGGGACATTGTCGCCGATGCCGGAATGGTGATCGTCAGCGTGCCGATTCATGTTACTGAACAGGTCATAGCGCAACTGCCGCCCCTGCCGTCCGACTGTATTCTGGTCGATCTGGCATCGGTGAAAAGCGGTCCGTTGCAGGCAATGTTGGCGGCCCATGATGGCCCCGTGTTGGGCTTGCATCCGATGTTTGGCCCGGACAGCGGGAGCCTGGCGAAGCAGGTGGTGGTCTGGTGTGATGGGCGTCAACCGGAAGCGTATCAGTGGTTCCTTGAGCAAATCCAGGTGTGGGGCGCGCGGTTGCACCGAATTAGCGCTGTCGAGCACGATCAGAACATGGCTTTTATCCAGGCGCTGCGCCACTTTGCTACCTTCGCTTATGGGCTGCATTTGGCGGAAGAGAACGTCCAGCTTGAGCAGCTTCTGGCGCTATCATCGCCGATTTATCGACTGGAGCTGGCGATGGTCGGGCGTCTGTTCGCCCAGGACCCGCAACTGTATGCGGACATTATTATGTCCTCGGAGCGCAATCTGGCGCTTATTAAGCGTTACTATAAACGTTTTGGTGATGCGATCGGGTTACTGGAACAGGGTGATAAGCAGGCTTTTATCGACAGTTTTCGCAAAGTTGAACACTGGTTTGGCGATTATGCCAGACGCTTCCAGAATGAAAGCCGTGTGTTATTGCGTCAGGCGAATGACAGCCGACCATAATGATGACATCTATACTAAAAGCCAGCTTTGCTGGCTTTTTTCGTTTAAGGAACCGTTATGACTACGCCGCACGTTTTATTTAATTATGTCGGACATCTACCAGAATGTCCCACATGGAGCGAGGATGAAAGCGCGCTATATTGGACCGATATCCTGGAACAGGAGATCCATCGTTACCATCCGGCGAGCGGGACGCATAGCGTGCTGGCGTTTCCGGAAGAGGTGGGCTGTTTTGCCTTGCGTGAGCAGGGCGGATTTATTGTGGCCATGCGTCATGCTATCTGGCTGGCCGATAAAAATGGATTATTGCAGCGTAAGGTTTGCGACAATCCCTCTAATACGAAACTGGCGCGTTTCAACGATGGCGGCACTGATGGCGATGGACGTTTTTATGCCGGAACGTTCTGGGCGCCAGGTGACTATAATGGCGCGTTGCTGATGCGGATCGATCATGACCTGACGGCAAAAGTGATCCAGTGCGATATCC
Organism: Salmonella sp. NW645; assembly: GCF_051703725.1. Taxonomy (NCBI): domain Bacteria; kingdom Pseudomonadati; phylum Pseudomonadota; class Gammaproteobacteria; order Enterobacterales; family Enterobacteriaceae; genus Salmonella; species Salmonella sp. NW645. The sequence goes on along the minus strand of NZ_JAMMKR010000005.1, from coordinate 8,070 downwards.
AGGGACACAACGGCCTGGCGTTCAGCCCGGATAACCAGTGGATGTATACCTCCGATACGCCGAATGGCGTGATATACCGCACGTTACTTGATAAACATGGCGAACCGGGCAAGCGTGAACTTTTTCGCCATTTTGGCGAAGGAGAAGGACTTCCCGACGGCGCGGCGATGGATAGCGAAGGGTGCTACTGGAGCGCGATGTTTGACGGCTGGCGCGTGGCGCGTTTCTCACCGCAAGGAGAGCAGCTGGAAGAGTACCGGTTGCCGGTACGTTGTCCGACGATGGTTTGCTTTGGCGGCGCAGATATGAAAACGCTGTTTATTACAACTACCAGAGAAAATATGTCTGCTCAGGAAGTGGCGGATTATCCGCTCTCCGGCGCCATCTTCACCCTGCAGGTAGCCGTCGCAGGGATGAAGAAAAGCCGTTTTATTGAACGTCAGGCAGGTTCTACCGGCACGACGTTTTCGCTGGGATAGCAGCCAAGCACTTTCATTGAGCGCGTGATCTCGCCCAGCTCTTTTAGCGCGCTTTGCATTACCTGCGACTCCAGGTTCGCCTGAACATCGAGATAAAACATCTCTTCCCACGGATTGCCGTGAATGGGGCGCGACTCCAGTTTCGTCATGATGAGATTGTGGTTACGCAGCACCAGCAGCGCTTCGACCAGCGCGCCAGCCTGCTGCCCGGTGGCGATTAACAGAGTGGTTTTTGCCGGAACCTGATCGGAAACGTTGATGGCTTTGCGCGCCAGTACCAGAAAGCGGGTGATATTCTGCGTCTGGTTTGCGGCGATGCGTTCCAGCACCTGTAATCCGTGCAACATGCCACCTGCCTCGCTGCCGAGCGCCGCGACGCGCGGAGAGTTCGCCTGCGCGACTTTTTCCATCGCTGCCGACGTACTCTCGGTATAGTCGATTTTCCAGTGCGGATAGCGGCTCAAAAACTTACTGCACTGCTGGAACGGCTGCGGATGGCTGTACACCGTTTCGATGGTATTCAGATCCGTAGCGCCGGAAACCAGCACGCAGTGATCGATAGTGACGGTCATCTCACCGACAATCGACAGACTGGTGTGTTGCAATAAGTCGTACACATCGTTGATAGCGCCGGAGCTGGTGTTCTCTATCGGAACCACGGCGTAATCGGCCTGGCCGGTTTCGACCTGATGAAAAATATCGGTGAATTTTGCGCAACCGCTCTCAATAAATTGCTCAAAATGGCGTGCAGCATACTGGCGCGCAGCGAGATGAGAATAGGAGCCTTTCGGCCCAAGAAACGCAATACGTGCCGAATGAGGGTGAGTATTATTCAGATGTTGTTGCAGCAGCGCCTGCTGAGTAAGCACGGAGTCTTCAATGATAAGCTGGAACAGACGGGTAATGTAGTGTGCGTCGAGATGGTGGGCTTTACCGAGATGGATGAGCCTGTCCAGCAGCGCGCGTTCACGATCGATATCCCGAACCGGACGATGCGACAGTAGTTTTGCTTGTCCCACTTCAATCGCCAGCGCGCGTCGTTTTGCCAGTAAGGCCAGTAACTCTTCGTCTAAAGCGCTGATTTTATCTCGCAGCGCCAGTAATGGGTTTTCCGATGTCATAGTGTTGCCTTTTTTGTTATCAATAAAAAAGGCCTCCCGGTGGGGGAGGCCTTCTTGTTCGTCTTCGCATTCTTTATCACATGACGAAACGCCTCCCGGTCAGGGGAAGATAAAAAAGAATGCGAAGAAAAACCGGGTGAGCTTCATAACTGTTTCCTTTGTGTACGTAAGTACAGTACCCGTACTGTTTTAATCCTGTCAACAAAAAACGCGCCCGAAGGCGCGTTGGCGATACACTCAATGTAAGGGACTACTCTTCTTCTGCTTCGACGAAGCTGGCATCTTTCACCGATGCGGTGGCACGACGGGCTTCGCCTTTGTGCTGCACTTTATTGAGCTGCCGTTCCAGCTTGTTGATCAATTCATTAATAGCGGTATACATATCTTCGTGTTTTGCGCTGGCGACCAGATGTCCGTTCGGTGTATTAATGGTGGCGTCAGCAATAAAGCCCTGTGGCTCTTTAGACAGAATGATATGAGGATTAATCAGGTGAGTTTGCCATTTTTCCAGTTTGGCGAGACGGTCTGCGACATGTTGGCGGATTGCCGGAGTAATTTCCATTTGTTTACTGGTAATGTTCATTGTCATAAATTTTACCTCTTGTCTTTCCCGTCTTGGTGATTCCAGCATACCGTTCTTAATGTCAAAATGTGTGATGTAAATCACATTATTTTGTCACTTTTTGTCAAGGCGAACTTTTTGTGAGGCATCGCAGGAAGAAGCGATCTTTTACTTGAGGAATGGCTGAAAGCAGGCCATATTTGACTGGATGCGTTGCAGTGAAATCATTTCTGTTGCATCAGATACCGAATAAAAAAACGGCAGCCGGAAGGCTGCCGTTTTGCTTGTTGGTATTGCTTCAGGTGTTTTTGCTGTTAGCGGCAATAATTTTCGCGACTTTGTCAGCCTGCGCATTCAGCTGCATCTGACGATAGGCGTTTTCCATCAGCGGCAACGCATCGCGCGTGGCCTGCGTATCAGGATAATTGCGTAGCATACCTTCTACCCGGTTTACGACCGCAACCCATGCGCCGCGCGCGGTATAGTACTCTGCGACGGAATATTCATATTTCGCCAGACGGTCTTTCAGGAATACCAGACGCTTAGTGGCGTCGGTGGTGTACTGGCTATTAGGATAGCTGCGTACCAGTTTCGAAAAGTCATTGAACGCCGCCCGCGCATGTTGCGGATCGCGATCGCTGCGATCGACGCCAAAGAAACCTTGCAGCGCGCTATCATCCAGCGCCATGTTCGTCAGGCCGCGCATGTACATGACATAGTCAATATTAGGGTGCGTTGGATTAAGACGCATAAAACGATCGATGGCGGCCTGCGCTAGCGGCAAATCGGCGTTTTTGTAATAGGCGTAGATAAGATCCAACTGCACCTGCTGAGAATACGGTCCGAATGGATAACGATTATCTAACGCTTCCAATTGCGTTATTGCCTGTTTCCAGTTACCGTCCTGCAGCTTTTGCTGAGCAGTCGCGTAGATTTCATTCGGCGGATTATCGGGCACCTCTTCCTTTGAACCCGAGCAACCCGCCAGAAACAGGCTCAACGTGGCTGCTGCCACCAGATATTTCATGCGCGTCATGACGTTTTGACTTTCCTCAAAATGTTTTACGGGAGATTCTCTGTTCCTGCTCCCGGTTAAGACCAGCTACAATAGCACACTATATTAAACGGCAAAGCCGTAAAACCCAACGTTAAACGAAGAAGCTGTATATGGCACAACGAGTACAACTCACCGCAACGGTCTCCGAAAACCAACTCGGTCAACGCTTAGATCAGGCTTTGGCCGAAATGTTCCCGGATTATTCACGTTCGCGTATAAAAGAATGGATTTTGAATCAGCGCGTGTTGGTCAATGGTCAACTTTGCGATAAGCCAAAAGAAAAAGTGTTAGGCGGCGAGCGGGTGGCTATTGATGCGGAGATCGACGAAGAGATTCGTTTTGAAGCGCAGGATATCCCGTTAGATATTGTTTATGAAGATGACGATATTCTGGTTATCAACAAACCACGCGATCTGGTGGTACATCCTGGCGCGGGTAACCCGGACGGTACGGTACTGAACGCGTTGCTATATTATTATCCGCCGATTGCGGATGTTCCGCGCGCGGGCATTGTCCATCGTCTGGATAAGGACACGACGGGGCTGATGGTGGTGGCCAAAACCGTTCCGGCGCAAACGCGCCTGGTGGAGTCTTTGCAGCTGCGCGAGATCACCCGCGAATATGAAGCGGTCGCGATCGGACATATGACGGCGGGAGGAACGGTGAATGAACCCATCAGTCGTCACCCGACCAAACGTACCCATATGTCGGTGCATCCCATGGGCAAACCGGCGGTGACCCACTACCGCATTATGGAACATTTCCGTGTGCACACGCGTCTTAGGCTGCGTCTGGAGACCGGGCGTACGCACCAGATCCGCGTGCATATGGCGCATATTACGCACCCGTTAGTGGGCGATCAGGTCTACGGTGGTCGTCCACGTCCACCGAAAGGCGCATCGGAAGAGTTTATTTCCACGTTGCGTAAGTTTGACCGCCAGGCGCTTCATGCAACGATGCTGCGTCTCTACCATCCTGTATCGGGTATCGAAATGGAGTGGCACGCGCCGATTCCACAAGATATGGTGGACCTTATCGATGCGATGCGCGCCGATTTCGAAGATCATAAAGATGATGTGGACTGGTTATGAATGCACTGATTGTCCCGCAGTGGCCGCTGCCGAAAGGCGTCGCAGCCTGTAGTTCTACCCGTATTGGCGGGGTGAGTTTACCGCCTTACGATTCGTTGAATCTGGGCGCGCATTGCGGCGATAACCCGGAGCATGTTGAAGAGAACCGCAAGCGTCTGTTTGCGGCGGGCAATCTGCCTTCGAAACCTGTCTGGCTTGAACAGGTTCACGGTAAAAATGTGTTGAGGCTTACCGGAGAACCTTATGCCTCCAAACGTGCGGATGCGTCTTACAGCAATACGCCAGGAACCGTCTGCGCAGTAATGACGGCAGACTGCCTGCCCGTGCTATTCTGTAACCGTGAGGGAACAGAAGTGGCGGCGGCTCATGCGGGCTGGCGCGGATTATGTGAAGGCGTACTGGAGGAAACTGTCACCTGCTTTGCTGACAAACCAGAAAATATCATCGCCTGGTTAGGTCCGGCGATCGGCCCGACCGCGTTTGAAGTGGGGCCGGAAGTGCGTGACGCATTTTTAGCAAAAGATGCGCAAGCCGATAGCGCATTTTTGCCGCACGGGGAAAAATTTCTGGCGGATATTTATCAGCTTGCACGCCAACGTCTGGCGAATACCGGCGTTGAACATGTCTATGGCGGGGATCGCTGCACCTTTAGCGAAAGTGAGACTTTCTTCTCTTATCGTCGCGACAAGACGACAGGTCGTATGGCAAGTTTTATTTGGCTGATATAACCTAAAGAATCAAGACGATCCGGTACGGGTAACTTTCTTTTCACATAATTCAGGTCATTCACCTTGAATAATTGAGGGATGACCTCATTTAATCTCCAGTAGCAATTTTGACCTGTTATGGGAGGAGTTATGCGTCTGGATCGTCTTACTAACAAATTCCAGCTTGCTCTTGCCGATGCCCAGTCGCTCGCGCTGGGGCACGACAACCAATTCATCGAACCTCTTCATTTAATGAGCGCCTTGCTGAACCAGGAAGGGGGATCGATACGTCCTTTATTAACCTCCGCCGGCATTAATGCTGGCCAGTTGCGCACCGCTATCGATCAGGCGCTGAGCCGTTTACCGCAGGTGGAAGGTACCGGCGGCGACGTACAGCCTTCTTCGGAACTGGTACGCGTACTGAACCTTTGCGACAAGCTGGCGCAAAAACGGGGGGACAATTTTATTTCGTCAGAGCTGTTTGTTCTGGCGGCGCTTGAGTCTCGCGGCACGTTAACCGATCTGCTGAAATCAGCCGGTGCGACCACGGCCAATATCACTCAGGCAATTGAACAGATGCGCGGAGGTGAAAGCGTGAACGATCAAGGGGCTGAAGACCAACGTCAGGCCTTGAAAAAATATACCGTCGATCTGACCGAGCGGGCTGAACAAGGCAAGCTTGACCCGGTAATTGGTCGTGATGAAGAAATTCGCCGTACCATTCAGGTACTGCAACGTCGTACCAAAAACAACCCCGTCTTGATCGGTGAGCCGGGCGTAGGTAAAACGGCAATTGTTGAAGGGCTGGCGCAGCGCATTATTAACGGTGAAGTCCCTGAAGGCTTAAAAGGTCGTCGCGTGCTGGCGCTGGATATGGGCGCGCTGGTGGCCGGGGCGAAATATCGCGGCGAATTTGAAGAGCGTCTGAAAGGCGTGCTGAACGATCTGGCGAAACAGGAAGGCAACGTCATCCTGTTTATCGACGAGCTGCACACCATGGTTGGCGCAGGTAAAGCTGATGGCGCCATGGACGCCGGGAATATGCTGAAACCGGCGCTGGCGCGTGGTGAACTGCACTGTGTGGGCGCCACCACGCTGGATGAATACCGTCAGTACATTGAAAAAGACGCGGCGCTGGAACGTCGTTTTCAAAAAGTGTTTGTCGCAGAACCTTCAGTGGAAGATACCATCGCTATTCTGCGTGGCCTGAAAGAACGTTACGAGCTGCACCACCATGTGCAGATCACTGACCCGGCGATTGTGGCGGCGGCAACATTGTCTCACCGCTATATCGCCGACCGTCAGTTGCCGGATAAAGCTATCGACCTCATCGATGAAGCGGCATCCAGCATTCGTATGCAGATTGACTCTAAGCCGGAGGAGCTGGACAGGCTCGACCGCCGCATTATTCAGCTCAAACTGGAACAGCAGGCGTTGATGAAAGAGTCTGACGAGGCGAGTAAAAAACGTCTCGATATGCTGAATGAAGAACTGGACGATAAAGAGCGCCAGTACTCTGAGTTAGAAGAAGAGTGGAAAGCGGAAAAAGCGTCGCTCTCTGGTACGCAAACTATTAAAGCGGAGCTGGAGCAGGCGAAGATCGCCATTGAGCAGGCGCGTCGTGTGGGCGATCTGGCGCGAATGTCTGAACTGCAGTACGGCAAAATTCCGGAGCTGGAAAAACAGTTGGAAGCCGCGACCCAGTCGGAAGGTAAAACCATGCGTCTGTTACGTAACAAAGTAACGGATGCGGAAATTGCCGAAGTGCTGGCGCGCTGGACCGGTATTCCGGTTGCCAGAATGCTGGAAGGCGAACGTGAAAAACTGTTGCGTATGGAACAAGAGTTACACAGCCGTGTGATCGGGCAGAATGAAGCCGTTGACGCAGTATCGAACGCCATACGTCGTAGCCGCGCGGGGCTGTCCGATCCGAATCGTCCGATTGGTTCCTTCTTGTTCCTTGGGCCGACGGGGGTCGGTAAAACCGAACTGTGTAAAGCGCTGGCTAACTTTATGTTTGACAGCGACGACGCGATGGTGCGTATCGACATGTCTGAGTTTATGGAGAAACACTCCGTGTCTCGTTTGGTCGGGGCGCCTCCGGGATATGTCGGCTATGAAGAAGGCGGTTATTTGACGGAAGCGGTGCGCCGTCGTCCTTATTCCGTCATCTTGTTGGATGAAGTGGAAAAAGCGCATCCGGATGTATTCAACATTCTGTTGCAGGTGCTGGACGACGGTCGACTGACTGACGGGCAGGGGAGAACGGTCGACTTCCGTAATACGGTGGTCATTATGACTTCTAACCTCGGTTCCGATCTCATTCAGGAGCGCTTTGGCGAACTGGATTACGGTCGAATGAAAGAGATGGTGCTGGGTGTGGTTAGCCAAAACTTCCGTCCGGAATTTATCAACCGTATTGATGAAGTTGTGGTATTCCATCCGTTAGGTGAACAACACATCGCTTCTATTGCTCAGATCCAGCTGCAGCGTCTGTACAAACGTCTGGAAGAACGTGGTTATGAAATCCATATCTCCGACGAGGCGCTGAAACTGTTGAGCGCCAACGGTTACGATCCGGTCTACGGGGCGCGTCCGTTAAAACGTGCTATTCAACAGCAGATCGAAAACCCACTGGCGCAGCAAATCCTGTCTGGTGAACTGGTTCCTGGCAAAGTGATTCGCCTTGAAGCCAATGATGATCGTATTGTGGCAGTGCAGTAAGTCACAAATTTGAATAAAACGGGCCCTGACGGGCTCGTTTTTGTTTAAAAACCAGGCGAAAATAGGCTTTTGGTTCAAATGTTGCTTGAAAAGTGAACGGTTGAGCTTTTTTTTGCATTTAGGTCTTGTCAGGCTCTAATAACTCCCTATAATGCGCCACCACTGACACGGAACAACGGCATACAGGCCGCCGGGTCAGAAAGGCTTCGTTAAGAAGTCTGTGAGGAAAGCGAAAATAAAGGCTTGACTCAAAAAGAGGAAAGCGTAATATACGCCACCTCGCGACGGTGAGCTGAAAGCCGCGTCGCACCTGCTCTTTAACAATTTAT